>VGDO01000084.1 GCA_016869645.1 Alphaproteobacteria bacterium
CCTTCCATCCGCGCTGCCCGTTCGCCAACGAGCGCTGCAAGGCCGAGCGGCCCGAGCCGCTGCCGACACCCGAAGGCGCGCTCGTCGCCTGCCATGGCGTGCAGGAGGGCAGGGTGCCGGATGCGCCGCTACAAGCGGCTTAGCGCGGCAGCACGATGCACGCGCTGGGCTCGATGATCGTCGCGCGCATGGTGGCGCCGGCCGCCAGCAACGTTTCACCGGCGCGGCGCTGAGCGGCGACGCGCAGCGGCTCGGCTGCGCCGATATCGATCTCGTACTCGACGGTCGGGCCGATCGCGCTCGCGAAGGCGACGCGGCCGCTCCAGCCCGGGCCCGCGCCGTCGGCGAGCGCCAGATTCTCCGGTCGCACGACCAGCGCCACTTCACCCTCGTTGCCGCGCGCGTCGAGGTCGGGCATGCCCTCGATGATGCCGCCGTGTGCACGGGCCGGCAGCACATTGGCGCGACCGATGAAGGTGGCGACGAACTCGGTTGCCGGCCGGTCGTAGATCTCGAGCGGCCGCCCGAGCTGTTCGATCCGTCCCGCGCGCATGACCGCGACCGTATCGGACAAGGTCATCGCCTCGCCCTGGTCGTGGGTGACGAAGATCGAGGTGATGCCGACGCGGCCGATCAGCTTGCGCAGCTCGATCTGCATGGCTTGGCGCAGCTTGAGGTCGAGCGCGTTGAACGGCTCGTCGAGCAGTAGCACCTGCGGCTCGAGCACGAGCGCGCGCGTGATGGCGACGCGCTGCTGCTGGCCTCCCGAGAGCTGCGCCGGGTAGCGATCGTCGAGGCCGGCGAGCGAGACCAGGTCGAGCGCACGTGACACACGCTCTCTGATCGCCGCGCGACCGACGCGCCGGACCTTGAGCCCATAGGCGACGTTGCCGGCCACCGTCAGATGCGGAAACAGCGCATAGTTCTGGAACACGAAGCCGACCTGGCGCCGGCTCGGCGCCGTGTCCGTGATGTCGACGCCGCCGACATGGACGCGTCCGGCATCCGGCTCGGCGAAGCCGGCGAGCACGCGCAGCAGCGTGGTCTTGCCGCAACCCGACGGGCCGAGCAGCGTCAGCACCGTGCCCTTGTCGACGCTGAGCGTGCAGTCCTGCAGCACGTGGAGCGCGCCGAAGCTCTTCGCGACGCCCTGGATCTCGATATGGGCCATCAGGAAGCTCGTGCGAAGTCGAGACCGAGCGCCACCGGCCCGATGGCGCTCACCGTGCGCGCCCCGATGCCGAGCGCCGCCTCGGCCGCGGCAAAGAAGGGCTCGTCCTGTGCCAAAGCCGCCGCAAGCGCCCCCACCGTCGCGTCGCCGGCACCCGTTGCATCGACCACCCTGGTGGGCGGCGCGGCGATGGTCGCGACATCACTGCCATCGACGGCGAGCGCGCCATCGGGCCCGCGCTTCTGTAAGACCCGGCAACCGCGGGTGGCGAGGCCGAGTGCCGCATCGTCGTCTGACAGGCCCGGCATGATCAGGCTGGTTTCCTCGCGGCTTGGCGCGAAGGTGTTGATGCGCGGCAAGAGAGCGAGCAAAGCGGATGCCTGGCGGCCGGCAAAAGCCTCGCTCGTATCGCACACGACGGGCACGCCCTCGCGCTCCGCCAAAGTGATCGCGCTCGCGAGCGTCGTTGCGGCCATTGGTCCGGCGACGAGAACGTCAGCGCCGATCGACATAGGTAATGCGGGGGCGAGCGCTGCCGTTCGCTGCCACCACGCATCGTCGGCGTGGTGATTGGATTGTCGCGTGTCGGCCATGTAGGCAAGTCGCGCGCGCCGAGTCGGACCGGGTCGCCATTCGACGACGACGTCGATGCCGAGTGCGATCAATCGATCGAACCATGTCGCCGACCAATCCTCGCCGGCAGCGACGATCAACGTCGCGTCGGCGCCGGCCGCGCGGGCGCCGAGCGCGGCATAGAGTGCAGCGCCACCCGGCACGCCGGCATGCCGTTTGCCATCGGCCTCGATCGTGTCGATGGAAAGGTAGCCGATGGCGGCAACCCGCGGCATCAATGACCTGTGCCGATCAGCGAGCGCCGCGTCAGCTTTCGGCTGACGCGGAAGCGCAGCTCATCGCCCTTGAGATGCATGCGCGTATTCGGATCGAGACCGGTCGCCTCGGCCAGGTGGTAGGCCAGGAGCTGGAGCGGCAACGCGGTGGCCAGCGGCGCCAGCTCCGGCGCCAGCACGGGCAAAGTCACGCGAAAGCGCGCGGCCGCCACCGGCGTTGCCGCGGTGTCGATGGCGAGCGTTGCGACGCCCAACTCACCCAGCGCCTCGCACGATTCGCTGGCATAGCGCGCGAGTGTGGCGTCGGCGGCAATGACGACCACGAGACTGTCGGTCGGCATCGCCCAGTATTGGCTGTGCGCGAACTCCTCGAGATCGGCCGACCAGGCGGGAATGCGCGTCAGCTCGACCAGCTTCGCTGCGCCGTACTGCGCCGTGCCGAGCTCGGCGCCAGCCGACAGCAGGCGCACGCTGGCAGGCACGCGCGCGACGACAGCGGGCAGAAGGTTCTCGGCAGCAGCAAGCGCCTTCGCCTGCGCATCGCGTGCCGCCGCCACGGTGCCGGCATCGCCGGATCGCCCGGCTGCTCCCGCCGCGATTGTCTGGAGTGCCGCGACTGTCGCCGTGTAGCTCGCCGTACCGCACAGGAAAGGCGCAACATCGGGCAGATCGAGCGACAGCTTGGCCGCGGCGATCTCACCGAGCCGCCCGCCGCCGCCATTGACGAGCGCCAGCAGCGGCGCGCCGGCCGCCTCGGCAGCGCGCGCCGCCTCGACCGTGCGGTCGACATTGCCCGACATGGAGATGCAGATCACGCGGTCGGCCTTGGTCAGGCGAGGCGTGTCCAGCGTCAGCTCGAGCACGCCGACCGAACGCCAGTCTAAGCCGCGAGCGCGCGCGAACGCCGATGCCGCGAGCGCCGCGAAGATGCCGTCGCCGCAGCCCGACACGATCACGCGGCCGCCGGGGCCGGGCGCGATGTACTTCGCGCCGGCCGCCGCAAACTCGCCGGCACGTACTGCGCGCGCTGTCAGCACATCGGGCTGGCGCGCGATGTCCGCGCGCATGGGGGGAAGAGTGGTCTTTGCTGGCTCGGACAAGTTCGCTGCGCTTCAAGACCCCTCACCCCGACCCTCTCCCCGAAGTCGGGGTGAGGGAGTTCGTAGCGTCACACTCGCCTCCAACGAGGGAGAGTGCAGGGCGAGGAGCGGTCGATGTGCCGAATCCGGGTTTCCAAACTCTACATCGCAAACGTACGATCGAACTGCTCGACGAGCTGGCCGCGTACCGGGACGATCTTGTTCCAGTCGATGGTCTGCAGCGCCAAAACCTCCTGCGGCGTCGAGGGCGTGTAGGGTCGCGCCGCTGCGGGCACCGTGACGCCCTTGACGGTCGGGCCGAAGAAGTAGGGCGCGTCGGCGGCTTTCGCCTGATACTCGGCGCTGAGAATGCCGTCGAGCCATTCGTTGACCAGCTCGGGATGGCGCGTGTTGGTGATCGCGGAGAAGAAGGAAAGAATGGCGATCGCGCCGGGCTTGGGCATGACGAACTTGATCGGCAATCCTTTTTCGGCAGCGGCAGCCGTGTTGTTGTTCCACAGGGGCGCGATCGCGATCTCCTCGCGTTCCAGCATCTGGGTCAGGATGGCGGGCGAGCGCGCCGCCTTGCCTTCGAGCATCTTGAGGCGGTCCCAGCCGACCGCGAGATTGCTCTCCGAGCCGCCGAACGATTTGGCGGCGATGCACAGCGTGGCGAGGCCGAGGTTCGACGAGGTGCGCGCGATGCCGACCTTGCCCTTGAACTCCGGCTTCCACAGATCGGCCCAGCTCTCCGGCGGGTTCTTGATGACCGAGGAGTTGTAGGCGATGCCGACCAGCGAATAGGTCGCGGGGATGCCGTAACCGTCGCTCTTGGCCAGCAGCTCGGGATAGACGCTGCCGAGATTCTTGAGGCCCGCGTCGCTGCGCTTCTGGATATAGCCTTCCTTGATGCCGATCAGGTGCGGCGGCTCGTCGTTCGGCATGGCGTCGAACGGCGAATGGCCTTGTGCCGCCTTGATCTGCGCGACGATGTCCTGGCTGTCCGACGGCGCCAGGCGGATCTTGAGCCCGGCATGGCGCTTCTCCATCTGGTCGGCGAGCCAGCGATGCGGCTCCTGCAGCTTGCCGGGATAGGAGATGATGACGAGTTCGCGCGCACCCTGCGCCTTGACGATGGCGGGTGCCGCCGTGAATGCCGCCGCGGCCGCGGTCAGCTGCGCGAAGCGGCGGCGGCTCAGCCTGGTGATGCTGCTCATGGCGCAAGTCTCCTTCTTCTGTCCGACCCCGACGGTCGACGATCCCTGTTTGACTCAAGGTTAATTGAGGCGACGGGTCCGCGCCAGTGGGTGGGCAGATCCTCACCCTTCGACAGCTTCAGGGTGAGACAGGTATCTTGGCAGCGGAACCGGACGGAGCTTTTGCCATGCGCCAGCGCGATCTCGTCGGATACGGGCTCGATCAGCCCGCGCCGCAGTGGCCGAACGGCGCGCGGCTCGCCGTCTCGATCAACGTCAACTACGAGGAGGGTGCGGAGCTCACCATCGAGAATGGCGACCCGCACAATGAGCGCATCGGCGAGGTGACCAGCATCGTGCCTGCCGGCGTGCGCGATCTGGGCATGGAGGAGCTGTTCGCCTATGGCATGCGCGCCGGCTTGCCGCGCTTCCTCGATGCGCTCGACCGCCACGAGCTGCCCGCGACGTTTCTCATGTGCGGTCGGGCCGTCGAGCGCACGCCCCAGCTTGCGCGCGCCTGTATCGCGCGCGGCCATGAGCCGGCCGTCCATGGCTGGCGCTGGACGGCCCATGTCGGCTACGACAATCCGAAGGTCGAGCGCGCGGACATCGTCAAGACCCGGGACGTCATTGAAGCCGCGACCGGTGTGCGGCCGCTCGGCTTCATGTGTCGCGGCTCGCAGAGCCTGCATACGCGCGCGTTGCTCGCCGAATTGGGCTTTCTCTACGATTCCAACGGCTGGGACGACGATCTGCCCTATTGGGACACGAGCCCGTCCCGGCCGATCCTCGTCGTGCCCTATGCGCTCGATACCAACGATATGAAGTTCTATCACCCCAATGGATTCGCCGGCGCGCGCGAGTTTCTCGACTATCTCAATTGCGCGCTCGATCTGCTGCTCGCCGAGGCGGAGCGCGGTCGGACGCGGCTGCTCAACATTGGCCTGCATCTGCGAATCTGCGGACGGCCGGCGCGCTTCTGGGCGATCGAGCGCCTGTTCGAGCGGCTGGCCGAGCTCGGCGACCGTATCTGGTTGGCGCGCCGACGCGAGATCGCCGAGTTCTGGGTCGGCAGGTTTCCGGCGCCCGCCGGCGCGAAGTAGGTCCTGCCTCGAGGTCTAGGGCAGCATCCGCTTGTCGAGCGCGAAGACAGCTCCATAGATCGCCGGGTCGGCGTCCTTCTCGAACGCGCTGTCGGGACTAAGGCCGGGCAGTCGCGCGTGCGCCGCGCGTACCGCGTCGGCATCGCTGCCTTCGATGAGCAGGACGCAGGCGAAGGACTGATCGTCGGCTCCTCGACCCATGCCGCGCGTTTCCTTCTCGGTCGTGCGGATCGACGTCCGGGCTCGATCGGTCTCGTAGAGGCGCACGGCCGCAATGCGGTCGCATCTCGCAAGCGCCTCCACCAGACGCACGTCATCGGCCCGAACGAGCGCGGCGCAGGGCAAGGCCGCGACATAGCCGCCCCGGCCGAGGCCGGCCGAGCAGGCGACGCTCCCGCCGCCGCGGATGAAATTCCGAAGCTGCGGCATGATCCGCCGCGTCCACGGCGTGGGATTGTTCAACTTGCTGACATAGTCGGGGCTGCTTATCGCCGCCGCGGATCCGAGCTCATAGTTGATGAGGTATCGACGAGGATTCGCGACGAGCGAGCGGAACACGCGCACCGCGATGAAGCCTTCCGTGGCGAGGCGTTCCGTCGTGTGCTCGCGCATCAGCCAGTGGAGATAGTCGGTTTCGGCCGCTTCATCGATGTCGCTCCAGATCAGCAGGAATCCGGCGTCCGGCATCGTCATCGACCGGAAGCGACTTCGAGACCGCTCTCGCCGCGGCGAAGCTCGCGCTCGAAGGTGGCCCGCATGATTTCGGCCGGCGCCGGCTGGCCGAAGAAGCAGGCAAAGGCGTCGACCGCCTGTCCGATCGCCAGCTCCTGGCCGGTCAGGACCGCGAGCCTGGCGCCTCTTGCGGCGGCGACGAAGCGGGTTTCGAGCGGCGTGTAGACGGCGTCGGCCGCCCAGGCGCGGCCGGCGAGTCCTTCGCCTGGAACCGGCAGGCCCGGATAGGCGAAGCTGCCGATCGGCGTCGCGTTGACGATTCCGTCGCAATCGGCCAATGCCGTCATCATGTCGTTGGCCAGCGTGGCTGCAAGGTCCGGATGTGCGATCCGCAGGTGCTGCACCAAGGCCGCCGCCCGCTCCGGTTTCAGGTCGAAGACCCGCAATTTCTCGCAGCCGAGTGCTGCGAGGCCGTGGGCCATGGCACGACCGACTCCGCCCGCGCCGACGAGCGCCACGCGGCCCGGCTTGCGGTCGCCGAACACTCTGCGCCAGCCGGCGAGGAACCCGGAGTGGTCGGTGTTGTTGCCGATCAGGCGGCCATTGCGCACGACGATCGTGTTGACCGAACCGACGATGCGCGCGGCGCCTTCCAGTCCATCAAGGTAGGCCGCGACCGCTTCCTTGAACGGATGCGTGACATTGACGCCGGCAAAGCCCAGTCGGCGGACACCGTCGAGCATGTGCGGCAAGTCTTCCAGCCCGAAGCTGAGCTCTTGCGTATCGATCAGATGGTAGCGGACATCAATGCCCAGAGCCGCCCCGGCCGCCTCGTGCATGGCGGGCGAGATGGATCGGCCGATGCTCGAGCCGATCAAGCCGAGCAGCGCCCGCCGTTTCATGGCATGCCATCCCGTTCCGGCATCGCATCAGCCCTGGTAGCCCGACATGCGCGGGATCCACAGCACCGTGTCCGGCACGAAGGTGATGATGATCAGGGCGACGATCATGGCCCAGACGAAGGGCAGGGTGTCCCGGACGATCGACGCGAGCGGAGTTTCGGAAATCCGCGCGACGATGAACAGCAGCAGGCCATAGGGCGAGGTCACCAGGCCGATCATGATGTTGAACACCACGACCACGCCGAAGTGCACGAGGTCGATGCCGAGCGCCTGCGCGGTCGGCACGAAGATCGGCACGATGACCAGCAGGATGGTGCTGCCCTCCAGGAGGCAGCCGAGGACCAGCAGGATGATGTTGACCGCGATGAGGAACGTCGTCTGCGAGAGATCGTAGGCGCTGAGGACGGCTTTCACCGCCTGCGGGATGTTCTCGATGGTGACCACGTAGTTGAAGGCGAGCGCGCCGGCGATCAGCATGCCGATCGACGCCGTCGAGCGCGCGCTGGCGAGCACCGCGATATAGGTCTGCCGCGCCGTGATGCTGCGATAGAGGAAGAGCGAGATGAGATAGGCATAGGCCGCAGCGACCGCGGCCGCTTCGGTCGGCGTCGTCACGCCGATGCGAATACCGCCGAGCAGGATGACCGGCATCATGAGCGCTGGAAACGCCTCGACGGTGAGCTTCGGCCATTCGCGCAGCGGCACCTTTTCCTCGACCGGGAAGTTGCGCTTGCTGGCCTGCAAGGCGATGACGGCCATCTGCGCGGCGGCCATGAGCAGGCCGGGAATGACACCGCCCAGGAACAGGTATCCGATCGATGCGTCGGCGACGAGGGCGTAGAGCACCATCGGGATCGACGGCGGAATGATCGGGCCGATCACGGCTGAAGCCGCAGTGACGGCGGCAGCGAAGCTTGCGGTGTAGCGGCCGTTCCGCGTCATCATGTCGATGATGACGCGGCCAGTTCCGGCCACGTCGGCGATCGCGGATCCCGAGATGCCCGCGAAGATCACGCTCTGCACGATGTTGACATGGGCGAGGCCGCCGCGGAATCGTCCGACCAGCGCGTTGCAGAAGCGCAGGAGGCGGTCCGACATGCTGCCGATGCTCATCAGCTCGGCCGCGAACAGGAACAGTGGCACGGCGAGCAGCACGTAGCTGTTGTAGAGGCCGTTGAGCAGCTGCTCGGCCGCCAGGCCCATATCCTGGCCTGCCAGGAGCAGGTAGAGGATCGATGCGGCGATCATGGCGTGGCCGATCGGCAGTCCGAGCAGGGACAACGCGATCAGCGCCCAGACCGTCAGCGCGAAGGGGCTGGCGAGGTTCATCGGCCGCGTGCGTCGCCGGCGCCGGCCGATGGGGCCGCGCCTCGACTGATCGCGCGCCATACCAGCACGGCATAGCGCACCAGAACGGCGACCGCGAAGACGACGTAGATCGAGTACAGCCAATTGAACGGGATCTTGAGATAGGCCGTGCGTTCGACCTTCATGAACGCCACGTAGTCGGCGACCGCGGGCAGCGACATGCCATAGATGGCCAGCATGGCGATGCCCGTGACCACGGCGATTACGCGCCGAGCGGTCGGCGGGATGGCGCCATAGATGACGTCGAAGCGGATCTCGTCCTTCTCATCGACGATGAAGGCCGCGCCGAACAGCACGCCCCACAGCCAGCACACGATGCTGAGCTCAAATGCCCAGCCTGATGGCCAGTTGAAGATGTAGCGAAAGACGATTTGGACCAGGAACGCGATGAACATGGTCGCAAGCAGCGCCGCGGCGATGTTCTCGGCGCGACGGCGCAGCCACCGTCCTGCGGCGACCAGGGCCGGAATCATGGCGCTGATGTTATCAGGCCGGCCGGCCGGCCGGTCACCACCCGATGACCGGCCGGCTCCGGCAAGTGCTCTGCCTAGCGGACTGCGTTGATGCGATCCAGCATGCCGGCCGGCCAGTCCTTGGCCAGGGCCGATGCGAGGTATTTCTTCTGTGCGCTGTCGCGGAAGGCATCGACATTGGGGCTATAGACCTCAAGTCCCTGCGACTTGAAGTAGTCGACCATTTCCTTCTCTTGCGCCAGGTGCTTGGCGGTGCTGCCGGCGATCGTCTTTTCGGCCGCGGCCTGGAACTTCGCCTGCTGATCCGGCTTCATGCCGTCCCAGGTCTTGGCCGCAACCGAGAACACGTCATAGCCGACCAGGTGGTTCGTCAGCACGAACTGCTTGGTCACCTCGTGGAATTTCATGGTGCGGCTCGTCGGCAGCGGATTGTCCTGGCCGTCGACCGCGCCCGACTGCAGCGCGGTATAGAGCTCGGCAAAGGCCACCGGCGTCGGGTTCGCGCCCATCGACTCGCCGAGGAGCTGCCAGGCTTCGCCGGGCGGCATGCGCAGCTTGACGCCCGCCATATCAGCCGGCGTGTTGACCTTCTTGGTTCCCCGCAGATTGACCTGGCGCGTGCCGAAATAGACCGGCGTCAGGATGTGA
This sequence comes from Alphaproteobacteria bacterium, assembly GCA_016869645.1. GTDB lineage: Bacteria > Pseudomonadota > Alphaproteobacteria > SHVW01 > SHVW01 > SHVW01. Next base: position 9,461 of record VGDO01000084.1, read on the forward strand.
ACGCCGAGCTGGTCACGCGCCATCTTCTTGAACTCGGTGCCGATTGGGCCGTTGAAGGTCTTCTGCAGGTGATCGGCATCGCGGAACAGGTAGGCGGCGGTCAGGATCGACCAGGCCGGGATCTGCTTGGAGATATCCTGGGGAGCGATGTTCGCCATCTCCAGGTTGCCGCGCTGCATGGCGACCAACTCGGTGCCTTGCTTGAACAGCGTGCCGCCGAAGAACGCCTCGAAATCGAACATGTCGCCGATTTCCTTGCCGAATGCGCGGAACGCTTCGGCCCGGATGTCCTGATCGGTGAAGACCGCGGCGCAGCGCAGTTTCGGCTTTGCCTGGGCAAGGGCCGCCTGGGCAAACGCACCGGCCACGCCGGCCATGGCCGCGGTGGCGACGCCGGCTGACAATACGGAGCGACGGGTGATCTGGCTCATGGCGTTTCCTCCTTGGATTCTTATGGCCACACGGCGATAATGTACGAAACAGTTAGTTTGTCAATGCGGGTGCCGCGCGGCCCCCGCACGGGCGTTGACAGGAACGGCCGCACCACGCAAAAGCACGGGACATGAGCCTGCAACCCGCGACACCGCGCCGGCGACGCAACCTCGGACGACCGCCGCGCACGAACGATCCCGAGAAAACCAGGCAGGACATCGTCGCGGCCGCGACCGGCGAGTTCGCCGCCAAGGGCCTCAGCGGCGCACGCATCGACGAGATCGCCGACCGCACGCGTACCAGCAAGCGGATGATCTACTACTACTTCGGCAGCAAGGAGGGGCTCTATCTCAAGGTGCTCGAGGAGGCCTATGCGCACATCCGCCACACGGAGAGCGCGCTCGACCTCGAGCGCCTGTCACCGGCCGACGGGCTGGCGCAAATCGTCCGCTCGACCTTCGACTACCACCTCGCCCATCCCGATTTCGCCCGCCTGGTGATGACTGAGAACATCCACGAGGGGAAGTACCTGGCGAAGTCGAAGATGATCCAGCGCCTGAACGTGACGGCCATCGACGCGCTGCGCGGCATCTACGAGCGCGGCGTCCGCTCCGGCGCGTTTCGCGAGGGACTGGATCCGCTCGACCTGCACATGTCGATCAGTGCGCTCTGCTTCTTCAACGTGTCGAACCGCTTCACCTTCTCGACGATCTTCAAGCGCGACATGTCCTCGCCGGCCGTGCTCGCCGCGCGCCGCCGGATCACGATCGAAACCATCCTGCGCTACGTCAGCCGCTAGCGCGGCCGCGCTTGTATTGAGGGGCGATAACTCAATTCATGGGTCGTTGGCACCGGGAAGTGTTATGAATCCTCGACGCTGATTCTTCGCCCCCACGCTGCTACGCCTTCAGGCCGAGACCCTTGTGACAATTACCGAGCACATCGTGCGCTCGTTGTCGGCGCGGTTGCCCTCTCTTGGCCTGGTCGGCTGCGTTCTTGCCTTCATCGGCTACGCGCTGTTCTCGATCCAGGACGCGGCGACCAAGTGGTTCGTCGAAATCTATGCGGTCTGGCAGGTCCTGTTCATTCGCAGCCTGATGACGCTTTCGCTTGCGGTCGGGACGGGCGGAACCAGTTTGATCCGTCGCACCGCCGGCTCACCGTACATCAAGTTGGTGGTGTGGCGCAGCATCGTGCTGCTGACGGCATGGATCGGTTACTACACGGCCGCGCGCGACCTGCCGCTCGCCGAGTTGGTGACCTATTATTTCGCGGGTCCGCTGCTCGCCATCGCTCTGTCCGGCTGGCTGCTCAAGGAGCGCGTGTCGACGCAACGTTGGGTCGCCGCCGCGATCGGTTTCACCGGCATTGTCATCGCCTGCAATCCCGGCATCGACGGCGTCAGCCCGGCAGCGGCGCTGGCACTCACCTCGGCGATGGTGTGGGGCTATTCGAGCATCCTGCTGCGCAAGATCAGCTTGGTCGAGACGACTGACGTGCAGCTTTTGAGCAACAGCGTCGTCTTCGTGCTGGGCAGCATCGGACCGGCCATCTTTTTCTGGATCACGCCGCCCTGGCCGGTGTTGATCGCCATGTTCGCGCTGGGCATGGTCGGTTTCGGCGCACAGAATTTTCTGTTCGAGGGCTACCGCTACGGGCCGCCGTCGCTGATGGCGCCCTTCGAGTACACGACGCTGCTCTGGTCCTTCTTCTTCTCCTTCGTGATCTGGGGTGACGTTCCCCGGGTCGCCGTCTTCGTCGGCGCGGGCTTTATCATGCTCGGCGGCCTCGTCACCGTCGTGACGGAATGGCGCAGCGGCCGACACGCGACCGGGTCGCCGACCGACAAGGGGGGCTGACCCGACGGCGTCGTCCGCCCTGGCCGAGCTTGGCCCCTGGAAGTACAAGGCCGGCCGGTGCATTCTGGCCAGCCCGGGTCGCGCGCAGGCCAGAACGCCCGATCGGGGCGGCGGCATCATCACCTTCCGGTGCCCGGTCGGAGTTTGGCAAAGGGGCGGGGTTTGGCGAGGATGGCATGACCAGCCCAATGCGCGTCGAGCGGCGCGGCCACGTGCTCGAAGTGACGCTCGACCGGCCCAAGGTCAACGCGATCGATACCGAGGCGAGCCGCGCGCTCGGCCGCGCCTTCGTGCTGCTGCGCGACGATCCGGAGCTGCGCGTCGGCATCGTCACCGGGGCGGGCGACCGCATCTTCTCCGCCGGCTGGGACCTCAAGGCCGCGCATGAGGGCGAGGAGGCCGGCAAGTGGTGGGAGATCGACTATGGGCCCGGCCGCTTCGCCGGCCTGACCGAATTGTGGGATCTGAACAAGCCGGTGATTACCGCGATCAACGGCCATGCGCTCGGCGGCGGCTTCGAGCTCGCGCTCGCATGCGATCTGCTGATCGCGGCCGAGCCTGCCGAGTTCGCCATGCTTGAGCTGCCGCTCGGCATCTTGCCGGACTCGGGCGGGCATCCAGCGCCTGCCGCGCCGGCTGCCCTACAACATCGCGGTCGAGTTTCTTCTGTTGGCACGACGCATGAAGGCGGACGGCGCAGCGCGCTTCGGCCTGGTCAACGCGGTCGTGCCCAAGGACCAGCTCATGGCGACCGCGCGCGACTGGGCCGAGCGCATCGCCGGCGGCGCGCCGCTGACCATCCAGGCGCTCAAGGAGTCGCTGCGCGCCATGGAGGGCAAGAGTATGCGCGAAGGTTTCGACATCATCCGCAGCGGCACACTGCCGACCTACGACAAGGCGATCCGCTCGGGAGACGCCAAGGAGGGCGTGCGAGCCTTCGCCGAGAAGCGCAAGGCGAACTTCGAGGGTAAGTCAGAGATGGCCGGGGTAGAGTCTTCCTCCCTTGCGCGAAGCGCGGGGGAGGATCGAGGTGGGGGCCCGAAGGGTTGTGAGTGCCGTGCCGCAACGGCCCCCACCCCAACCCTCCCCCGCCTGCGGCGAGGGAGGGAGTAAGAGGAATGAACTGGGACGTATTCATCACCTGCGCCGTCACCGGCGCGGGCGACACGACAGGCAAGTCCGACAAGGTGCCGGTGACGCCGGAGCAGATCGCGGCTTCGGCAATAGACGCGGCCAAGGCCGGTGCGGCCATCGCGCACATCCATGTGCGCGATCCCCAGACGGGGAAGGGGGCGCGCGATCCCAAGCTCTATGCCGAGGTGGTCGAGCGCATCCGCTCCTCGGGCACCGATGTCGTGATCAATCTCACCGCCGGCATGGGCGGCGATCTCGTCTTCGGCGGTGTCGAGCGGCCGCTGCCGGTCGGCAACGGCACTGACATGGCCGGGGCCACCGAGCGTCTCGCCCATGTCGAGCAGCTCCTGCCGGAGATCTGCACGCTCGACTGCGGCTCGATGAATTTCGCTGCCGGCGGCGACTATGTCATGGTCAACACGCCCGACGCGCTGCGCGCCATGGCCAAGCGCGTGCAGTCGCTCGGCATCCGTCCCGAGCTCGAGGTGTTCGACACGGGCCATCTCGTCATGGTCAAGGACCTGATCCGCGAGGGGCTGATCGACGATCCGGTCATGATCCAGCTCTGCATGGGCATTCCCTATGGCGCGCCGGACGATCCCAGCACCTTCATGGCCATGGTCCACGCGCTGCCGCCGGGCGCCATCTTCTCCGGCTTCTCGATCAGCCGCATGCAGCTCCCCTTCGTTGCCATGGCCGCGATCGCCGGCGGCAATGTCCGCGTCGGGCTCGAGGACAACATCTACCTTTCCAAGGGAGTGATGGCGACCAACGCGCAGCTCGTCGAACGCGCCGTCAACATCCTGCGCGCCATGAACGTTCGCCTGCTCGAGCCTCAGGAAGTGCGCAAGAAGCTCAAGCTGGTGAAGCGGGGATGACCACCATCAAGACCATCGGCCTCCTGGGCGGCGGCGTCATCGGCGCCGGCTGGGCCGCGCGCGCGGCGTTGACCGGCCACGATGCCGTGATCTGCGATCTCGACCCCGAGGCGGAACGCAAGGTTGGCGAGGTCATGGCCAATGCGCGCCGCGCCTATGCCAGGATGACGCTGGCGCCGCTGACCGACATCGGCACCATCCGCGTCGTGCGCAGCATCGAGGAAGCGGCGGCGTGCGCCGACTTCATCCAGGAAAGCCTGCCCGAGAACGAGGAGGTCAAGATCCCGCTGCTGGCCCGCGCCGACAAGGTGGCGCGGCCGGACGTGATCATCGCGTCGTCGACTTCGGGCTTGCTGCCCTCGCGGCTGCAGTCAGGCATGGTGCGTCCCGAGCGCTTCGTCGTCGGCCATCCGTTCAATCCCGTCTATCTCATGCCGCTGGTCGAGGTATGCGGCGGCGACAAGACGAGCGACGCGACCAAGCAGCGCGCGATGGAATTCTACCGCGCGATCGGCATGCACCCGCTTCATGTGCGCAAGGAGATCGACGGCTTCATCGCCGACCGGCTGATGGAGGCGCTGTGGCGCGAGGCGCTCTGGCTCATCCATGACGATGTCGCGACGGCCGCCGAGATCGACGACGCCGTGCGCTTCGGCCCGGGACTGCGCTGGGCCTTCATGGGCACCTTCCTCGTCTACCGCATCGCCGGCGGCGAGCCAGGCATGCGCCACTTCATGGCGCAGTTCGGACCGACGCTGAAGTGGCCGTGGACCAAGCTGATGGAGGTGCCGGATCTCGACGAGGAGCTGCTCGAGAAGATCGTCGCCCAGTCGGACGCCCAGGCCGGCACGGCTTCGATCCGCGAGCTCGAGCGCAAGCGCGACGATTGCCTAGTCTCGATCTTCCAGGCGCTGCGTGGCCATGATTTCGGCGCGGGTGCCACGCTCAAATCCTTCGAGGAGCGCCTCTTCAAGTTCGCCGGCGCGACCGCGGCGCCCTCCGCCAAGCCGGGCGAGCCGCTCTGCCTGATCCGCACGCGGGTCGATCCGGCCTGGGTCGACTACAACGGCCACATGGCCGAGAGCCGCTATCTCCAGGTGTTCGGCGACGCGACCGACGCCACCATGCGCCATGTCGGTATCGACGCCGCCTATCTGCAGGCGGGCATGAGCTACTACACGGTCGAGACGCACATCATGCACCGCCGCGAGGTGCACGAGGGCGAGCCGATTCACGTCACGACCCAGGTGCTCGGCGCTGACGACAAGCGCATGCACCTGTTTCATAGTCTGCACAAGACCGCGGATGACAGCGTCCTGGCGAGCGCCGAGCAGATGTTCTTGCATGTGAATGCCAAGGAAGGCCGCGCCTGCGCCGCGCGGCCCGATGTGCTGGCCCGCATCAAGGAGCTGGCCGGGCTCCACGCCGCTCTGCCGCGGCCCGAAGCCGCCGGCCGCCGTATCGCGATGCCGAACCGCTGATGGATTTCGGCCTCAGCCAGGAGCAGCTTCTCGTCGTCGACACCATGGTGACCGACGCAGTCGCCGAGCTGATCATCGGTGTCGGCCGCGATCCCGTCCTCGGTTTTCACCTCGTCGTCGGTGCTGGCGGCGTTCTGAACGAGCTGGTCGGCGACCGGCGTGTCCTGATGCTGCCCGCGGGCCGCGGCGAGATCGAAACGGCGCTCGCCGCGCTCAAGGTGTCGGCGCTGCTTCGAGGCTATCGCGGCCCGCCGGCGGGCGACGTTTTCGCGGCCGTCGACGCGATCCTCGCGGTGCAATCCTATGCGCTCGCCGAAGGACGCGCCTCGTCGAGCTCGACGTCAACCCGCTCCTGGTGCGGCCGAAGGGGCGGTGGGCCGTGGCCGTCGATGCGCTGATCCGTCTGGTCGTTCCCTCACTCCCGCTTCAGGCCAACGCTTCGCTTCGGAGCGTCTAAAAGTCGAACAGCTCGCTCAGAAACGACTCCTTCTTTTTCCGATAGGTCTGGACTGGCGCGGAATGGGGGCCGTGCTGGGTCGGAGTCGGCGGCGTCGCAGCCGGCGGCGTCGCAGTCGGCACGGACCGCTCGATGAGCTTGTCGAGCTCTCCGCGATCGAGCCAGACGCCGCGGCATTTCGGGCAATAGTCGATCTCGATGCCCTGGCGGTCGGTCATGACCAGGTCGATCTTGTCAACGGGGCACTGCATATCGGCCTCCAATCAGGGCTTGCGGGAAGCTTCTTCTGGCTTGCTGCCGGGCACCCAGCCGGTGGCCGCCGCGGACGGATCCGCTGGGCGCAGCCACGACAGGGCCATCGAGCCCGCCACCAGCAGGGCAGTAATGACGAGGGCGGCCTCGGTCGGCACGACCTTCTCGCCGAGGATGCCGTTCAGGATCATCTTCGTGCCGATCACCACGAGCACGAGAGAGAGGCCGTACTTGAGGTAGTGGAACCGCGTCACGATACCGGCGAGTGCGAAGTAGAGAGCGCGCAGGCCGAGGATGGCGAAGACGTTGGCGGTATAGACCAGGAAGGGATCCTGGGTGACCGCGAAGATCGCGGGGATCGAGTCGATGGCGAAGACCAGGTCGGTCACCTCGACCAGCACGAGGGCGAGCAGCAGCGGCGTCGCCCACAGCCGGCCGTCGCGGCGCACCACGAAGCGCTCGGCATGATAGTCGGGTGTGACGCGCAGGTGGCGGCGCGCCAGGCGCAGGATGGCATTGTTGGCGAGGTCGGGGCGCGTTCCGGCCGCGACCAGCATCTTGACGCCGGTTGCGACGAGGAAGCCGCCGAACAGGAACACGATCCAGTGGAAGTTCTCGAGAAGCGACGCGCCGAGGACAATCAGCGTGGCGCGCATGACGAGCGCGCCGAGGATGCCCCAGAACAGCACGCGGTGCTGGTACTGCAGCGGGACCGCGAAGTGCGCGAAGATCAGCGCAATGACGAAGATGTTGTCGAGGCTGAGGCTCTTCTCGATCAAGTAGCCGGTCAGGAACTCGTAGCCCGCCTCGACGCCACGGTAATGGAAGACGCCGGCGTTGAACGCCAGCGCAAGCACGACATAGAACGCGCTCAGCCAGAGTGCCCGGGTGACGTCGATTTCACGCTGTTTGCGGTTGAAGACGCCGAGATCGAGCGCCAGCAGGATCAGGACGGCGAGGTTGAAACCGAGCCACAGCCAGATCGACGTAGCCATCGGACCTCCCAGATGCGGCCGAGCCAACAGCTCGGGCGCAGGTGAGAGTCCGACATCGCGGTCCGATTCGGGGACCGCCAGAGGGGCCCGGACCCAATCGCGGGAGAGATAGGTGTTGCCGTCGGACCTTTCAAGGGCAGCGCGGACATGACAGTTCAGACCGGGCTTGCATCCGCGGCCGGCTCGATGATCTCGACCCAATTGGGCAGGTGGCCGGTTGGCACGGAGGCGGTCTGCGTGAGCGCGCCGGTCGCCTGATCGATCGCATAGACCGCGAGCCGATCCGCGTGCATGCCCGCCGCCGCCAGGTGCCCGCCCGCGGGATCGATGGCGAAGCCGCGCGGGTGCTTCTCGGTCGCCCAATGGCCGATCGGAGACGGCTTGCCGGTCGACGGGTCGATGCGGAAGCCGGCGAGCGTGTTGGACGCGCGCTCGCTCGTGTAGAGGAAGCGTCCGTCCGGCGTCAGATGGATATCGGCGGCGCTCGGCGTTCCGGCGAAGCCCGCGGGCAAGATGCCGAGTGTCGTGATCTCGGCGAGTGCGCCGGAGGCGACATCGATCCGATAGGCGCCCAGCGTGCCGTTGAGCTCGCCGACCATGTAGAGGAAAGGCCATTGGGGATGGAAAGCCAGATGGCGCGGCCCGGCGCCCTGGGCCGTGGCGATCGAGGGCGGGCTCGCTGGTGTCAGGCGCCCCCTCGCCGCATCGAAGCGGTAGTGCAGGATCTGATCGCCGCCGAGGCTGGCGGCATAGGCAAAGCGATTGTCGCGGTCGATCCGCACGCAATGAGCCTTGGGCGGCGTCGGCAGCACCTGCAGCGCCGGCTCGCGCACCAGGCCCAGCGGGTCGATGGTGTTGACCGAGACCACCGACCCGCCGTAGCTGGCGCTCAGCAGGTAGCGGCCGCTGCGGTCCGTTGCGATCGCGCACATGCTGTCGACGAGATGCGCCGTGCCGAGCGGGGAGAGGCGCCCGGTCCCCGGCTCGATGGCGAAGCTCGAGACCGGAAAGCCCGGCGTGCGCACCGCGGCATAGAGGTAGCGGCGGTTGGGGCTGACCGCGATTGGCAGGCTCAGGTTGCCCGGCGGCGCCTCGCCCGGCACCGCGATCTCCTGAACGGGCTCGAGCGCCTTGAACCGGCCCATCCGAAAGACCTGGATGGTCTGGCTGCCGCCGTTCGAGACGTAGATGTTCATGCCAATGTCACCTGTTCTTAGTGGATCAGAACGATTTCGGCTCCTACATCCACGCGACCCCGCGCCCGGTCCGCGGTGATGACGCGGGCGCCCAGGTGCCGCCCGAGAGCAAGGCAGGCGCGGTCGGTGAGCGACAGCCTGGCGGATTTCGTCTTGCGCCAAAGGCGTGCTGTTGCACGCGCCTGCGCTTGGTCGAAAGGTGCGATTTGGAGGTCGAGCGCGTTGATCGCCGCGTCGGCCTCGTCGTCGGCGTGGCCGGCCGAGCAGAGCTTGGTCAGCACCCCCGATAGGTTGACTGCGCTGATCCAGGCGCCGACGAGGTGCTCAGGATCGAACTTCGAGAATGCCTCGCCGGTCAGAAGCGCAATCACCGCCCACGCATCGGCGACGAATTCTTGTCTACTCAACCGCCGCTGCCTTGCGCCGCTCCGCGATCAGCTCGGCGACGAGATCGCGTTTCCCAGGCAGGCGGCGCGCGACGATGCTCTGTGCACTGCGGATGGCCTGCTGCTTGGTGCGCAGCCGCAGCTCTCCCTGGCCGATCGCCTCGATCACCACGTCGTCGCCGGGTCTGATCCCTGCAGCTTCCCGGCATGCCGCCGGAATGACCAAGCGGCCCTGCTTGTTGATCCTCGCCTTTGCGCGCATGACATGACATCCAAGAAAAATGACGACATCGAAGCAAGTGACACTTCGACGAAACAGGGTCAATCACGAGCTGGTGCGGTCATGCCTGCTCCAGCTTGGGCCTTGCCGCCGCCCACGGCCGGATGCGCTCGAATGCGCGGCTTGCCTGCAGCACGCGCAGATCGCGGAAGCGACCGGCGACGATCTGCAGACCGACCGGCAGGCCGGCCGGTGTGAAGCCGCACGGGCAGGTCGCGGCGGGGAACCAAGTCAGGTTGAAGGGATAGGAGAAGCCCGCCCAGCGGAACCAGTCCCACGGATGCTGCTCCCAATGGGCGGGGATCAGCTTCGTGTTGTCGAAGGCCGCGACCGATAGCGCCGGCGTCAGCAGGATGTCCCAGCGTTCGAAGAATTCGCGCAGCTTGTCGTAATAGGACATGCGGCGCGCCTGCATGGCGACATAGGTCGCTGCGCTATAGGTCATGCCGTGGCGCGCCACGGCGACGAGGCCGGGGTCCATCTTGTCGGCCCACTGGTCGAGCAGGTCGACGAGGCCGCCGGCCATGTTGGCCGTGTAGAGGCAATGCTCCATTTCGATCGGGTCGCCCCAGCCCGGGTCGACCTCTTCGACATGGACGCCGAGCTCCTGGAAGGCGAGGGCGGCCTTGCGCACCGGCTCGGCGACCTCGGCGTCGACCTTGAGGTAGCCGAGATCGGGGCTGTAGGCGATCTTGAGACCGGAGATGCTTTCCTCGAGCCGCGCCGGATAGTCCTCGGGCGGCGCCTCGAGGCTCGCGATGTCGCGATCGTCGGGTCCGGCCATGACCTTGAGCATGAGCGCCGCGTCGGCGACCGTGCGCGTCATCGGCCCGACATGGGAGACGAAGCCATTGGTCGGGATCGGATGATAGGCGACCCGCCCGAACGAGGGCTTGAGGCCGTAGATGCCGCAAAAGGCGGCGGGCATGCGCACCGAGCCGGCACCGTCCGAGCCCTGGTGGATCGGGCCGATGCCGGAAGCCGCGCAGATCGCGGCGCCCGTGCTCGACCCGCCGGCATTCGTGCCGTGCTTCCACGGATTGTGCGAGATGCCCGTGACCGGGCTGTCGCCATTGCCCTTCCAGCCGCGCTCCGGCGTGGTCGTCTTGCCGAGCGAGATCGCACCCGCGTCGCGCAGGCGCTCCACGAACGGCGCGTCGAAATCGGGCACGCGGTCCTTCCAGATGAAGGAGCCCGACATGGTGCGCACGCCGCGCGTGAAGGCGAGGTCCTTGATCGAGGTCGGCACGCCGTGCAGCGGTCCGAGGCGCCGGCCCGTCATCACGTCGTCCTCGGCGCGCCGCGCAGCGTCCATGGCGGCGTCGTAGGTCGGGGTGCAGATGGCGTTGAGCCGCGCGTTGAGCCGCTCGGCGCGGGCGACCGTCGCGGTCATCAGCTCTACCGGCGACAGCTTCTTCGCCTTGATCAGCTCGACCAGCTCGGTCGCCGGCGTATAGGCAAGATCATCGTCCGCCATGTCGTCTCCCCCCGCGTCGCGTGCATCGATCAAAGGGTGGAGAGGGTGGGGCCGTCAATAGGAGAACCCGTTCAAGTGCGCAAAGGAGGAGTTTTGTCCCTTTCCGCCTGGCGGAGCGAGGAGGGTCAAAAGTAGCGGGGATAGACGAGCACTTTACGCCACGCTCTCCGCCATGCGCACCATGTCGGCGCCGAAATACTGGCGCACGCGCTCGTCGGCGGCGAGCGCGCGGAAGTCCGCCAATTCTGCAACGCTGCCGCCGGCGACGAAGAGGTAGCGCTCGCAGATCTCCTTGAGGATTTCCAGGTGATAGCGCGCGGTCGGGTGCAGGCAGACCACGACCAGCCGCCCGCGCGCGCGGAGCGCCCGGAAGAAATCGAGCATGAAGCCGATATAGCCGTCCTGCACGTTGAACTGCGGCTCGTCGAACAGATGCACGAGCGGATAGTCGGACCCGGCCGTTTCCAGCATGAAGGACGGCACCGTGCGCTTCATGCGGCGTACCTGGTAGGATTGGTGATAGTGAATCGCCAGCCGGTCGCGCTCGCGGTAGCGCACCTTGTGAATGTCGGTGCCCTGGACCAGCACGCGGCCCTCGCTCGGCAGGTTGCTGCCGGCGATCATCTCGAAGAGCGTGGTCTTGCCGGCGCCATTGGGTCCGACCACGCCGATGATGGCGGGCTCGGCAATCGCGAAATCGGCGTGGAGCGAGAAGGTCACGCGCGGCTTGATGAGGCCGCGCCGATAGGTCTTGGCCAGACCTTCGAGGGCGAGCAGCGGCGCAGCCATATCAGGTCCCCACCAGCCGGCGGCGCAGGGCGGCGTCGGCGCTCAGGGCCGCCGTCGTGCCCGACCAGACGATGCGTCCCAGATCGAGGATATAGGCGCGGCTCGCCACGGCGAGCGCGGTATCGGGATTCTGCTCGACGATCAGCACGGCGATGCCCTCGTCGCGCAGCCGGTTGATGGTCGCGAGCACGTCCTGGACGATCTTGGGGGCGAGGCCCTGGCTCGGCTCGTCGAGCAGGACGAGGCCGGGCGAGCTCAACAGAGCGCGCGCAATCGCCACCATCTGCATCTCGCCGCCCGAGAGATTCTCGGCGTCACGCTCCATCAGATGCTCGAGCGGCGTGAAGATCTGGCACACCTCCTTCATCGACCACGGGCGGAAGCGCGAACGCTTGAGCGCGATCGACAGGTTGCGCGCCACGGTCAGGGTCGGGCAGAGGCGGCGGTCGTCGGGGACCCAGCCGATGCCGGCCTGGGCGATGCGGTGCGTCGGCCAGGCGCGGATGTCCTTGCCGTCGAAGTGGAGCGAGCCGCGCCGCGCGCGCGTCAGGCCGAGGATCGAGCGGAGCGTCGTCGTCTTGCCGGCGCCGTTGGGGCCGAGCAGCGCGACCACCTCGCCCGCCGCGACCTCGAGCGACACCCCGAACAGCGCCTGGCTCTCGCCGTAGTAGGTGTCGATGGCGTCGAGCGCAAAGATCATCTCAACCTCGTCATCGGAGCTTGCCGAGGTTGGAGTTCTCGACCCAGGGATTGCGGCGCAGCTCCTCGGGCGTGCCCTGGGCGATCACCTGGCCCCAGTGAATGACCGCGATGCGATCGGCGAGACCGAACAGGAAGGCCATGTCGTGCTCGATCATGACCATGGTGAGCTGGCCCTTGAGGCGGCCGATCAATTCGGCGAGGCGCTCCGTGCCGTCGGTGCCGAGGCCGGAGGTCGGCTCGTCGAGGAACAGCACGGACGGTTCTGTCGCGAGCGCCACCGCGATCTCGAGCGCGCGGCGCTCGCCATAGGAGAGGTCGCGTGCGGGCATGTCTGCCTTGTCGGCAAGGCCGACGCGGTCGAGCGCCTGGCGCGCCCGCCCGCGCACCGTGGCGTCGCTGCCGCGCCGGCTCAGCATGTCGAAGCCGCGCCGGCGCATGTCGGGCAGCGCGACGAGCACATTCTCCTCGGCGCTGAATTCGTTGAACAGGTTCATGAGCTGGAAGGAGCGCGACACGCCTTTGCGCGCAATCGCGTGAGGCGCCAGGCCCGTGATGTCCTCGCCGCGCAAGGTGATGCTTCCGCGCACGGGCTTGTAGCGGCCGGTCAGCACGTTGAAGCAGGTCGTCTTGCCGGCGCCGTTCGGCCCCATGATGCCGCTCAGGCGTCCCTCGGGGAATCCAAGCGTGATGTCCTCGAGCACGACGAGGTCGCCGAAGCGCATGTGCAGACCCCGGGCTTCGAGCATGGGGGTCTCAAGC
>VGDO01000085.1 GCA_016869645.1 Alphaproteobacteria bacterium
GGCCGTGTCGCGCGGCGTCACGGCGATGCTCGGGCTTCCACATCGTGCACCCCTCGGATACGATTCGGGTGCCCGACAATGAATCACAACAGATTCGTCCGATTCAACAACTTTCAGGATCGGCTCTCAGGCATATCCGGGGGTTACATCCTAGCCCAATTCGGCCATTCACGGTAGGGGAGATCGCTTGCCGGGGACGAGCGTTCCGGCGGCCGGTGTCTTCCGGGGATGCATGGCGGGCCCGGCAAGTGGTACCAATGCGAGAAATGGGTCTGCCTGATCTCCCGGCCAGCCAAGGGCCGACGTCCACATCACGCGACCGTCTTCGCGCGCAGCTCTACCAGGGCTACGTCAGCTCGGGGCAAGCCGGCGAGCAGGCGTCTGGGGGGAGCAGCGCCGCCGTTCGCGCGCCCCACCTGCGGGCTTTGATCCGGCGCCACTTCCCGGCCGACCGGATGGCGCGCGTTCTCGATATCGGCTGCGGCCATGGCGCCCTTCTGCTCGTCGCCCGAACGGAGGGCTACCAGCGGCTCGCCGGCATCGATGCCTCGCTGGAACAGGTACAACTGGCCAACAGGCTGGGCCTCGATTGCGTCAAGCATGGCGATCTGATGAGCGAACTACGCGCCCAGCCTGCCGAATCGTGCGAGGTGATCGTTGCCTTCGACGTTCTCGAGCATTTGGAGCCCGGCGAGGCGATGTCTTGCCTTGGCGAGGCGCGCCGCATCCTTTCGCCGGACGGGCGTATCATCCTGCACGTTCCGAACGGCGAGTCGCCGTTCGTCGGCGCCATTCTCTACGGCGACTTCACTCATGAGCGGGCGTTTACGCGGCGATCCCTCACCCAGCTGTGCCGCGCCATCGGCTTTTCCCGCATCGAGTGCCACGAAGATCAACCAGTCGTGCATGGCGTGATCAGCGCGTCGCGCTGGGCGCTGTGGCGAATGATCAGACTGCTCCTGCGCTTCATCACCGCCGTGGAGACGGGCGACGCCGGGCGCGATGCTATCCTCACTCGCAACATGACGGCGATCCTCCACCGATAATTCCGGAGCGCCACGAGCCGGGGCCGACTTACGGCCGCCGCATCGTCAGGGAGCGCGCGACCGAACCCAGCCAGCCGCGCGCCCTCTGACGATGCTGGTCACCGAGCATGATGTGGAAAGCGGGCAGCGCAACGAGAGCGCACCACACGACTCCGGCCAGCGCGAGTTCACTCAAGCGCGAACCGCCGCACAGCGCGACGGCGAGCTTCGCGCCGGCGAAACTGGCGGCGGCGCCGGCCGCAGCGGCCGCGTATCCGGTCAGCATCGGACGCAGGATCGGCAGCCCCATGGTCCGCCCGAGCTGCCAGGGTAGCAGCCCGACGGTGAGGCATTCGGTCAGTGCAAGCGCCCACGCAACGCCGGCGGCACCCCAAAAATGAGCGCCCGGAATCGCCAAAGCGCACCCCGCGGCGGCCTGCACGACCATGCATAGGGTCAAGGCGCGGGCCTGGTTGCTGGCAAACAATTGCAGCATGGCGAGTTGACCCGGCAGGGTCAGCACGATGCCGGCAAGCAGGCCCAGGAACGTCCACGGTTCGTAGCCGACCTTGCCGCGCGTCCAGATCGTGATGACCAATGGGGCGACAACGACGAGGCCCCCCGCGAGCAGACCGCCGACGCCGCCCAGCAGGCGAGCGCTCGCCTCATAGAGCGGCACCAGTTGCGCGCGATCGCCGGCCGCATAGAAGCGCGTCATCTCGGCGCAGGCGACATGGCCGGTCTGGGCGACGATCTGGCGGGCCAGATTCGCCAGGGTCCTCAGCGTGGCGAACAGGACAACCGGCGCATTTGCAGCAGCGCCGGCGACGCTGCCCAGAATCAACAGCGACCCCTGAAGCGTTGCTGACATGGCCGCGGGCACGATCAGGTAGTCGATCGCTTTGGGCAGGATCTCAACATAATCGCCGATCTTGGGGCGCAACGTCCGGTAGCCGAGTTCGGGGTAGCATCGGCCGTGGTCGAGCCACAGGCAGAGCCACAGCAGGCAGGAGGCGCCGGCATAGACCAGCGCCACCATCGCGGGCGTCGCCTCGAGCCACAGCGCGGCGGCAACCGCGATCGTTTCGAGCACGGTAAAGCCCGTGGCGAAATTGATGCCGCGTGCGACATGGCCACGCGCCCAGTAGATGCTGTTGGCCACGCCCGATGGCATCGCGATCAAGGTGTAGGTGGCCATACCCATGATCGCGATGAAGACTGACGGCGAACCCGTGGCGCCGAAATCGAGCCAGCCCGACGCAGCCGCGAGCCACGCTACGGGCGCCACGATCGCGACGGCAATCGCGATGACACGGACATAAATGCCCAAGCCCAGGTGAAAGATGCGCTGAAAACCTGCAGCATCTCCCGCCGACCAGGAGATCAGCAGCTGGTTGGCCAAATAGTAGTGCAGACCGAGATCGAGAAGACCGAGGAAGCTGGTTGCCGCGACCAATATCAGCCATTCCTGGTAGACGGTCGCACTCCATGCGCCAAGGAACAGCGGGACCATGATGATCTGCTGCGCGAGCCGGACGACGATGGAAAAGCCCTGCGCACCGAAGCCGGCGAGCAGCCGGCCGAACAGGCTGCGGGTTGGCACGTTCATCGCGACATCGCCCGGCCATCGAAGCGCGCGTGCACGAACCGCGCCCAGCCGCGCAGACCACGTTCGGGCTGCGCATCTTTGCCAGCGAGCAACCAGTCGCGCACGGGCACATTGAAGCCGGTCTTGGGACGGTCAAGCACGTTGGCCGGCACGGCCGGTACGGCGGTCTTGGCCATATCCCGCTTGGACGGCCGGCTCACATCGACCAGCCGGGGCAACAGCGCACGGAACAGCTCGATATCGACCAACGGGGTGCGGATCTCGAGGCCATGGGCCATTCCGGCCCAATCGGCGTCCCTCAGAAGCTGGTTGCGCATGTACCAGGTCGTCTCCAGGGCCATGACCTTGAGCCAGCCCTGGCTGATCGGCCGATGCGTGTCCTCCAGACGCGCCATGCTGTTCAACTCGTTCCAGCCGGCGCGCGCCATGTCGGGGCCGATCAGCTCCGGCAGCTCCCATGGCATGAACAAGCCCCGACGAAGCAGATAGACGCCGCCATAGTCGCCGCCATATTCGAGCAGGCCCGCATACTTTGGCGAGCTCAGCATGCCGAGAACGGGCGCGCTGACGATTCGAATCAATCTCGGCAGGAGCGGCAGCCGCGCCAGGGGAGCCAGCGCCGCGACCGCGCGCGGCAGCTGGCGATAGCTCAGATACGTGCCGAACAGCTCGTCGCCGCCGACACCCGACAGCGCAACCTTGAGGCCGGTCGCCGCTGTAGCCTGTGCCACGAAATAGGTATTGATGCCGTCGACGCTCGGTTGGTCCATGGCCTCGAACAAGGCGGGCAGGCGATCACGGAAATCGGCTGCAGATACCCATCGCGTCTGGTGTGCCGCGCGCAAGCCTCCGGCGATCGTCTCCGCCAGTCCGACCTCGTCGTCGGCCGTGCCGGCGTACTCGCGGAAACCCAGCGTGACCGTGTGCAGCGGCTGGTTGGAGAGCGCGGCCGCATGGCTGGCGATGGTCGAGGAGTCGAGGCCGGCCGACAGGAAGACGCCGACCGGGACATCGGCAACGAGGTGGTGACGCACTGTGTCCTCGATTGCCATGCCGAGCGGGATGCGCGCCGACGCCCCGGCCTGCTCGGCCGCTGCGATCTCCTGCCCAATGTCGAATAGCCGGGTCAGGTCGCGCCGTCCTGCACGATCGATCCAGAGCATCGATCCGGCGGGCAGCGCGCGGATGGCACGGTAGAGCGTGTGCGGCTCGGGCACAGAGCCCCACAGAAAAAAGCCGGCGTGTCCGGCCGCATCCGGACTTGCATCGATCTTGCCGCCCGCGAGCAGCGCCTTGACCTGTGAGGCGGCGCGCAGAGTCCGACCATCGTCGGCCAAATAGAGAGGCTTGATGCCGAACGGGTCGCGCGCGAGCAGTACGCCACGGCGGCGCGCATCCCACAGGACGAACGTGAACATGCCGCGCAACCGGCGCACAAAATCGGGACCCTCGCGCTTGTAGAGCTTGAGCATGACCTCGGTATCTGAGGTGCCGCGGAATTTCTCGCCCTCGGCCAGCAACTCATTGCGCAATGGCTGGTAGTTGTAGATCTCGCCGTTGAACACCATGGTGAGACCAGCCTCGTCCTCGTGCATCGGCTGCACGCCGGTCGCGCTGAGATCAATGATGGCGAGGCGGCGATGGCCCATGCCGACGCGCTGATCGTGGTCGATCCATTCGCCGACCGCATCGGGACCGCGCGCCGCCATGGCGTCACGCGTCGCGAGCAGCTCGGCACGGTCGATCGGCGGCGCCTCAGCGCCGTAGGCGACGATGGCGTTGATGCCGCACATCGCCTCAACGGTCCCCGAAGATCAGTCCGCGATACCTTGCGAGCACGACGTCGCGCGCCGCCACCTGTTCGGCATAGCGCCGTCCGGCGAGGCCGAGCTTTCGGCAACGCTCCCGATCGCCCAGCAGATCGAGCGCGGCGGCGGCAAAGGCCTCGGCATCGTCGGGTGCCACGCAAACCACCGCCGCGGTCTCCTCGGCGAGCCGCCATAGCGAGCTGCCCGGTCTCGCCGTCGCCACCATGGGTCGAGCCGCGGCCATGATCGAGTAGACCTTGGACGGCAAAGCGAAATCGGCGGCATTCGGATCTTGCGGCACGAGATGAACATCGCCCTCCGCAAGGCCCTCGCTGAGCTTGTCCTTGCCGACCAACGGGGCGAATGCGACGTTGCGGAGGTTGCGGGCGCGCGCTTCGGCGATCAGCGCATCGGCTTGGTAACCGGCACCGCGCACGAGCACGCGCACATCGCTTCGGCGTCGCGCCACACGCTCGGCCAGATCGAGGACGATGGGCAACCCTTGCTTGCGCCCGAGATTGCCGCTGTAGAGCAAGGTCGGCGGGCGCGCAGGGTCGTCCGGCAGCGGATGCACGGCCTGGGGGTCCACCCAGATCGGCAGGACGACGATCGGACGCTCGACGCCCAGGCGCTCGATCTGCCGGCCCATTTCCGCCGAGAGAACCACGATGGCGTCGGCGCGATTGAGCACGAAGCCTTCGAGCCAGCGCAGCGCCTGAGCGAACAGCCAGGCGCCGGGAAAGCCTAGTCCCTCGGCGAGACCGGACTGGATGTCATGCACGACGGCGATGTGCCGCCTGTGCCGCCCCGCAATGACGCGCGCGAGCAGAACGGTGAAGACCGAAGGGCAAAACGACACGATGAACTGCCGGCGCGGGATCCGTCGGCGCCAGTGGGCGGCAAGTCCACGCACGAAGAAGGCCAAGTCGGCGCGCAGACGCTCCACGACACCACCGCGCTGCGGCACGAGCGGGGTCAGGCGCATGACCGACACGCCACCCAGCTCCTCGCGGTCGCGCGCGCCGTCGCGATAAGGCGGCAACACCTGCGTGTCCGGGTAGTAGGGCCGATTGGTCAGCACGTCGACCCGTGCGCCGTCCGCGGCCAGCCATTCCGCGAGGTCGGCGCAGTAGGGCGCCGAGCCGATCGGCTCCGGCCTGTAGTACTGGGCGAGGATCAGAACGTCGAGCCCGCCGCTTGTCGCGATCATACGAAACGGCCCTGCGTGGCATCGCGCCAGCGCGCGAGACCGGATTCGAGGTCCGTGCCGAAGACGTAGCCGGCCCCGGCCAGCGCACGCGGCTCGATACGCGTCGAGCGCACAAGCTTGTCGATGCGCTCGCGATGGATGCCGGTCTCGATCCCCACTTTGGCGAGCCACTCGAACGGCTGCGCGGCGAGCCGCATGCCGGCATAGGGCAGCGTTCCCCACGGCAAGGGCAGACCGGCGACGCGATGAAATGCCTCGCAGATCTCGGCGATGCTGTAGTCCCGCGGATAGCAGAAATTGTAGAGAAAGAACGGCCGTCCGAGCGCATCGGCGAAATCGAATGTCGCGAGCAGCTCGTCGACATGTCCGCACGCCTTGATGGTGTCGCGCCTGCCGGGATAAAGGAAGCGTCGGCCGCGCAGGGCCTGTGCCAGGCGCGTGAAGTTGCCGTGCTCGCCCGGTCCGAACACGACCGCCGGACGAACGATGGTGAGGCGGCGCCCATCGCGTTCGGACTGCCAGTTCCTGTGGATGGCTTCGGCCTGCAATTTCGAGCTGCCGTAGGGCGATTCAGGTGCGGGTGAGCTGTCCTCGTGCTTGGCCTGTTCAGCCGGCCCGTACACCGAGATCGAGCTGGTGAAGATCAGGCGCGGCACGGCGAGGTCACGACAAAAGGTCGTGACGTTCAGCGCGCCCGAGACGTTGCAGTCGTAATACTCGCGATCCGGATGTCCGGGCGTGCGGTGGATGGCCGCGAGGTTGTAGACGATGGATGGCGCGTTGCCCGGGCTGCGCGGCACCAGCTCGTCGGGTATCGGCCGCCGCACGTCGCACAGCGCGGCGCGCACGCCGGCGATCGGCGGGTCGAGCGGCGCGATGTCGGCAGAGACGACCAAATGGCCGCGCTTGACGAGCGCGGCCAGCAGGTGCCGGCCAATGAATCCCGAACCCCCGAAGACGACAGCAGTGCCGCTTGATCCAGTCACCGTATCAGCCGTGCCCTCTTGCCGGTATTCGGCGCGCAACTCGGGGGGATGAGGCGAGCCCGGGCGGCCGACCGGTCGGTGGACGGCGCGCTGGCTGGGAACGCATCATGACGTCGGCGTCCGAGTGGTTGATCGGGCACCTTAACCGAATTGCCCGGTTGGGGCGACACCGCCTCGGCCGCCGGCGTGCGCACTCGAGCCGGTCGACCCCAGGGACAACCATGAGGCTCAGCCTTGGCATATTTTGCCGCGCCGGACGTTAGCGCGTTGTTAAGCCCGTGGCGCGATGATGCCGGAGACGCCCGGTGAGGCCATTCCAACTTTCGACAAGATTGCGTGGGACGCTATCCCTGGTAGGTCGAACCCCTTTTGAACCGAAATATGAGGTTTTGGGCTCTAACCCATTAGAAAATAAATTTAAAATGTTGACTATCTACCCGTCAAGTTCATACTTCGCGACGCGACCGGCCCGTGCCGGTAGAGCGCATTTCAGGCGTTAAAAACCGGCCATGGCCATCAATGTCGGCACAGTTCCGCGCGGTGGAGCGCGCGCCACGGAGGCAGTCGAGACTGCCGCCCAGGGCGCGACCCCGCTCGGCACGGCGACGGGCGCTGGCATCGACCTCGCGCTTCTGCTGGCGGTGCTCAAGCGCCGCAACATCCTGATCAGCGGCGTCATCGTCGTCATCACCGGCCTTGCCATCCTGTTCGTCAGCCAGCTCACGCCGCTCTACATGGCGGAAAGCATGGTCATCGTCGGTGCGCAGCGCGAAAAGATGCTGAGCGCGGAGCAGTACGCGCAGAGCATGATCCCCGACTTCTACACGAACGAGACCGAAGCCGCGGTTCTGGAGTCGCGCGACCTCGCCGAGAAGGTCGTAAGACGGCTCAATCTCGTCGCCAATCCCCTGTTCAACGGTGACCTGCGTCCACGCAAGGTCTCGCTGATGCACCGCATCGCGGGCTGGACGCGCGAATGGATCGCCGGCACGCCGATTGAACCGCTGATCGAATTTCTGCCGGCCGAGCCGTCGGCACCGGGCGCACAGTACGAGGGCATGTCCAAGGAGGACGTCGATCGTCTGGTGTTCGAGCAGGTCACGAGCGCCTTCATGAGCGGCATTTCCGTGAAGCCGTCGGACCGCTCGCGCGTGCTCACCGTGCGTTACACCTCGACCGACGCGACCATTGCCGCCGTGGCGGCCAATGCAATCACCGAGCTGTACATTGCCGATCAGCTGCAGAAAAAGACCGACGCAACCACGCGTGCCGGACGCTGGCTCGCCGACCGCGTCGAAGTGATCGGCAGGCAGATCGTGCAGAGCGAAAAGGCGGTCGACGACTACCGCCGGCGCTCGGGCATCGTCGAGTCGGGCGGCTCGGTGGCGATGGTCCAGCAGCTCGCCGAATTCAACAGCCAGCTGATGGCGGCGCGCATCAAGCGCGCCGAGGCTGAGCTGCGCGAAAGCCAGGTGCGCAACCTGCAGCGCAGCCAGGGCAGCATCGACACGGCTGCCGTCGTGCTCGAGAATCCGTTGATTCAGCGGCTGCGCGAGACTGAGATCCAGCTCGAGCGCAAGATCGGCGAGCTCAAGACCCAGTTCCGCGAACAACATCCCAAGATGCAGCTGGCCCAGGCCGAGCTCGACGATCTGCAGGCCAAGCTCAAGATCGAAATCAGCAAGATCGCCGCGCATCTGTCGAACGAGGTGCAGCTCGCCAAGACGCGCGAGAGCAATCTGCAGAGCGAGGTCGACCGGTTGCGCCAGCGCGTCATCGAGCAGAACGAGATCGAAAGCCATCTGCGCGGTCTTGAATCCGAATTGCGCGCCAACCGCCAGCTCTACGAGACCTTCGTCGGCCGGCTGCAGGCGACCCGCGTTCAGGACGAATCGAGCCAGTCGGCCGACGCACGCGTGATCAGCCGCGCGATCCCGCCCGAGGCGCCGTTCTATCCGCGCACCAGGCTGATCATCCTGGCATCGCTGGTCTCGGCGACCATGATCGGCATCGCGCTCGCCTTCGTGGTCGAACATCTGGACGGCGGCTTCCGCAGCGTCAATCAGCTCGAAACCGTGACCGGGATCGGCGCGCTGGGTCTGGTGCCCAACGTGCAGAGCCTGCTCCGGCCTGGCACATACACCCACCACCTCGTGGTGAGCCGGCCGAACTCGCTGTTTGCCGAGGCGATCCGCACGGTTCGCACGGCGCTCATGCTGTCCAACCTCGATCGCCCGCCCAAGACCGTTCTTTTCACCTCGACGGTGACCGGCGAAGGCAAGTCGTCGACCGCGCTGGCGATCGCCGTCATGGCCGCGCGCTCGGGCCAACGCTGCTTGATCATCGATTGCGATCTGCGCCACCCCAGTCTGCATACGCAGCTCGGTCAGCCGAATGCCACGGGGCTGTGCGACTACCTCACCGGCAATGCAAGCCTGGAGGAGGTCATCGAGATCGATCCCAATTCCGGCGTGCACTACATCACGCCGGGCAGCCGGCCGCCCAATGCCAGCGACGTGCTCGGTTCCGAGCGCATGCGCGAGCTGCTAGAACACCTGCGCGAAGCCTACGACATGATCATTCTCGACACCCCGCCCGTACTGGCGGTCGCGGACGCGCTGGTCCTCGTGCGCATGGTCGACAAGACGGTCTATGTGATCCGCTGGGAAAAGACGCGGCGCGACACCGCCGTCAGCGGCTTCAAGATGGTCGCCGAAGCGGGCGCCAACATTGCCGGCATCGTGCTGACCCAGGTCGATGCACGGCGCCAGAGCATGTACGAGTACTACGAAGTCGGCTATCACCAGAAACCCAGCGACAACCGGCCGCTCGCCGCCTAGGGCCAGATTCGAGCCGGCAAACCGCCGGCAAATCCAGTTGGATTGTTGTCCGACATCCGCTAAACGCTTGAGCCGGCAGGACCGCTTTGCCGGCCCCGGGCCGGTCCTTCAGTGGCAGTGTGGTGCAGGTAGCTCATGTTGACACGCAATCGCATCCTTGTGACGGGCGGCGCCGGATTTCTCGGGTCCCACCTGTGCGAACGGCTGATCGCGCTTGGCAATGACGTGCTGTGCGTCGACAACTTCTTCACCGGCACCAAGGACAACATCCTCCCGCTGCTGGCCAACCCGCATTTCGAATCGCTGCGGCACGACGTCACCTTCCCGCTCTACGTCGAGGTCGACGAGATCTACAACCTGGCCTGCCCAGCCTCGCCAATCCATTACCAGTTCGATCCGGTTCAGACGACCAAGACCTCGGTCCATGGCGCCATCAACATGCTCGGCCTGGCCAAGCGCGTGAAGGCCAAGATCCTGCAGGCCTCGACCAGTGAGATCTACGGCGATCCGACGCAGCACCCCCAAACCGAGAGCTATCGTGGCAACGTCAACACCGTCGGTCCGCGCGCATGTTATGACGAGGGTAAGCGTTGCGCCGAAACCCTGTTCTTCGACTACTGGCGCCAGCACGACCTCCGCATCAAGGTCGTGCGCATCTTCAACACCTATGGACCGCGCATGCATCCGAATGACGGACGCGTGGTATCCAATTTCATCATCCAGGCGCTGCGCGGCGAGGACATCACGATTTACGGCGACGGCAGTCAGACCCGCGCCTTCTGCTACGTCGACGACCTGATCGAGGCCTTCATCCGCATGATGGCGACGCCGGACACCGTGACCGGACCGATCAACGTCGGCAATCCGGTCGAAGTGCCGGTCGTCGAGCTGGCCGAACGCATTCTCAAGATGACCGGTTCGAAATCCAAGCTGGTCCGCAGGCCCCTGCCGCAGGATGATCCAACCCAGCGTTGCCCAGACATCACGCTCGCGCGCAAGGCTCTCGACTGGGAGCCCAAGGTGCCATTGGATGAGGGCTTGGCGCGAACCATCAGCTATTTCCGTCGGCTGCTCAACGCCTGAGGCCGCCATGAGACCGGCCCGTTTCATCATCGCCGATTTCAGCTTCGGCACCTTCGGATGAGCGACGACTCGGATCTCGCTGCCCAAGTCGACCAGCTCGCCGGGGCGCGCGTGCTGTGCATCGGCGACGTCATGCTCGACCGGTTCGTCTACGGCCGCGTCGAACGGATTTCGCCGGAAGCTCCGATTCCGATCCTCGCGGTCGAGCGCCAGTCGGTCCTGCTCGGCGGCGCCGGCAACGTGGTGCGCAATCTCGGCGCGCTCGGCGCGGAGACATGTTTCATCACGGTTGTGGGCGACGATGTCGAAGGCCGCGAGCTGACCCGGCTGGTCGGCGCCGAAAAGCGGTTGGAACCCCATCTGCTGATCGAGCCCAACCGGCGCACCACGCTGAAGCTGCGTTATGTCGCGGGCGCACAACAGTTGCTGCGCGCCGACAGCGAAACGGTCCAGCCGATCGCGGCCAAGCAGGCGGCCGAGCTCAAGCGGAGGGCGCTCGAGGATCTCGAATCAAGTCAGGTCCTGGTGCTGTCCGATTACGCAAAGGGCGTCCTGGTGCCGGCCCTGACGCAGGAGCTTATCGCGGCGGCGCGCGCGCGCGGCCGCGCCGTCGTCGTCGACCCCAAGGGCAACGATTTCCGCCATTACGCGGGCGCCAGCGTGCTCAAGCCCAACCGGCGCGAGCTTGCGGAGGCGACCCGCATGCCGGTCTCGAGCGAGGCGGAGGTGGTTACGGCGGCGCGCAAGTTGATCGCGGACTGCCGGGTTGACGCCGTCCTGGTATCGCTCAGCCAGGACGGTATGGTGCTGGTCGAGCGCGAAGGCGTGGTCGATACGATGAAGGCCGAAGCGCGCGAGGTCTTCGACGTGTCGGGCGCCGGCGACACCGTCGTCGCCACGTTGGGCGCCGCACTCGCCGCCGGCGTGCCGTTGCACGCGGCCGCCCGCCTCGCCAACGTCGCCGCCGGCATCGTCGTCGGCAAGATCGGGACGGCCGTTGCATCCGCCGCCGAGCTGCGCGCGGCGCTGCACCGCCACGATCTGCTGACCGGCGAGGTCAAGACCGTGACCCTCGACAATGCGGTCGAGCAGGTCGCAGCCTGGCGCGCGAAGAATCTCACGGTCGGATTCGCCAATGGCTGCTTCGATCTGCTGCACCCAGGGCATGTCGCGCTGCTGGCGCGCGCCAAGAGCCAATGCGACCGCCTGATCGTCGGCCTGAATGGTGACGCTTCGGTCACACGGCTGAAAGGTGCCGGCCGGCCCGTCCAGTCAGAGGCCGCGCGCGCCGCCATCCTCGCCTCGCTCGCCTCGGTCGACCTCGTCGTCATCTTCAACGATGACGTGCCGATGAAGCTGATCGAGCGCCTCAAGCCCGAAGTCGTGGTCAAGGGCGCGGACTGGGCAGGCAAGACGGCGCCGGATTTCGAACTGGTCAGGAGCTATGGCGGCCGCATGGTGTTCGCCGACCTGACGCCGGGCCAGAGCACCACGGCCACGATTGCCAAGCTCGCGCGCTAGAAAGCCCGCGACTAGATCCCCGGGTCGCAGGCCTGCCAGAGCCGTGTGCTGGCCAGCATGGCGAAGCGGAGCAGCAGGGCGCGCCGCCGCGCGGCCGCCAGCGGCGTCACCGGCGCGGGCCTGAGGATAACTCCGCCGAAGCGATCAGCGATGATCAGCCCCGTGTCCTCGGGCAGGATGTCGCGCGGGAACTCCTCGGCCACAGCGAAATAAAGCCGGTCGCACCACTCCCGGTATTCAGGCCATTTCTGGTCGGTGCGGAAATCCTCGATCGAAGACTTGACCTCGACGATCACGATTTCGCCTGAGCGGTCGATCGCCATGATGTCGGCGCGGCGGCCGGACGCGAGCGATACTTCGGTCAGCACGCCATAGCCGAACTCGCCCAGCGCGCGTCCGACACCGCGCGTAACGGCCTGGGTGATCTCGTCCCGGCAGGGCAGTGAAATCTCGACGGCCGACTCGACCGCCACGACAGGGCCGGGCTCCGGGAACCCCCGTTCCGTTGGCGGATGGGGCGGCGATTCGAGGTTGCGCATAAACCTATTCTACTTGTTCTACTTGCGGAAGCCGACGGCGCCACGCAGATCGGCGCCATCGAAGTTTGCGCCGCGCGTATCGGCGGCGGTGAAGATTCCGTCCTGCAGGTCGGCGTTACGAAAGTCGGCGTCCTGCATCCTGGTGCCGGCCAGATCGGCCGATTGCATCTTGGCATTGCGGAAGCTGCAGGCCGTCAGATCGGCGCCGGACAGGCGTGCGCTCTCCAGATTGGCCGACCACATGTGCGCGGTCGAGCCCATGATGTTGACCGGTCCGCACTTGGCACCGACCAGCTTGGCGTCGCACAGATTGGCGCGCTTGAGATTGACGCCGCGCAGATCGGCGTAGCTCAGATCGGCACCGCGCAAGTCAGCGAAGGACAGATCGGCCATCAGAAGGTTCGCCTTCGACAGATTCGCCTCGCGGAAAATGGCGAATTCGCAGTTCGCTGCCGACAGGTTGGCGCCGCTCATGTTCTGCTTGGACAGATCGTAGCGCGCGAAGTCCGCGCGCTTGCCCTTCTTGCCCGCGGTTCCGACCCACTCGACGTGCTGCATGAGGATTTCCTGCAGCGACGCACCGAGCGCCTCGATGCTCTTGGGCATGCGCGCCTTGGAGAAGTCGATGTTGTTCTGCTGCTCGGTGTCGAGCACCGCGCCGACCAGATCGGCGCCCTCGAGGTTGGTGTTGCTGAGGATGGCTCCGGCCAGGATGGCGCCGTGGAAGATCGCACCGGCCAGATTCGCCTCGGTCAGATCGGCACCTTCCAGATTGGTGCCCGTCAGGTTCGAATTGCGCAGGTCGGCGCGGATCAGCTTGACCCCGCGCATGATCGAATCGGTCAGGTCCGTCTGCATGATGAAGGCGTTCGACATCTTGGAGTGCGTCATGTCGGCACCCTTCAGCACGGCGCTGCCGATATCGGCAACCGACAGGTCGAACGCCACCGTGGTGAGATTGCCCTGCTTGTCCGAGCGCAGCAGGATGCCGTCGCGCATGTCGCACTCCTGCATCAGCGCCTCGGTCAGATCGGCGCCACGCAGGCAGGCGCCGCGCAGGTCAGCACGCGAGAGATCGCATCCCGTAAGATCGGCCTTGCGCAGATCGGTGGCGAACAGGTTGGCAGCGATCAGCTTCGACGCGCGCAGCTTGGTCTGGCGCATGCGCGCGCCGCTGAAGTCGGCATTCGACAGATCGAAGCCGGACAGATCGAGATGGGACAGATCGAAGCTGCCCAGGTTGGCTCTTTGACCGCCACTGCGCCCCTTGAGAAACCACTTGTGGTTCTGCAGCACGCGATCGAGGTCTTGCTGACTGATTTGCTTGAAGACCGATTTCGGTTCTTCCGGGAACTCGGTGCCGGTCATGCCCTCCTGCCTCTTGCCGTCCCGCGCCCGTTCCGGTCCGCGTCAGCCCGGGACGCCTCGGCCGCGCTTGCGCCTCTCGGAGGCATGACGACCGTCGTTCGTCGCAGTCTAGGACGAATCAGCGGCGAGCGCACTGCCCAATGCCGTCCCATCCAGCGGTTCGTCGGTCAAGTCGTCGCGGACTCACGGATATTTGGTATGCCCACCACGCGATGGCGGCGGTCCTGGTCAGCGTGAAGCTCCGGCGCTGGCGCGATGCGCCAGATCCATTCGCGACCTGACCACGGGAGCGTGACACCGAGCAGCGCGTCCTCGCTCTCGACAAGCGGACGATCATGCCGGCGCGCATCGAAGGTCATGCGTTCAACATCGGTGATCAGCGCCACCGTTCCGGCTTGACGCGCAAGCAGGTCAAGATGGGAGGATATCAGGCTGCGTCCGAACTCCACGATGGCGTCCGCCGACAGGGCAAGGCCTTCGCAACGCCGTCGATCGAGCCAGGCGATCGGCAGGATCGGCAGTTGCGAAAGCAGATTGGCCGAGACGACCAGATCGGCCGGGGCGGTGCCAAGGCTCGGCTCCGGTACCGGCAGATCCGGACCGCCGAAGTCAGCCAGCGACGCCAGCGTGCCCGTCACGTCGGCTGCAACCAGTCGAACATTGCCGAGGCGCTTGGCCTGCCAGCGCGTCCAGGGCGTGTGTACGAGGTCGACGAGCTCGACCTCAGCGAATGCGGCGGCAAGCGCCGCCAGCGGTACGTCGTGAAGCAGGCCCGCGCCGAGCACGACGGCGCGGCTCCGTCCCCTGGTTCTGGCGATCGCGTCCTCGACGACGCACCGACTGTTGGCGAGGTGATCGGCCCAGTCGCGTCGGCGGCGCCGATAGCGGGCGGCGATCGCAACCAGTTCTCCTGGATATCCCATGCGCCGAAGGTGGCTCGCACAGGGTATGGCGAGGTAGGCGAGCGCCTCGAGAATCATGCCGTTACATCGCGCCTGCTTGCGGCACCACCGCCCCCGGGAACGCTATTCCCACATCACCCGATAGACCTCGATCGGATCCTTGAAGCCCTTCATCTGGCGCGCACCGAGATTAGTGAAGGTCAGGTTCTTGGCCGCGCACAGCCCCTGCACGACGTAGGAAATCACCACCTGCCCAGGTTCTGCGACCGCGCACACGCGCGCAGCCAGTTGAACCGTCGACCCGAACAGGTCGGCGCCTTCCTTGATCGGTTCGCCGGCATTCAGCCCGATGCGCAGCCCGATCGGCAGTTCGGCGTGCTGCAAGTTGTGCCCCTTGACCGCACGCTGGATCTGGATCGACGCGACGACGCCGTCATAGGCCGAATTGAACGCCGCCATGATGCCGTCGCCGGTATGCTTGATCTCGCGACCCGCGTTATCCGCCAGGGCACTGCGCACAATGGCATTGTGTGCCTTGATCAGTTCGTACTGCGCCACGTCGCCGTGGGTCTGCGTGAAGTCCGTCGAGCCGACGATGTCGGTGAACATGACGCAGACGTAGTCGGATGCCCCGCGCTTCTCGCTACGATCGTTCCACCGGTCGAGCGCATCGGCGAGCAACGATCCAATGGACGCCCCGCCGCCGCGGCGCTTTTCCATGGCGTCGACGCCGTTCTTGTAGATCTCCAGGTATTTGGGTTGCATCAAGTACTCGTCGAAATGCTCGGCAAAATGGCTCGCCTGCCGGTCACCGCCGAAGATGCTGGTCAGCGCATGGGAGAGCGACCAGCGCATCTCGTTCTTGCTGCGACGGCCAGCCAACCCCAGGCTCTCGCCGGCGCCGGCGAGGAACAGGTGGCAGCCGAAGGTGTTGTAGGCATCGAGCTTGCCCTCGGCCAAATGCTTGCCATGCTCGGTCAAGCCCTTCAGCGCGTCGTGCAGGAAGGTAACCAGCGTCTTCGCGTCATCTTGAAGCAGGTGCAGCCGGTGCTCCTCGACACCGAATTCCCGCACATCGCCCGAGCCCTCGCCCGCGCTCTCCGATGCGCCGGCGCCCGACGTTCCATCGACCCCTGCACCTGCCTGGCGCGGCGGCGGCTGCCAAGCCGGCGCCGCGACGACGTGCTCCGGCCCCAGATCGATCTCGCGGCTTCTCCGCAGCCCCATGGCAAGCTGTACGACCTGCTGGATTTCGAACGGGTTGAGCAGCAGCCAATTCAGGCTGACATAAATCAGGCCGAAGGCCAGGACGGACGTTACCACGGCGGCACCGCCCAAGCCGCGCGGCGTGAGAAAGGCGGACACCATGGCATGCAGCACGGCGGTGGCAATGCTCGCACCAGCCACAGCACCAATGGCCTTGACCAGGAGGCGCGGCGTATTGACCTGCTGTGCGTCCATCGCAATGCCGCTGGCACCACCCACCGCCATGCCGGGCGACGGCATCCCGCCTAGGGTGCCGCTCCTTCCTCCTGCCGCCCTTGCCGCCGCCCCAGCCGCCGCAACGCCCCCGACCTGCACTCCGATGGTCGGCGACGTCGATGACGAGCTACTGCCCGGCCCCTTCGTCGTGATCGGCTTCTTTTCTTTCTTGTAGACCGTCTTGTCGGTCGCCTTGCCGGTTGCGTCGTCGATCGTCTCCTGGATCACGCGCACGCCGACGATCTGCTTGCTTCGATAGAGTTCCTCGGCATGGGCGATGGCGTCTTGCTCCGCGCCCGCGTCGAAGTTGCGCTCCATCGTCCAGCGCTCGCCATCGAACGCAAAGACCTCGAAGGTGATTTCGGCCATGGCTGCGGTTTAGGTTCTGCGCGCGCCCAGCGGCGCTCGGCACGATACCGGCTCGGCCCATGCGATCGCACACGTCGTCATCTCATCCTCGTGCGTTTCGTCCCCTGCGGCGCGGCCGGGAGGTGTCGCGCATGCGAGCTTGATCTGGCCCCAAGTCTAGCCTCTGGGCGACGCGCCGGACAAGCCGGAGCGCGGCCGGAGCGCGGCCGTTGCCCGACCCGGGTCGGACAAGGCAAGGACCGTAACAAGCGCTCTTCCTGGGGTTGCGCCAGTCTGCAATACTCGCGCGCCAAGACCCCCAATCACACCGAATCCCCGAACAGAAGGAAGGCCCATGTCCCAACGCATCAAGATGGCGGCAAGCGCTCTGTCCGTGGTGGCGGCGCTCGGCGCCTTTGTCGCGCAACCCGTGCTGGCGCAGGAAATCAAGATCGGCATGCAGGGCGAACCAGGCACGATGGACCCGCAGTTCAATCTGCTGGGCACCAACACTTCGGCGCTGCGCAATATCTACGACACGCTGTCGAGCCGCGACCAGAACCTGCAGCTCGTGCCCAGCCTCGCTCTCTCCTGGCGCGTCGTCGATGAGACGACCTGGGAATACAAGCTGCGTCCGAACGTGAAATTCCACGATGGCTCGCCGTTCACCGCAGCCGACGTCAAGTTCACCATCGAGCGCGTGCCCAATGTACCGGGCAACCCGAACTCGTATCTGGTGTACGTCAACCAGATCAAGCAAGTGCACGTGATCGATCCGCTCACCGTGCATTTCAAGACCGACGGGCCGGCGCCGCTGCTGCCGACCAACCTGTCCAACATCTTCATCATCTCGTCGGCCAAGGGCGTGCAGTCGCCCGCCGATTTCAACTCGGGCAAGGCCGCCATCGGCACCGGCCCGTACAAGTTCTCGTCCTGGCAGCCCGGCAGCCCGTTCGTTCTCGAGCGCAACGAGCAGTACTGGGGCGCCAAGCCAGACTGGGCGAAGGTGACGTTCATGCCGATCACGCGCGATGCAAGCCGCGTCGCCGCGCTGCTGTCGGGCGCCGTCGACTTCATTAACGTGGTGCCGATCGCCGACCTTGAGAATCTGAGCAAGGACAAGCGTTTCAAGGTGTTCGCCGGCGACTCGGCCTATACCTACATGATGTTCCCAGATGTCGGCCGCGATGACCCGCCGGGCGTGACCGACGAGACGGGCAAGCCGGTGACCAAGAATCCGTTCAAGGACGCCCGCGTCCGCGAAGCCTTCTCGATCGGCATGAACCGGCCGGGGATCGTCGAGCGCATCATGGAAGGCCGCGCCACGGTCGCCAACCAGGTATTGCCCAAAGGCTTCTTCGGCCGCGCCGAGAAACTGGCCATGCCGGCCTATGACGCGGATAAGGCGCGCAAGCTGCTCGCCGACGCCGGCTATGGCAAAGGCTTCGGGGTGCAGCTCGCCTGCCCGAACGACCGCTTCATCAACGACGCCAAGATCTGCGAAGCGGTCGCGCAGAACCTGGCGCGCCTCAACATCAAGGTCGAGCTGCAGTCCCAGCCGCGTGCGGTCTTCTTCCCCGCGCGCGCCAAGAACGCCTTCGGCCTGCACATGGCCGGCTGGGGCAGCCTGACCGGCGAGGGCATCTACTTCCTCCAGGCGCAGGTGCACACGCCCAACAAGGAACTCGGCCTCGGCGCCATCAACACCAACGGCGTCGGCGAGCCCGACATCGACCAGCTCATCCAGCGGGCGCGCCGCACGCTCGACGACAAGCAGCGCGATGCGCTGATCCAGGATGCGATGACCAAGACCTTCGAGCGCAATCTGATCATTCCGGCCCTGACCTTCCAGACCATCTGGGCCGGCCGCGCCGACAAGGTCGACTTCAAGACGCGCGCCGACGAGGAGACGCTGGCGATCGAGATCAAGCGCGTCGGTAGCTGACCGATACGTCCCGCCCCGGCCCGCTGCCGCCGGGCGGGGCGGAACTTCCGTGACGGCGGCACGCCTTGGAATGCCCGGCGCCGCGGCGCCAGGGCGATCGACTGCGCGAACATGGCTGCTGAATCCGACAGGGCTACCACGCTACTCGGCCGCGCTGCGCTGGTGACGGGCGCCGGCAGCGACGGCATGGGCCGAGCGATCGCGCGCGCCTTCGCGCACGCCGGCGCCGACATCGCCATTCATTACCACGGCGCGCCCGATGGCGCGGCGACGCTGGCGGCCGAGCTCGGCCGGCGCGTCCATGCCATCGAGGCCGATTTTGCCGACCCGCGCAGCGCTCGTGGCGCCGTGCGCCAGGCGATCCGCGAACTCGGCAAACTCGACATCCTGGTCAGCAACGCCGCCGTTCTGCTACGCAAGCCCTTCCTGGAAACCACCGACGCGGAATGGCAGAACGTGCACGCCATCAACCTGCATGCCTATTTCGCCGCGGGGCAGGAGGCCGCGCGCCACATGATCGGGAACGGCGGCGGCCGCATCGTCTTCATCAGCTCGATCAATCAGTGGCGGCCCAACGCCGGTCTGGCCGCCTACGGCGCCGCCAAAGGCGGCGTCATGCAGCTCGCCCGAACCATGGCGCTGGAGCTGGCGCCCCATCGCATCACGGTCAATCTGATCGCTCCCGGCACCATCGAAACCGATTTCAACCGCGCAGCGCTCGCCGATCCCGCCTACCGGAAGATGAAACAAGCGCTCATTCCGGCCGCGCGCATCGGCACGCCCGATGATGTGGCGGCGGCTGCGCTCTACCTCGCGGGCGACGCGGCGGCCTACGTGACCGGCTCGACCGTGACGGTCGACGGCGGCCTATCCCTGTGAGGCAGACATGACCGGACCCAAATACGAAGTCTACGCGGTACGCTATGCGCGTCACGACGAGCGGCGATCCAGCGAAGTGTTCCTCGGCGGCGATCCGCACGACCGCGCCATGCCGCTCGACTATTTCGTCTGGGCGATCCGCGGACCCAAGAGCGTGTGGGTCGTCGACACCGGATTCACCGCCGAGCGCGCGGTCCAGCGCAAGCGCACCTTCCTGCGCTGCCCAAGCGCGGGTCTCAGGGCGATCGGCATCGACGCCAACGAGGTCGAGAACGTGATCATCACGCACATGCACTATGACCATGTCGGCAATCATCATCTCTTTCCAAAGGCCGTCTACCACATCCAGGACCGCGAGATGGCCTATGCGACGAGCCGACACATGTGCAATGACAATCTGCGCGGCGGGTACGAGGCCGAGGACGTCGCCGAGATGGTCTACCGGCTCTATGCCGGCCGGCTCCGCTATCACGCCGGCGACGAAATGCTGGAGCCGGGCCTGAGCGTGCACCACATCGGCGGACACACAGACGGCCAGATGGCGGTGCGCATCCGCACCCGGCGCGGCTGGCTCGTGCTCGCCTCGGACTCGGCGCATTTCTACGCCAACTTCATCGAGAACCGCCCATTCGCCTACATTTTCCACGTCGGCGACACGCTGGAAGGCTTTCGCAAGCTGCGCAGCCTCGCCGAGTCCGAGGACATGGTGATCCCCGGCCACGATCCGCTCGTCATGCAGCGCCATCCGCCGGCCGGCCCGGGCCTGGAAGGCATCGCCGTCCGACTGGATTGAGCGCCCGCCGCTCGGAATGAGCTCCAGCAGCACGGTTGCCGGCCCGCCGCGCGCGCCGGCTCCTCATCTGCCGCCCATGTGGCTGCTGGTGGCGGCAACGGCGGTCGGCCCGTTCGGCCTGCACATCCTCATTCCGTCGATGCCTGGCCTCGTCACCGGGTTCGCTACCGACTACGGCACCGTTCAGCTCACCCTCACCCTCTATCTCATCGGCATGGGCGTGGCCCAGCTCGGGCTTGGCCCGCTGTCCGACCGCTTCGGACGCCGGCCGGTCATGATTGCCGGGTTTGCGATCTACATTGGCGCGTCGACATTGTGCGCGCTCTCCTGGTCGATCGAGGCGCTGATCGCCGGACGCATTCTCCAGGCAGTCGGCGTGTGCGCCGGGCAAGTTCTCAGCCGCGCCATCGTGCGCGATGTGCTCGACCGCGATCGCGGCGCCAGCACGATCGCCTTCATCACCATGGCCATGGCGATCGCGCCCGCGCTGGCGCCACTGATCGGCGCCTATATCGATCTTTGGCTGGGCTGGCGTTCGATCTTCGTCGGCCTTGTGCTGATCGCGCTGACGACCGGAGCCGCGATCGTCCTGCTCCTGAACGAAACCAATCTGCAGAAGCTGCCGCGGCTCGACTTTCGCGGCGCCTTCGGCCACTACCGGCAGCTGCTGCGCGATCGCGCCTTTCTCGGCTACTCGCTCAGCACGTCGGTCACCATGTCGACCTATTTCGGCTTCCTCGCCGGCACGCCGCTTATTCTCGTCGAGCAGATGGGCCAGCCGGTCCAGGCCTATGGCATCTGGTATCTGCTGATCACGCTGACCTACATGTTCGGAAATTGGCTTGCAACGCGTTTCACCGTGCGCATCGGCGGCGACCGGATGATGGCCTGGGGCGTCTGGTTCTCGCTGTTGGCCGTCTTGGCCATGATTGCGGCAGAGCGCCTCGGTCCCGCGCATCCCATCGTTCTGTTCGGTCCGATGTGCTTCTTCGTGATGGGCAACGGGTTGAGCCAGCCCAACGGGATTTCAGCGGCCGTCGGTGCCCGGCCGCAGATCGCCGGCGCCGCTTCCGGACTCATGGGATTCACTCAGATGCTGGTCTGTGCGACCGTGACGCTGCTGGTTGGCCACATCATCCAGAGCTCGCCTCTGCCGATGCTGCTGGTCATGCTAGCGACCGCGACTCTGGCGGTCCTGTTCTTCCTGATGGCGCGATACCGGAGCAGCTTGAGCGCTTCCGATCCTCCCACCCCACTTCAAACCAAGTCGATGCAGACATGACCATCTCGGTAATCCCATCGACCGCGGGTGCCGCCAGCGGCGTCGCGTTGAGCCTGGCCGGCGGCACGGCATTGATCGCCGGCGGCAACCGCGGCATCGCGCAACTCTAGGACTTCACCACATGCCGGTTCTATGGACGAAGTACCAGGCTAATGCTACTCCTATACAATGACTGATTGTTCCGACATAAATAAGAAGGGGATGCCATGCGGGAGGGATCAACCGACGGATCATCAGAAATAGCAGGTCCCATTAAGGCTCTGCTGGATCTTGACCTGGAGATCGCTTCCAGTGCCGAGTCGGGCGGGGCACGTCCCTGCGTCAGACTCATACTACCGTCGGATTACAGTCAGAGACCGGACGTAAAGCGCAAGGCGGATAGCGGCCATTTTCGTTACCAAGGGCACCACGCACCAATCCGAAGCGAACTTGAAAAGGTCCTTACGGTTGCCTTTGGTCATTTCCCCGCGAACCCTAGTATCCCCGGCACAGTAAGTGCATTGTCCCGTACTTAGAGCCGATCCTGAAAGTTGTTGAATCGGACGAATCTGTTGTGATTCATTGTCGGGCACCCGAATCGTATCCGAGGGGTGCACGATGTGGAAGCCCGAGCATCGCCGTGA
>VGDO01000086.1 GCA_016869645.1 Alphaproteobacteria bacterium
CGACGTAGCGCGCGATCAGGTCGAAATAGCGGCGGGCCGGCGCGGTGTTACGAAGAAAGAAGAAACTGCCGTTGAGGCGCACCCAGGGCAGCGCTCCGGGATTGTCGAAGAGCGCGATATCGTCGCCGGAGAGCCGCTCAGCCAGCTGGTCCACGTCCGTAGACCAGTAGGTGTCGGCATCGAACGAGCTGAGGCTCGCATAGCCGAAGCGATCGAGGAACTCGCTGATTCGAATCATCCGGATCGAGACGCAGTAAGCAGCGATCGTGGAAATCGACGGCGCATCGACGCCGGAGTGCTCGTAGGTGACCACGCAGTTCAGCGCTTCGCCCAGCTGCGCCAACTCGTGAATGTCGACAGGATCGATAATATGGAGGTGCAATATGGTCTGGCGCAGCTGCGCCGCATTGGCCGTGATGACCGCGCGATAACGCTCGAGATAACCCTGATCGAGCGTGATCATGAACGCATGCCGGCCGTGCAAATCGCCGGGCCCGCCTGCTGCGACCGAAACAGCGGCCGATTGATACGGCGGTTCCGAAGCGAGCGCCTCGAAAAAGTGCCTGGAGAAGCGGCACGATTCACCGAGCGCCAGACGATAGTTCTCCGGAAGACGCGGGGCGATCACGTCGCCTGCCGCGGCGAACGCCGCATCGGCGGCATCTTGATTCCCCGAGCAATGCGCGGCCATGGCGCGCGCGAGCGCGCGTTGATGAGGATCCGCATGGTGGCGTGCCAGAGCCTCGAAGCGGTTGCCCGCATTCGGCCGGCGATCCAACGCTAGGTTCAGCCGGGCGCTCTGCTCGAGCAGGTCCGGCGCTGTCGGAGCCTGCCGCAAGGCCTCCTCGACGACGGCCAGCGCGGCCGCCAGATTTCCTTGTGCCTCGTGGGCGGCTCTGACGAGATGGCCGAATCCATCGGTCGCATCGACTCCAAGTGCCTGCGCCTGCTCGACGACCGAAGCAGCAATGCGTCCCGAACGCTCGAGCACGTCGGAGAGAAGCCGGTGCAGCTCGACGTTGGATGGCGCGCGCGCAATCGCGACGCGCAGCAGGCGTTCCGCCTCCGCAGGTCGTTTCTGCCGCCGCAGAGCCTCGGCCAGGGCGCGGACGTTCCGTACATCGTCGGGCTCGCAGGCCATGGCGCAGGCGAGAAACGATTGCGCTGCATCGAGCCGACCGCATTCGGCGAACGCAATTCCCAGGCTGCGGAGATGGGTGCCGTCGATGCGGCCAAGCGCGAGCAAGCGCAGATAGCATGCGGCCGCCGCATCGAAGGCGCCAACCTCGGACAGCGCGTCCGCCAGGCGTTTAAAGGTCGTCGCGCTCTCCGGCCTGAGCGCCAGCGCTTGGCGCAAGGAGGTCGTCGCCGCTTTCTGCTCGCCGCGCGCCGCTTGCGCCGCTCCGCGATTGAGATGGAACTCCGCTTGAGCCGGGGACAGCGACAACGCACGCGTGAACAGCACAAACGCCGATACGATGTCGCCGCGTTCATAGGCGAGCAGACCGCGCATGCTTTCAGCCTGACCATCGCTTCCGACGGCCTGAAGTTCGCGCAGAATCGCATCGGCCAGGGCGGGGTCGCCCTTGCGATAGGCATCCTGCGCGTGCCGCAAACCGCTCGATGCCGAAGCCTGGGCCATGCCGTCCGTTCTGATGGCGCCGATGGTCAGCGCCGCTTGCCGTTTGGCGGGCGTACCTGCTTAACCATAGCGCAGCAGCCGTCCGCCGTTCCGGCGGAGCCAGCCACGCCAATGGCGCATCTCCGGCATGAGCCGCTCGACCAAGCGCCAAAAGCGCGGCCCATGATGCAGATGAACGAGATGAGCCACCTCGTGGGCGACGACATAGTCGAGCACCCCGGGCGGGGCGAGAACCAGTCGCCACGAAAAGGTCATCCTGCCGTCGGGCGAACAGCTGCCCCACCGTGTGCGCTGATCGCGGATGCTGATCCGCCCGACGCGCGCATCAATCCGCAGCGCCAAGTGCCGCACGCGCTCGCCGAGCGTCTGGCGCGCTTCGGCGATCAGGAAGTCGCGCACCCGGCGCGCCAGGTGAGGCTCGGCACCGGCGACGCAGAGCTGCCCGTCCTCGAGCCACGCCGTGCCGCGCATGGCGGGCAGGTGGCGAATCGTCGTCGGCTTGTCGCGCAGCGGTATGATCGCGCCGTCGGCGAAAGAAACACGTGGCGGCAGTGAAGCCAGGCGTTGACGGATCCACCCCTCGTGCCGCTCGGCAAAGCTGCGCGCCGAACGAAGCGACGCGCGCGGCGGCATGACCAGCTCGACACATCCCTCGGCCGGATCGACCTTGAGCGTCACGCGGCGCGCGCGCGGGCTGATGCGGGGCACGATTTCGATGCCGCTTTCGAGCAGCACGAAGGGCTCGACCGGCCTCGTCAGCAGGGACGCAAGGCGCCTCACGGAACGGCCGCGCGTCGCGTCGGCCAGGCGCCGGTTCGATGGCTAAGCGACATGCCCGCAATCTAACCCTGAATTCTCACCGGACCAAGCCAGCGCGCGGCCGGGTCGCGAGAACTCAGGCTAAACCGTCAATCGCCCGACCATTGACCGGACCGGCCGCCGGCTCAGGTGGCGGGGATCTATCCGCGCGCGAGCTTGGCGCCGGCCTGCTCGCGCGCGATCAGCTTCTCCTTGCGCTCGACACCCCAGCGGTAGCCACCCAGCTTGCCGTCGCTGCGCAACGCGCGGTGGCACGGCACGACGATCGCCACGGGATTGGCGCCGCATGCCGCGCCGACAGCTCGTTGCGCCTCGGGCTTGCCGACGCGCCGGGCGATCTCGGCATAGCTCGCCGTCTCGCCATAGGGGATGCGGCGCAGCTCGTCCCACACGCGGCGCTGGAAGGCGGTGGCGCGCACGTCGACCGGCAGGTCGAGATGCGGCTCCTGGCCCGCCAGATGCTTGAGCAGCAGGGCGACCCAGCGCCCGAGACGTCCGCCATCGGCACGCAGCTCGGCGCCCGGGAATTCGGCGTTCAATTCCGCGGCAAGCGTGCGGTCGTCGCTGCCGAGTGCCACGAAGCAGATGCCGCGCTTGGTCGCTGCCACCATGAGGCGGCCGAGAGGAGAGTCGACGACGGTGTGCTCGATGCGTTCACCGGCGGCGCCGCGCGCATAGGCCGCGGGCGTCATGCCGAGCTGCGCATTGGCCTTCTCATAGAGCCGGCTGGACGAGCCGTAGCCTGCGTCGTAGAGCGCTGCGGCCACGCCCTCGCCGCGTGCCAACCCGGCCTTCACCCGGTGCAACCGAAGCTGGTCCCAGTACTGTCGCGGCGTCACGCCCATGATGCGCCGGAACTGCCGATGCAGATGGTGGGGCGAAAGCCCGACCTCGGCGGCGAGCTCGGCCAGGCTCGGGATGCCTTCGATCTCGTCGTGGGCCCGTTGATCGAGATGGCCGCAGGCGCGCTGCACGGCGGCGACCGCCGGGTCCGCGGAGCCGGCCCGATCCGGATGGCAGCGCTTGCAGGGGCGAAAGCCGTCGGATCGCGCCTCGGCCGGCGTCGCGAAGAAGCGTACCCGGAAGCGCCGGGCGTGCCGGCTCGGGCAGCTCGGCCGGCAATAGATCCTGGTCGAGGTCACGCCGAAGACGAAGCTTCCGTCGGCCGAGGCATCGCGTGCCAGCACGGCGCGCCAAGCCGCCTCGGGGTCGAGCCCGGGCTCCGGCGCGGTCTTGGGGGCCGTGGCCCGCGCGTGGCGCGTCATCGTCAACACCATGGCATTCATGGCTTTTCTCCCTAGGCTTGTATCCCACCCGTCGCGGCGCTACAAATCCTGCATATGGAAGGGTCGGGCCGCTATCCGAAGCTTGCGGACAAATCCCGCACCCGCGAGGGGAGGTAGACCAAGGCGTGTCTGGGTCGCGTGCGTGGCTGAACTGCGCCCGGCCGCCGTCATCAAACTTTCATCGCACTGTCGCAAAGCGCCTCGGTATCCGGTCCGTAAGCTGGCCCGGACGAGGAACGGGCTCGGGTCGAGCCCCATTCGAGGGAGAACTGGGAACATGAAGATCAGATTCCATCACCTGCTCGCCGCCGCGGCGGTAACGGTGCTCGGTGCCGGCCAGGCGCTGGCACAGACCGAAATCCATTGGTGGCACGCGATGACCGGTGCCAACAACGAGGTCATCAACAAGCTGGCTGCCGACTTCAATGCCTCGCAGAACGACTACAAGGTCGTCGCGACCTTCAAGGGCAGCTATCCCGACACGATGAACGCCGGCATCGCGGCGTTCCGCGCCGGAAACGCGCCGCACATCATGCAGGTGTTCGAGGTCGGCACCGCGACCATGATGGCCGCCAAGGGGGCGGTGAAGCCGGTGCAGGACCTGATGAAGGAGGCGGGCGAGAAGTTCGATCCGACCGCTTACCTGCCGGCGATCGCGGGCTACTACTCGACCTCCAAGGGCGAGATGCTGTCCTTCCCGTTCAACAGCTCGTCGGCGGTGATGTGGTACAACCGCGACGCCTTCAAGAAGGCGGGGCTCGACCCGGCGAAGCCGCCCAAGACATGGCCCGAGGTCTTCGACTACGCCAAGAAGTTGAAGGCAGCGGGCTATGCCACCTGCGGCTTCTCGAACGCGTGGGCGACCTGGCTGAACATCGAGCAGTTCAATGCCTGGCACAATCAGCCGCTCGGCACCAAGTCCAACGGCATGGACGGCTTCGACACGGTGCTGAATTTCAACAATCCGCTGCAGATCAAGCACATCGAGAATCTCGCCCAGCTGCAAAAGGACAAGACCTACGACTATTCGGGCCGCACCAACACGGGCGAGGGCCGCTTCACGTCGGGCGAATGCCCGATCTTCCTGACCTCGTCGGCCTTCTTCGGCACGGTCAAGGCCAATGCGAAATTCGATTTCGCGGCGGCGCCGATGCCCTACTACCCCGAGGCCCAGGGCGCGCCGCAGAACTCGATCATCGGTGGCGCTTCGCTGTGGGTGATGGGCGGCAAGAAGCCTGACGAGTACAAGGGCGTCGCCAAGTTCTTCACCTTCCTGTCCGACACCGACCGCCAGGTCGGCCTGCACATCGCGTCGGGCTATCTGCCGATCACCAAGGCCGCCTATGAAAAGGTCAAGGGTCAGGGCTTCTACAAGGACAACCCGGACCGCGAAACCCCGCTCATCGAGCTGACCAACAAGCCGCCGACGGCGAATTCGCGCGGCCTGCGCTTCGGCAACCTCGTGCAGATCCGCGACATGTGGTCAGAAGAACTCGAGGCGGCGTTCAACGGCACCAAGACGGCCAAGGCCGCGATCGATGCCGCGGTCGAGCGTGGCAACGCCGAACTGCGCAAGTTCGAGCGGACGGTCCGTTAGTTCGAGCGAGCATTCGTCTCGTCCGGCCGCGCGGGGGCTACCGCCCCGCGCGGCCGACCGGACGGCCGCATTGGTCCGATGCGCAAGGTCGGTTTCAACAACAAGCTGCTGCCTTATCTGCTGATCGCGCCGCAGATCGCGATCACGGCCATCTTCTTCTATTGGCCGGCCAGCCAGGCGGTCTGGCAGTCCTTCCTGATCCAGGACGCGTTCGGCACGCGGACCGAATTCGTCTGGTTCGAGAACTACGAGGTCCTGTTCAAGGATCCCACCTACTTCAATGCCTTCATCGTGACGGTCGTGTTCTCGACGGCCGTGGCGGCGCTGTCGCTCGGCATCGCCTTGCTGCTCGCCGTCCAGGCCGACAAGCAAATCCATGGCAGCGGCCCCTATAAGACCCTGCTGATGTGGCCCTACGCCGTGGCACCCGCGGTCGCCGGCGTGCTCTGGCTCTTCCTGTTCCAGCCGTCTCTGGGTGTGCTGGCCAAGCTGCTGCGCAGCATGGGCGTCGACTGGAATCCGCTGCTCAACGGCAATCACGCGATGATCCTCGTGATCATCGCCGCGACCTGGAAACAGATCTCCTACAACTTCCTGTTCTTCCTTGCCGGCCTGCAGTCGATCCCGAAATCGCTGATCGAGGCGGCCGCGATCGACGGCGCCAGCCCGATGCGGCGCTTCTGGACCGTGATTTTCCCGCTGCTCTCGCCGACCGCGTTCTTCCTCTTGGTCGTCAATGTCGTCTACGTCTTCTTCGACACCTTCGGCATCATCGATGCGGTCACGCACGGCGGCCCGGCCAAGGCGACCGAGACGCTGGTCTTCAAGGTGTTCCAGGACGGCAGGCTGGGCGGCGACCTCGGCGGATCGGCGGCGCAATCCGTCATCCTCATGTTCATGGTGATCGCGCTGACCGCGATCCAGTTCAAGTACATCGAGCGCAAGGTGCATTACTGATGGTCGAGCGCCGGCCCTTTTCGAACCTGCTTGCGCACCTGATCCTGTGGGCCGGGATCATCGTGGTCGTATTCCCGGTCTACTACACGCTGATCGCATCGACCCACAACCCGCGCGACATCTTCAACGGCGAGATCGGCTTCCTGCCGGGCGGCGTGCCGACCGAGAACTACAAGGCCGCGCTGTTCGCCGGCGCCAAACAGGTCAAGACCACGCCAGCCACCGTCATGATGCTCAACAGCCTGGCCATGGCGCTGATGATCGCGGTCGGCAAGATCGCGATCTCGATCATCTCGGCCTATGCCGTGGTCTATTTCAACTTCTTCGGCCGCATGTTCGCGTTCTGGACGATCTTCGTGACGCTGATGCTGCCGGTCGAGGTGCGCATCTATCCGACCTACAAGGTGGTTGCCGATCTGGGCCTGCTGAACAGCTACTGGGGCCTGTCAGTGCCGCTGATCGCATCCGCCACCGCGACGCTGCTGTTCCGACAATTCTTCATGACGATTCCCGATGAGCTCGTCGAAGCCTCCAAGATCGACGGCGCGGGACCGATGCGTTTTTTCTGGGACACGGTGGTGCCGCTGTCGCGCACCAACATGGCGGCCTTGTTCGTGATCCTGTTCATCTATGGCTGGAATCAATATCTGTGGCCGCTGCTGATCACCACGGACGCCACCATGGACACGATCATCGTCGGCATCCGGCGCCAGATCGTGACATCCGACGCCAACACCGACTGGCACATCGTCATGGCGACCGCCGTGCTGGCCATGCTGCCGCCGGTCGCCGTCGTCGTGTTCATGCAAAGGCTGTTCGTGAAGGGCCTGGTCGAGACGGAGAAGTGAGATGGCCGAGGTCGGGCTCAAGAACGTCAAGAAGTCCTATGGCGGGATGCAGGTCATTCACGGCATCGACTGCGCCATCAAGGACGGCGAGTTCATGGTTCTGGTCGGCCCGTCCGGCTGCGGCAAGTCGACCCTGCTGCGCATGATCGCCGGCCTCGAGGAAATCAGCGCCGGCGAGATCTCGATCGACGGCCGCGTCGTCAACGACGTCGAGCCCAAGGACCGGGACATCGCCATGGTGTTCCAGAACTACGCGCTCTACCCGCACATGTCGGTCTACGACAACATGGCCTATGGGCTGCGCATCCGCGGCCTGTCGAAGGCCGAGATCGACGAGCGGGTCAACAAGGCGGCGGGCATCCTGCAGCTCCAGGAGCTGCTTCAGCGCAAGCCGCGCCAGCTCTCCGGCGGCCAGCGCCAGCGCGTCGCCATGGGCCGCGCCATCGTGCGCGACCCCAAGGTCTTCCTGTTCGACGAGCCGCTGTCCAACCTCGACGCCAAGCTGCGCGTCCAGATGCGCGTCGAGATTAAGCAGCTGCAGAACCGGCTCGGCACCACCGCGGTCTACGTCACCCATGACCAAGTCGAAGCCATGACGCTCGCCGACCGCCTGGTCGTGATGAATGCCGGCGTCGCCGAGCAGATCGGCGCCCCGCTTGAGGTCTACGCCAAGCCTGCCTCGCTGTTCGTCGCCGGCTTTATCGGCTCGCCTGCCATGAACTTCCTGGCGGGCAAGATTTCCGGTGACGGCCGCGCGGTCGAGCTGGCCGGCGGCGCGCGCGTGGCGCTCGCTGACGGACGCTTTGCGTCGTCGGCCGGCCGCAAGGTCACATTAGGCGTCAGGCCCGAGCACCTCGTGCAGGACGGCGCCGGCACGGCGGCTCATTTCCAGCTCGCGATCGAGCTGGTCGAGACCTTGGGCGCCGACACGCTCCTGCACGGCCGAATCGACGGCAAGGGCGACGGGCTGATCGTGCGCGTCGACGGCGCAACCATGGTCAAGTCGGGCCAGACGCTGGCGCTCCACGCGCCGCCCGGCGCGCTCCACCTGTTCGATGGCGAGACCGGCAAGCGGCTGAGCGATTGACGCAATGCCCGCGAGGCATCCGAGCAATCGATCGATCGCCTGCGAGATGTGCTCGACGCAACTCCGCTGCTGAGATCAGTCTTCCAACGCTGGCCGCAGATTCAACTTCCCGATGACTGGCTGGCGGCCGGTGCCACTGCACAGACCGTGGTACAGGCGCTCGAGCACCTCGCGCCCATAGACCAGAATCGGAGCTGGTATCCTCCGCCATGCGCGGCTTACCCGCAGTCTGACTAACACTTTTCGGCGCGGCAGACATGAACCGATGGAGCGGAGGAGCCGAGCCGGCCGGTTCAGGCGTCGGGCGTCAGCCGGCCATGCAGAATCCGCCGGACACGCTGAAGATCTGCCCGGT
Organism: Alphaproteobacteria bacterium; assembly: GCA_016869645.1. Lineage (GTDB taxonomy): Bacteria > Pseudomonadota > Alphaproteobacteria > SHVW01 > SHVW01 > SHVW01. Next base: position 8,592 of record VGDO01000086.1, read on the forward strand.
GATCCACTCCGAGCGACGGCTTGCCAGCATGGCGACCGCGTAGGCGGCATCGGAGCCGAGCGTCAGACGGTTGTGCTTCTTGGCGAGCGGATAGAAGCCCATGAACATCTGCCGCCGCTTCTCGCGCTCCTCGGGCGTGCCCCAGGTCGCGTCGATGTCCTGGTGGATGAAGGCGCCGAGCGACAGACAGTTAGCCGTAATGCCGAAGCGCGCGTACTCGCCGGCGATCGACTTGGCGAAGCCGACCATGGCCGCCTTGGCACCGGCATAGACCGCCAGGCGCGGCCCGCCGGTGCGCGCCGCGTCGGACACTATACCAAGGATGCGGCCATAGCCCTGCTTCTGCATATGCGGCAACGCGGCATGGCTGGTGTGGAGCATGCCGTAGTAGTTGACGTCGACATAGCGCCGCCACTCCTCGGGCGACGACTGCAGGAACACTGGCTCGGCCCTGGTGCCGAATTCCGACCCGCCGGCCGGCGGCGCGGGAATGCCGGCATTGTTGACGACAATGTGCACGCTGCCCCACGCGCTGACCACCTTGTCCACCATGGCGCGGACGGCGGCCAGGTCGGTGACGTCGGCGGGCGCGGCCATGGCCTGGCCGCCCTCGCGGCGGATGGCTGCCGCGGCCGCCTCGGCACGCTCGGCAAACAGATCGTTGATCGCGACGCGGGCGCCTTCGCGCGCCAACTCGCGGGCAATGTCCAGGCCGATATGCCGACCCGCGCCGGTCACGATGGCGATGTGGCCCTTGATCTCCAGATCCATGCTTGCTCGCTCCTGCTTAGTCCGGCCCGATCACTCCGGCTTGTCCCGATGATCGCGACGGCGCTCCTTGAACTGCTCGGTGACGCTCGCCGGCTGCGCCGCGCGGACTTCGGCCTGGGCGCGCAACGAGAAGGCCAGCGCATCGGCCAATGCCAGGTCGGCGGCGGCCATCATCGAGCGTTTGGCATTGCTCACCGTGCTCGGGCTGCCGATGCAGAAGCCACGCGCGCGCTCAATTGCCGCGACGACAAGTTCGGCGCTCGGAACGACCGCGCTGACCAGGCCGATGCGCTGCGCCGCCGCGGCCTCGAGCACCGCGCCGCTCAGCACGAGTTCCTTCGCTGCCGCCAGGCCGAGCAGCCGCACCAGACGCACCGTCGCGCCGGCGCCGCCGATCGAGTTGATGCGCGCATGCCAGTCGCCGATCTTGGCGCCGTCGCCGGCAATGCGCGCGTCACAGGTCAACGCCAGCTCCAACCCGCCGGCGATGCACCAGCCGCCGATCGCTGCCACGGTAGGCTTGGGGAAGTCCTCCAGCCGATTGAATGCGGCGTTTATGCGCTCGACAAAATCGACCGGCTCGGGCTCCTTGAGGTCCTGGCCGGCGGAGAAGGCCTGCTCGTTGCCAGTGACGACAAGGGCGCGCACCGCCGGATCGGCCTCCAGGCGGGCGAGCGCGGCCGTCAGCTCGTCAAGCAGCGCCCCGTTGATGGCGTTGCGCCGCTGCGGCCGGTTGAGCCGCAGCAGTGCCACCTCGCCATGGGTCTCGATCAGGAGGGTCGCGGTCATGTCCGGGCCCGAATCTCGTTCTCAAACAAAAAGCGCACCATGCTTCGACAGGCTCCGCTCGAGCCAAGGCGTTTGATCGGATGACCTGTGCATGCACCTACGCCCCAGGCCGCACCGCACCGGCGAGATCCTTGTTGGCCGGCCCGAGGAAGACGTCGCGCACTTGTGGGTCGCGCAGCACGTCCTCGGGCTGGCCCGCCTTGACCAGGCGGCCGTAGTCGAGCACGGCGACCAGGTCGGTCAACTCGGCGACCATGCGCACGTCGTGCTCGACCCAGATCATGGTCACGTCGAAGGAGTGCTTCAGGCGCAGCATGAAGCGCGCTAGGTTCTCCTTCTCCTCGCGGTTCAGCCCGGCCGCAACCTCGTCGAGCAGCAGCAGGCGCGGCTCGCTGCACATGGCACGCGCGACGCCGACGATCTTCTGGATGCCGTAGCCGAGCGCGCCAACCGGCTTTTTGCGGTAGCGTTCGAGCTCGAAGAACTCGATAAATTCCTCGACCCGCCGGCGGTGCGCAACTTCCTCCGCGCGTGCCGGTCCGAAGAACAGCCCGCCGGTAAGCACACCCGTCCGCATCAAGTGATGGCGGCCGACCATCATGTTTTCCTGCACGCTCAGGTCGTGAAACAACTCGACGCCCTGGAAGGTCCGCCCAATGCCCAGCCTGACGCGCCGGTGCAGCGGGACGCCGGTGACGTCCTTGCCCTCGAAGGTGACGGTGCCGGCAGTCAGCGGGAACACGCCGCTGATGGCGTTGAGCAGCGTGGTCTTGCCGGCGCCATTCGGTCCGACCAGACCCATGATCGCGCCCTTGGGCACGCTGACCGACACGCCGTCGAGCGCAACCACGCCGCCGAACTTGAGCGTGATCTCCATGGCCGACAGGATGTCAGCGCCGGTCCCGCTCATCCGAACCACCGCCGCTTCCGGCGATACTGCTTGATGTCCTTGTAGCTCTTTTGCTCGCCGCCACGCTCGATGCCGAGATAGAACTCCTGGAAGTCGTCGTGACCGAGCAGCCGGTCGCGCGTGCCGTCGAACACGACGCGACCGTTCTCCAGGACATAAGTGTACTCGGCGATCTCGAGCGCGGTCGCGGCGTTCTGCTCGACGATCAGAAAGGATATGCCGAACTCGCGGCGCAGCGTGCGCACGGACTCCTGTAGCTGCGCGACGATGACCGGCGCCAGGCCCAGGCTCATCTCGTCGATCATGATCAGCTTGGGGCGGGAGAGCAGCGTCATAGCGATCGCCAGCATCTGCCGCTCGCCGCCCGACAGGTATCCGGCGACCGTGCCGCGCCGGCTGGCCAGCGCGGGAAACAGCTGGTAGACGTCGGCGCGGCTCATGACGCCTTCGGTGCCCCGCCCGGGCACGCAGGCCGCCAGATTGTCTTCGACGCTCAGCACCTTGAAGATCTTGTCGCGCTCGGGCACCAGGCTGATGCCGAGCGCGCTGATCCGGTAGTTGGGCAGCTCTTTGATCTGTATGCCGTCGAACAGCACGTCACCCTGGGTGATGTGCACGTCGTCGGCGCGCATGAAGCCGGCAATGGCGGCCAGCGTCGTCGTCTTGCCGGCGCCGTTGGTGCCGACGATGGCGGTGATCGTGCCCTGGTCGACCTTGATCGACACGCCCTGCACGGCCGTCGCCGCCCGATGATAGACGACCTCGAGATTGGTCACCTTGAGCAATGGTGGCGCCGTCGCCTGCACCGCCTGGCCGCCGGCCATGTCGGTTCCGGCCATCGTCATTTGCGCTCCGACAAGATCGACTTGCGCAGCGGCCACAGCTCGAAATAGGCGCGCACGCGCTGCCAGATGCCGACCAGACCGCGCGGCTCGAAGATCAGGAACAGGATCATGATCAGGCCGAACACGACGATCTGGCTCGGCACGAGGTAGACCATCTGCGTCCGGGTCGACACGCCCAGGCTCTCGAACAGCCAGGTGATGGCGTAGGGCAGCATGGAGACGAAGATCGCGCCGAGATAGGAGCCGAGGATCGAGCCGGCGCCGCCGACTACCACCATGGCGAGGTAGGTGATCGACAGCGTCAGAGTGTAGTACTCGGCGGAGACCGAGCCGACGACGTAGGCAAGCAGCGCGCCCGTCATGCTGGTCAAGGCCGAGCTGACCACGAAGGCGAGCAGCTTGTAGCGGCCGACGTCGATGCCGAGTGCGGCCGCGGTGATGTCGCGGTCGCGCACGGCGATCCACGCACGTCCGACCCGGGTGCGCACGAGGTTGACGGCGAAGCAGGTGACGAGCGCGAGCATGCCAAGTAGGAAGTAGTACCACTGGAACTCGTTGCGCAGTTTGACGAAGCCGAGGTCGGGCACCGGCAGCAGCAGACCGGTCAGTTTCATCAGCACGTCGTCGCCGCTGGTCTGGTACTCGTTGACCAGGAAGAACACGACGTAGTGGAAGCCGACGGTGCCGAGCACGAGGTAGAGCCCGCGCAGGCGCAGCGCGGGCGCGCCGACGACCACGCCGATCAGCGCGCCGATCGCGGTCGTGATCACGACGACCGGAACGAAGCCCAGGCCCAACTTGGCAAAGTGATAGCTGACAAAGCCGCCGACGGCGAGGAAGGCGGAATGGCCGAGCGAGATCTGACCTGCATAGCCGGTCAGCAGGTTGAGCGCGATCGCGCCCATGATGGCGATGAAGGTCAGGTTGCAGACGTAGACGACGTACTTGCCTGCGACCTGCGGCACGGCCAGCACGGCGAGCACCAGCAGGCCGACCAGCACCCGGCGGAACGGCGTGTCGAGTAGCGCCAGGTCGGCGGCATAGTCGGCCTTGAAGTATCCGGAACGTCGTGTGCCCATGGTTCTTGCTTGCTGCCCTGTCTTGCCACGCCAGCGGCTAGATCCTGTCGATCATCTCCTTGGTACCGAACAGGCCCCACGGCCTGATCAGCAGCACCAGGAGAACGATGAGGAAGGGGATCGCCTCTGCCATCTGCGGGGAGCCGTAGCGCTGGACCAGCAGCTCGATAGCGGCAACCGCGATGGCGGCCGGCACGACGCCCTTCATGCTGTCCATGCCGCCGACCAGAGCGACGGCCAGCCCGCGCAGCGCGACGTCGGAGAGCGACGGGCTGAGCTGCTTGCTGAAGCTATAGAGCGTGCCGGCGTACATGGCGACCGCTGAGGCGATCACCCAGGCGCCGGCGAACACGGCATGGATGTTGATGCCGCGGTAGGCGGCAAGCCGCGGGTCCTGCGAGGCCGCGCGCATGCGTATGCCCCAGGGCGAATAGCGGAAGAACAGGGTGAGCGCGACCATGACCACGATGGCGCTCAGTACGATGAGGATCTCGATCGTGGTCAGCGTGACGCCGGGCACGATGGTGTAGGGCGCGTCCTCGATCGACAGGATGCGGCCGGGATAGGTCACCTGGCCCTTGAAGCCGACCAGCGCCAGGCCACGGATCGCCATGCCGAGCGCGATAGTCACCAGCACGGCGGCGAAGATCGAGTGGCCCGCCATCGGCGCCATCAGCACGGCATAGATCAGCAGGCCAGAGATCGCGCCGCCGGCGAGCGAAACCGGGAGCGCCCAGTAGGGCGGCAGCGAGATCGTCGTGATCAGCGCGAAGCCGAGATAACCGCTAACCATGAAGACGTCGCCATGGGCGAAGTTGAGCACGTGGCTCGTCCGGTAGACGATGACAAAGCCGACAGCCAGCATCACGTAGATGGCGGACAGCGAAAGGATGGCAGCGATCATGGACGGTCGGTTGTGCGGGATGCGGGCCGGGGCTTGCTGCCGCCGACGCTGAAACTCCCGCCAGCCGGCGCTTCCCGCTTGTGGGGAAGCGCCGTCCTGGCGGGTGATGCAGGCGTCAACGAATCACGATGTCCCGATTCAGCGCCACTCGCGCTCCTGAACCGTATACCAGTCCATTGCCATCGACATGGCCTTCTTCTGGTCGTCCCAGTGGTAGACCCGGATCGCCTTTTCCGGGCTGGTGTGTACGGTCTCCGTCCAGATCACCGGGCTGCCCTGCAGGTCGATCATGTCCGTGCCGTCGACCTTGAGTTTGTTCATGGCGGTGACCAGCTTCTCACGGTCGCACGGCCAGCCGCACGCCTCGAGTGCGGCCGCCAGTACCATGCCGTTGCGCCAGCCCCAGCGGGCGTCGATCACCGGGAAGTCGAAGCCATGCTTTTGGGCGGCGTCGACGATCTTCCGGTGGACCGGCTTGTTCTCCGAGAGCAGTGAGAACTGGTCCCAGCCGTAGATGTTGGGCGTCTTGAGCTGCTCCATCTGGGCCGCCGCGCCAGGCAGGCTCGACGTCATCAGGTAGACGCCTTTCCAATTGAGCTTGGCGAGCGCGTCGGCGCCGGCCAGCATGTGGCTGGAAATGGTATAGCTGATCACGGCATCGACGCCGCGCTCGACGAAGCTGCGCGCGATCGGCGTGGCATCCGAGCTCGCCACCGGCATGACCGCGACATCGATGACCTGCGCGCCCTTCTGCTCGGCATAGGGCTTCATGATCTTCTCCGCCGCGCCGCGCGCGCCGGGGATGTCGGTGGTGACGAACGCCAGCTTCATCGGCCCGGCACCCTTGTAGAGCCGGAATATCAGGTCGACCGAGGTGTAGCTGTCTGTCAGCGTGTTGATGCCCGGACAGAAGAAATTGCGCGCCGGCTTCGGCGGCGCCGACGGCGGATAGCACGCGTTGGTGTAGAGCGTCGGCATGTCGAGCTTGGCGCTCGCCTGGGCATAGGCGCCGAGCGTACCCGACGGCGAGGCGAACACGTTGATCAGTATCTTCTGACTGTCGAGGTAATTGAGATCGGCGGTCACCTGGTTCGGGTCCGACCGGCTGTCGCGCGAGATCAGCTGAATCTTCTTGCCCTTGATTCCGCCGGCCGCGTTCAGGTGCTCGACGTAGATGCGCACACCCTCGGCGAGCGGCTTGTAGGTACCGGCGGCCGGGCCGGAAAAGTCGCCGGACAGCCCGACGACGTAGCTGTCAGCCGCCAGCGCTGTCGATCCGACGATCGCCGACCACGCGAGCGCGGCCGCGCCCGCGGACAACGTAAACTTACCTAGCATGCTGGACATAGTTCCCTCCCTTGGTTGTCTCCATATTCGCGAAACCAGGCTGTATCCCCGAGCAACTCCCTCGGTCCCGTCCCATCATTCGCCCGCCATGGCGGCCGCGCCGCCCCTGGCGGGCACGTCCTTGTCGAACAGCGCGGCGCTCTGGTCGGCGTACATCACTTCGACCAGATCCCTGAACATGCGGTACATGAGGCCGCGCTTGATCTTGCGCGTCGGCGTCGTCTCACCCTCCTCGGGGTCAAGCTCGACCGGGATGATGCGGAACTCCTTGACCTGCTCGACGCGCGCGAGGAACTCGTTAGCCTTCTTGACCTCGCCGCGCACCAGCTCGACCACCTCCGGCCGAGTCACCAGGTTGGTGTAGGAGGTGTAGGGGATGCGGTAGGTGCGCGCCCATTCCGACACCGAAGTGAAATCGAGCTCAAGCAGTGCGGTGACGTAGCGCCGGCCGTCGCCGAACACGACCGCCTCGGAGATAAACGGGCTGCCTCTGACCACCTTCTCGATCTGCTGCGGGCTGAGCGTCTTGCCGCCGAGCGTCACGATGATGTCCTTCATGCGGTCGACCAGCTTGATCGCGCCGTCGGCGACGCGCTCGACCACGTCGCCGGTGTGGTACCAGCCCTCGGCATCGAGCACCTCGGCGGTCGCCACAGGGTTGTTCCAGTAGCCCTGGAATACCATGGGCGAGCGCAGCAGCAGCTCGTTCTTGTCCGACAACTTGATCTCGTAGCCCGGCAGCGGCAGCGGCTGGCCGATGTCGCCCGGCGTCGAAAACGGCTTGAACTGTCCGACAGATATGCCGCAGGCCTCGGTGACGCCATAGACGTCGCGCAGGTCGACGCCCCAGGTTTGCCAGACCTGAACCACCTGCGGCGGCATCGGCGCCGAGCCGGTGTGGGCGAGCCGCACCCTGTGCAGGCCGACCTTCTCGAGCAGATGGCGGAACACCAGCTGGCGCGCCAGCCAGAAGCCGAGCGCGGTCGGCGGCGGCACCGGCCTGCCGGCACGGCGCAGCACGACGACCCGCCTGCCGATCCGCTCGGCGAGCCGGTAGGCGAGCTTCTTGACAGGCGTGCTGGTCTCCAGGCCGACCAGGAGCTGGGCGGCGAACTTCTCGTAGAAGCGCGGCGGCATGATGACGAGGTCGGGAGCGACCTCTCGCACGGTCTCCGTGAACTCGTCAATCTCCTCGCAGAAGAACGGCACGAGTTGGGTGGCGAGCGGCGTCATCACGTTGATCACACGCGCCACGATGTGTGACAGCGGCAGGTGCGCGACCGTGCGGAACGGGCGGTGACGCACCTCCGGGCGGCACTGAATGTAGCTGGCGACGCCGGCCAGCATGTTGCGGTGGGACAGGATCGCGCCCTTGGGCGGCCCGGTCGTGCCGGAGGTGTAGACGATCGCTGCGGGATCCTCGGGCTTGCCTTCGGCGACGGCCGTCTCGAAGAAAGTGGGCTGCTCGGCCTTGCGCGTCCGCCCGCGCCGTCTCAGCTCGTCGAAGGAGCTCAGCAGCGGGTGCTCGAACAGGAACAGCGAGCGCGTGTCGATGACGATGACGTGGCCGATGTCGGGCAGCCGGTCGATCACGCCGAGCAGCTTGTCCAGATGCTCCTGGGTCTCGGCGATGAAGATGCTGGCGCCGGAATCCTTGACGACGTGCTCGACCTCGACCGGCGCGCTGGTCGGATAGACGCCCACCGTGATGCCGCCCAGCGCCATGACGGCGAGATCGGCGAACACCCACTCGACGCACGGGTCACCCATGAGCGCGACGCGGTCGCCGCGCCGCATGCCGAGCGCGGCGAGGCCCAGCGCCACCTCCTCGACGATGTCGCGGTAGTCGCGCCAGGTGTAGCCTTGGTAGACGCCGAGGTGCTTGTCGCGCATGGCGATCCGGTCGGGCGTGGCGCGCGCGCGCGCGAGCAGCAAGCGCGGCGCGGTCGACGCGATGAAGCGCTCGACGCCCGCGAGATCGCGGAACTCAGTCAGGTTGACCACCTCGGTCACGCTCTCGACCTCGTCACCCGTCCCTCCCCTCGTCGCCTGCCGCGCCCCCGGCGTCAGCCGGCCGACGGAAACTTGGGCGGACGCTTGGCGCGGAACGCGGCGCGCGCCTCGTGAACGTCCGGCCCGAAGAAGTCGACCATTTCGAGTGCGGCGGAGTGCTCGAAGATCGGCATCGCCTGCCTGAGCCAGCCGTTAAGCGCACGCTTGGTACCGCGGATGCCGGTCTGCGACATGTCGGCAAGCGCGCCGGCGATCCGCAGCGCCTCCGGCAACACCTGGTCGGTCGGCAGAGCCTTGGTGACGATGCCGATGCGCTCCGCCTCTGCGCCGGTCAGCGGCTCAAGGTTCCACAAGTAGTATTTGGCCTTAGCCATGCCGCACAACAGCGGCCAGATCACGCAGGCATGGTCGCCGGCCGCCACGCCGACGCGGGTGTGGCCGTCGATCAGCTTGGCGTCCGCGGCAGCAATCGAGATGTCCGCCAGCAGGCCGACCGCCAGGCCGGCGCCGACCGCGACGCCGTTGATCGCCGAGACGATCGGCTTGTTGCACTCGATCATGCCGCGCACGATCGAAATGGCGTCGTCCATGATCTCGCGCACCATGTCGAAATCGGGATCGGGATTGTTGAGATCGTTGCCGGAGCAGAAGGCGCGGCCGCGGCCGGTCACCACGGCGACCTTGGTCGACTTGTCTTGCTGCACCGCGTCCCAGATGCGGGCAAGCTCACCGTGCATGCCATAGGTCATGGCGTTGAGCTGCTTCGGACGGTCGAGCGTGATCAGGACCACGCCGTTGTCCCTGCGCTCGATCGTCAGCTCTTTGAACTTGTCGAACACCTCGGCCATTCCGCTCCCTTTCCAGGACAAATCCTCGACGCCGCAGACCGTCCCCGGCCGGCCGTGCCCTATTTGAATTCCCTGATCTCACCCTGCAGCTCGAACACTTCGAGCATGACCCCGTTGAGCGACCTGGGCTTGACCCAGTTGGCGAGCAACCGGTCAGGCAGCAGGTGGCAGGCCGGTGTGCCCTCGGGGAACACGGCCGGCTCGGGCAGCACCCAATCCAGATGCGTCCATTCGCGCATCGCGCCGGCGAGGTCGTCGACGCGCACGGCGACCGAGTACATGCCCTCGCCGCGCTTGGCCAGAAACGGCGCCACTGGCGACCTGTCGTCGGTCGGCGAGATCAGCGAGATCGAGCCGGCGGCGCCGAGCGGCACGGTCACGTCGGTGATCTGGGCCGGCGGATCAGGCATGCGGTTGGGCCTGAGCGGCGTCAGGCCCATGTCGGCGTAGCGCTTGACCGCCCCGTCCAGGTCCTTGACCGCGACGTTGACGGTCAGGAATTCGACGATCTTGGCCATCTTCGTCAGCCGCGCGTGCCCGAGCGGGCCGCCGACTTGCCGCCGACGCCCTTTTCCTCGAGTTCGACATAGGTGCCGTCGGCCTTGGCCTTGTCGCGCATGCGGCGGATGTCGGCGATGACCTCGTCAGACGAGCGCACGATGTTGCCCGGCCGCTTGAAGTGCGGGATGACGTGGCGGCCGAACAGCTCGATCGATTTCATGATCTTGGCATGCGGCACGCTGTCGATGCGGATCAGCACCTCGTCGGCGCCGGCCGCCTTGAACTTTTCGATCTGCTTGATGCAGCTGTCGGGCGAGCCGAAGATCGCGCCGCCCGAGGCGTTCACGAAATAGTCGAGATCGGCCATGCGGTCTGAGAAGCGCTTGACGTCGGCCATGTAGGCATAGTCCTTCGACAGCTTGGCCAACCGGGGATAACCGTCGATGGCCAGCTTGAGCCATTTGAGGTTGGCCTCGCCGGCATCCTCGGCGGCCTGCTCGTCGGTTTCCGCGCAATAGCCCTGGACCAGAACGCCGACCGTGTCGTTGACGTATGCGCCCGTTTGCTTGCGCCTGGCCGCCGCCTTGCGAAACTGGCCGATCCCCTCGGCCAGCATTTCGTAGCCGCAAAAGCTCGACCAGCTGAGGATGCCGATGCCGAACTGCTCGGCCGCCATGACATGCGACTCCGGGCTGGTCGCCGCCATGAACATAGGCGGGTAGGGCTTCTGGATCGACTTCGGCACCAGGCTTCGCGGCGGGATCTTGTAGTGCTCGCCGTGGAACATGAACGGGTCTTCGGTGAACGCCTTCTGCATGACCTGGATGCCTTCGGACATCTCGGCGCGGTTCTTGTCCAGGTCGACCTCGAAGGCGCGCAGTGCCAGCGTGGTGTTGCCACGACCGACGGCGAGCTCGATGCGTCCGTTCGACAGGATGTCCTCGACGGCGGTGCGCGAGGCGACCTTGAGGGCATGGTTGATGTTCTTGGGCAGCAGCGTGATCGCGTGGCGGAAGCGGATCCGGCTGGTGCGCGCGAACAGATAGGCGAACAGCACCTCGGGTGACGCCGTGGTCGCCGCACCGATGGCGAGATGCTGCTCGCTGACGCCGAAGGCGTCGAAGCCCCAGCGCTCGGCGTGGATGACCTCGTCGACCAGGTCCCAGTAGCGGATCTCGTGAGTCGATCCCGGCTCGGTCTCGCCTTCCGACATGAACATGAACTTCATCGTAATCCTCCGCTCATTGTGCGCCGCCGCCGCAGCGTCGCCGCGCCGAATTCATTGGAGTGTCCGCTACGCCCGTCATCGCCCGTCGCGCGCCAGCACCGTAACGCAGGTCGCCAGCGCCTCGAGCCCGGTGCCGCCCTGGGAGTGCGCGACAGCAACGCGCGCGCCTTCGACTTGGCGGCCGTCCGCTTCGCCCCGGAGCTGCCAGGTCAGCTCGGCGAACTGCGCCAAGCCGGTGGCGCCGACCGGGTGGCTCTTGCACAGCAGACCGCCCGAGACGTTGACCGGCACGCGGCCGCCGAGCGCGATATCGCCGTCGCGCACCAGTCTGGCGCCCTCGCCCTTGGCGCACAGGCCCAAACCCTCGTAGTGCAGCAGCTCGCCGATGGTGAAGGCGTCGTGCAGTTCGACGAGGTCGACGTCGTCCGGTCCGATGCCGGCCGCCTCATAGGCCGCCTTGGCGGCGGCCCGGGTGGCACCGAAATTGGTCAGGTCGCGCACATTGGCGTCGCCGGTCTGGGCGCGCAGGCCGCTACCTTCGATCCAAATCTTGGCGCCGCCACGCCGCTGACACCAGCGCTCCGAGCCGACCAGAATGGCGGCGGCTCCCGAGCCGTTGCGGCAGCATTGCAGCAGGGTCAAGGGCTCGGCAATCGGCCGCGACGCCATGACCTGGTCGAGCGTGACCTCCTCGCGAAGGCGCGCATTCGGATTGAGCGCGCCGTGGCGGCGGCTCTTGACCGCGACGCGCGCGAAGTCCTCGGCCGTGGTGCCGAACTCGTGCATGTGGCGCTGGCCGGCTAGCGCATACTGGGCCGGCGCGATACTGCCCATGGTCAGCTCGCGATCGGCACTGACGAAGCTGATCAGGCCGCGGTCCATCTTCTCTGCGCCGATCACCAGGATCAGATCGTGCTGCTCGGCGGCGACCGCCAATGCGGCCTGGCGCACCGCGGTTGAGCCGCCGGCGCAGGCGTTCTCGAAATTGGCGATCTCCATCTCCGGCGCCCGCAGCCCGCTCGTCATGCGCTCGCCGAACACCTCGCCTTGATAGAGGTGCGAGGCGTAGACCGCGCCGACTTCGGCGAGCTTGACGCCGCCGTCGGCGAGCGCGGCCAGCGCCGCCTGCTGGACCAACCGCTCGACCGGCACGCCCTCGTGCTTGTCGAACGGGGTCAGGCCGACGCCGACGATGCCAACCTTGCGCAGCTTCATGGCCTCAGCTCCCGCCCGGAGTGGCAACATAGAGCGGTCCGTTGAGCGTCGTGCCGTCTTGGCGCTGGCGTAGTTTCGCGATGGTGAGCACCACGCCCTGGCCGAGCGCGGGCTTGGCCGAGCCGTTGTCGATGTGAGCGAAGACACGCACGCCACCTTCGACGTCGACATATCCCACCCGGTAGGGCGCCGCGAAACCTTCGGGTCCCTGATGGATCACCGTGGCGGTATAGAGCGTGCCGCGCCGGCCAATCTTGACCGGCGCCATCTGCTGGGCGGCATGGCAGTGCGGGCAGATCTCGCGCACGCCGAGCGCCATGCCGCCGCACGCGGCGCAGCGGCCGCCCTCGATATAGGGTCCGTCGGCATCGCTGCCGTACAGCCCGTCCCAGATCGGCGCGTCCGCCGGCGCCTGGCGGTCTGCCGCGCGCTGCTTGTTCGCGCCGTCAGCCATGTCGCCGCCGCGTCGGGGCGCTGCGTCCGTTCCGGCGCGCCGCCTCGGCCCGGCGGGCGCCCCCTTGCCGGACGGCAAGGCCACGTTCGATGAAGTCGAGGACGGCTTGGTCGACCGCGGCGCGCCTGTGTTTGCCGAGCGTCCAATGCCGAAGCGCCCAGATTGTGCATACGAAGTAGACCAGGTTGGCGGCGATCTCGTCGTTGTCGAACTCGGCGACACCGGCCTCACGGCACTCCGCCAGCAGGTTGCGCACAATGGCGATGTTCTGGCCGTCGATGTCGAACACGATTCGTCGCATTTCCGGGGGCAGCGACTTCGTCTCCTGGAACATCAGCCGGATGTACTTCTGGTTGGCGTTGTAGACCTCGAGCATGGTGCGTACGAGCTGCTCGAGGTTCTCGTGCGCCGGTGCGCCGGCGGTAATCGCCGCCTGCATGGACCGGCCGACGTCGCGCATGAAGTGCTGGTAGATCAGCAGCAGCAGGTCTTCCTTGCTCTGAATGTACTGGTACATGGTCGGCACCGGCATGCCCGACGCTGCCGCCACTTCGCGGATGCTGGCATTGGCGAAGCCCTTCTTCGCCAGCACCTGGCAGGCCGCCTCGAAGATGTGCCGGCGGCGGTCGTCGGCGACCGTGCCGCGCGTCGCGCGCGCGGGCGCGGCCCCGGCGACCGGCGCGGCGCTCACGGTCCG
>VGDO01000087.1 GCA_016869645.1 Alphaproteobacteria bacterium
GCCAAGCGCGGCCTAAACGTTCGAATCTGGAAAACTCGCCTTCTTCTTGGCGATGAATTCCTGGAGCGCCTCGTCGATGCCGGGATCGAGCGCCGGCTCCTCGTAGTCCTTCAGCATCTGCTTCCAGATCTTGTTGGCGCGCTGGGCGGCGTCCTGCGAACCCTCAGCCTGCCACTGCTCGACGCTGTTGTTGTCGGCGATCGAGGAGCGATAGAAGGCCGTCTCGAAATTCGCCTGGGTGTGGCTGCAGCCGAGATAGTGCTTGCCTGGTCCGACCTCGCGGATCGCGCTCAAAGCCTGGCCGTTCTCGGTCAGATCGACGCCGCCGGCCAGCACCTGCATCATGCCGAGCTGGTCGCAATCCATGACGAATTTCTCGTAGCCCGACGACAGGCCGCCCTCGAGCCAGCCCGCGGCATGCAGCACGAAATTGACGCCGGCGAGCAAGGTCGGCAGCAGAGTGTTGGCGCTCTCGTAGGCGGCCTGGGCGTCGGGAATCTTCGACGCGCACAGTGCGCCGCCCGAGCGGAACGGCACACCGAGGCGCCGCGCGAGCTGCGCGGCCGCGAACAGCACCAGCGTCGGCTCGGGCGTGCCGAAGGTCGGCGCGCCCGACTGCATGGAGATCGAGCTGGCGAAGGTGCCGAAGATGACCGGCGCGCCGGGCCGGCAGAGCTGGGCAAACGCCATGCCGGTGAGCGCCTCGGCGAAGAGCTGGGCGAGCGTGCCCGCGACCGTGACCGGGCTCATGGCGCCGGCCAGGATGAAGGGCGAGATCACGGTCGCCTGGTTCGCCTTGGCGTAGCATTTGAGCGCGCCGAGCATGGTCTGATCCCAGACCATGGGCGAGTTCGCGTTGATCAGGCTGGCGATCACGCAGTTCCGATCGACGAAGTCGCGGCCGAACAGGGTCTCGGCCATGGCGACCGTGTCGGCCGCGCGCAGCGGATGCGTGACCGAACCCATGAAGGGTTTGTCCGAATACTTCATGTGGCTGTAGACCATGTCGAGATGCCGCTTGTTGACCGGCAGATCGACCGGCTCGCACACGGTGCCGCCCGAATGATGCATGGCGGGCGCCATGTAGGCGAGCTTCACGAAATTGCGGAAGTCCTCGATGGTGGCGTAGCGCCGCCCATCGTCGAGACTGCGGATGAAGGGCGGGCCATAGACCGGCGCGAACACCGTGGTCGGCCCACCGATCTCGACATTGCGCGCCGGATTGCGCGCGTGCTGCGTGAAGGTCGTGGGCGCCGAGCGCTGGATGATCTGGCGGCACAGGCCGCGTGGGAAGCGCACGCGCTCGCCGTCGATGTCGGCGCCGGCCTGGCGCCAAAGTTGGATCGCTTCCTCGTCGCCGCGGAATTCGATGCCGATCTCCTGGAGAATCGTGTCGGCATTGTGCTCGATCAGCTCGAGCCCTTCGGTGCCCAGCACGTCCATGACGGGTATGGCGCGGCTGATGTAGGGAAGCTGCTGGAGCTTCGGATGCTCGCGCTGGGCGCGGCGCGCCGCCGAGCCGCCGCCGCTGCGGCCGCGACGGCCGCCCTCACCGCGAACTCTGGATTGCGCGGTGTCGCTCGCCGCATCCGACATAGCCAACTCCTTTGCTGCTCACGCATTCTTCCCGCTTCGACAGACTATTCCCGTCCCCGCCAGAGCCGATCTAGCGACTGAGCGACCTGGGCGCCCCGCTTTGCGCCATGGCGTGCGTCGACGCCCCGGGGGGAGCCCGGCTCCGTTGACCCCGGGCGGACCTAATTCTATGATTTGCCTTGAGCATTCCGCCCTGGTCGGGACCGGAATCAGGGAGTTTGAAACATGAAGCTGCAATTCGCCGCTGCCGCCGCCTTCGCCTTGATCGCGGCCGATGCCGGCGCCGTCGATTGGCACTCCGCCCGGCCCAAGCTGCAGGGCCCGCAGGCGCTCGGCGTGGTCGCGACGCGCGATGCCGTGCCGGTCACCTGCGAGGACGGCCGCTGCACTGCCTACCTCGGCGCCTTCTGCCTCGAGGAAAAAGTCCTGCCGCCCGACCATGGCACGCTCTATCGCGCCAACCGGGCGGGCGACGTCGTGCTGACCGTGACGGCCGCCGACGGCAGGACCAGGCGGATCGATTCGGCCGAGACCATGGAGATCTTCAGCCATCTCGGCTTCAACGCGCTCAAGATCGTGCTCAAGCCGGCGACGGCCGCGTCGCTCGGCTCGGCCAAGCTCGCGGTCGAAGTCGCCGAGCGCGCCGCCGTCGTCCCGGTCGAGGAGCAGGTCGCTGTCAGCGCCGAGGACCGCGCGATCGCCACCGGCTCGCACCGCTCGGTCGCCGAGGCCGTCTTCGAGCGCGCGGAGGAGCGCGCCGACGCCGCGCGGCTCGCAACCGACATGATCAACGCCTTGCCCGAGCGCCGGGAGGTCTCCGAGGCGTTGCGCCGCAGCCTGTGGGAACGCGTCGCGACGCCGCACGCGACGCGCGGCATGACGCCTTCCGGCGTCGACAAGGCGCGCACCATGTTCAACGCCTGCAATCGCACGGTCGACATCAGCCTGCGCGTCACGCTGCGCGATTGCCTGGAGGGCCGCCACACGGACGTGATGAAGGAACTCAACGACGAGTTCTGGAAGATGCTCGGCGGCGTCTGAGCCGCAAGAAGGTGTGGGGGCGGCTCATGACGCGGCGCGGCAGGAGTATCGTCGCTGCGTGCATCGTGCTGATGGCAGCGCTCGGGACGCGGCCGGCGGAGAGTCACCCCCATGTCTGGATCACCGCCACGGCAACGCTCGTGTTCGAGGGCGACCGGATCGTCGGCGTCCGCCAGGAGTGGCTGTTCGACCAGATCTTCAGCGGCAACATCATCCACGACTTCGACAAGAACAAGGACGGCAAATTCGACGCCAAGGAAACCGCGGAGGTCGAGAAGAACGCCTTCGGCAATCTCGGCCAGTACGACTTCTTCACGCACATCACCGTCGACAAGACAAAGCTGTCCTTCAAATCGGCCAGGGATTTTTCCATCGAGCGGCAAAAGGACCGCGTGATCTACCGCTTCACGCTCGATCTGCCCAAGCCGATCGAGCCGCTCAAGCAGGGCATCAGCCTCGCCATCTACGACGACACCTATTTCGTCGAGATCATGCTGGCCGAAACCGACCCCGTCCGCTTCAAGGGCGCCAAGGGGGTGGCGTGCCACATCAAGATCAACCGCGACGAATCGCTGGCCACGGCCTATGGCGTGGGTACGCTGGAAAAGGTCGAGCTCATGTGTGGCGGTGCGGAATGATGCGCGCGGCGGCCGTTCTCATGGTGCTGATCGCAGGCCTGCTCGGCGCCGGCCCAGTGTCATTGGCGCAACCGGCCAATCCGTTCACTCCGGGCAGCCGGCCGCCGGCCGAGGCTGCCCAGCCGATCGCCGAGCCCGGGGCGCTCGATCGCTTCAAGGCAACCTTGAAGCGCATCCAGAGCAACGTGCACCGAACGATGAACGACACGCTCGCCGAGATCAAAGACAGCCGGTCGTCGCAGGCGCTCACCATCGGCATCGTCTTCGCGTTCCTCTACGGCGCCTTCCACGCCGCCGGGCCGGGTCATGGCAAGGCGATCGTCGTCTCCTATTTCATGTCCAGGCACGCCCGCATCCTGCGCGGCTTCGTCATGGGCGCGCAGATCTCGTTCATACACGTGCTGTCGGCCATCCTGATCATCGTGTTCGCGCACCTCGTGCTGACCGGTGTCTATGGCGCCCAGCTCGCCGAGTCGCGCGAGATCAAGTACGTCAGCTACGGCCTGATCTTCGCGATCGGCGCCTTCATGCTGCTGCAGAAGCTGACCGGCTGGTTCAAGCACAGCCACGACCATCACCATCATCACGACGACGAGGTCGAGGACCACGTCCATCACCACCACAAGGCGCACGGGCGCACGCAAGGCTCGCTGCTGTCCTTCGTGGTCGGCATGGTGCCGTGCTCCGGCTCGATCCTGATCCTGGTCTATGCGCTGGCCAACGGAATCCTGTTGCAGGGCCTGGTCATGACGGTCTTCATCGCGATCGGCATGACCATCACCATGGCCTGCCTCGGCATGCTGGCGATCGTGGCGCGCGACCGCGTGCTGCACCTGATGGACGACACCAAGAAGCCCTACAAACTCCTGCGCCACACGATGGAAATTGCCGGCCCGCTCGTCATCATGGCCGCGGGCACCGTCCTGCTGTCGGGCGTCTGGTCGGGAATCTAGAACGTCGGGCTACTGGAAGGCCGATTCCGCAAAGGCCCTGAGCTTGCGGCTGTGCAGGCGGTCGAGACCCTGGCCGCGCATCAGCTCGAGCGCCAGCATGCCGATCTTGAGATGCTGGTCGACCCGCTCCCGGTAAAATTGATTGGCCATGCCCTGCAGCTTGAGCTCGCCGTGCAGCGGCCGGTCGGACACGCAAAGCAGCGTGCCGTAGGGCACGCGGAAGCGGAAGCCGTTGGCGGCGATCGTCGCCGACTCCATGTCGAGCGCGACGGCGCGGCTCTGGCTCAGCCGTCGGGTGATCTCGCCCTGGTCGCGCAGCTCCCAGTTGCGGTTGTCGATCGTCGCGACCGTGCCGGTGCGCATGATGCGCTTGAGCTCGTAGCCGGACAGGCCCGAGACGCGCGCGACCGCGGTCTCCAGCGCGACCTGGACCTCGGCCAGCGGCGGCACCGGCACCGAGATCGGCAGATCGGCGTCGAGCACATGATCGTCGCGCACATAGCCGTGCGCCAGCACGTAGTCGCCGAGCTGCTGCGTGCGGCGCAGCCCGGCGCAGTGGCCGAGCATGAGCCAGACATGGGGCCGCAGCACCGCGACGTGATCGGTGATCGTCTTGGCGTTCGACGGGCCGATGCCGATGTTGACCATGGTGATGCCGCAGGCATCGTCGCGCATGAGGTGATAGGCCGGCATCTGCGGCAGGCGCGCCGCCGGCTCGCCGACCGGCGGCTTGGCGCCGAGATTGGCGTTGTAGGTGATGCGGTTGCCGGGCTCGCAGAAGGCGACGTACTGGCTGCGGTATTTCCGCTCCTCCGCATTGCCGGCGGACTGCATCAGCTCGTGGCCGATGCGCACGAATTCGTCGACATAGAACTGATAGTTGGTGAACAGCACGTAGTTCTGGAACATGTCCGGCTGGGTCGCCGTGTAGTGCGCCAGCCGATGCAGGCTGTAGTCGACGCGCGGCGCGGTGAACATGGCGAGCGGCGTCGGGCCGCCTGCGCGCGCCACATGGGTGCCATTGACGATGCTGTCGTCCATGTCGACGAGATCGGGCAGGTCGAACACGTCGCGCAGCGTGTTGAGGCGCTCGGGCACCAGCCGGCCTTCGACATGCATCGCCTCGGCGAAGGCGAACTGGATCGGGATCGGCTGCCAGCTCACGCCGATCGTGATCGGCTGCCCGTGGTTTTTCAGGAGCTGTTGGAACTGCTCGCGGTAGTAGCGCGAGAACAGGTCCGGCCGCGTCAACGTCGTCGCGTAGGTTCCGGGGCCCGCGACGAAACCATAGGCAAGCCTGGTATCGACGCGGGCGTTCTTCTCGATCTTGATCTCGACATAGGGATAGCAGCGGGTGATCCGCTCCTCGACCGCTTCGCCGCGCGCATAGGCGGCAAAGCGCTCGCGCAGGAAGGCGCAGTTCGCGTCGTAGATGGCCTGCACCGCCGCCAATGCCTCGTCGGCGTCGGTGAAGGTCGCCACGCTACCCGGGCGCGCGTTGCGGGATTCGTCAGGCATGCTGCCAACGCGATTGTGGCCAGTCCGCACAGACTAGCATGGATCGAGGCCGGCTGCCCTGGCGCCGGCGCAGAGGGGTGACGGAGATTGGGCAATCGGCGTCGCCCAAACGGTAGTTGCCGCCGCGTCGCTCCGCTGTACTAGATCCAGACGTCACCGACATCGCTGCAGCTTGCCAACCCGAACATGAGCGCGCCCCTGGTTCCCATTGATGTCGACGAGCGCACCGGCGAGTGGCGCGTCGACGGCCTGCCCATGGTCCTCGTGCCCAGACATTTCCTGGTCAACAACCACCGCGAGATCGAGTCGGCCATCGGCATCGCGCGCAACCGCGATCTGCTGTTCGCCGCCGGCCACCGCTCCGCGCATGTTTGGTGCGACAAGGAAGCGCGCACGCACGGGCTCGCCGGCGTCGACGTCTTCCATCACTACATGAAGCGCCTGTCGCAGCGCGGCTGGGCGCAGTTTCGCGTGCGCGCCATCGACGCGGCGGCCGGGCGCGCGACCGTCGAGGCGCGCCACTCCGTGTTCGTGTCGGAGTATGGTCCGAACGCCGGGCGCAAGGTCTGCTATATGTTCCGCGGCTGGTTCTGCGGCGCGCTCGAATGGGTCGGCGAGCAGCAGGGCCGGCGTCGCAAGCTGACCTCCGAAGAGGTGCAGTGCGCGGCCGAAGGGCATGATCACTGCGTATTCGAAGTGGAAGCGGGGAACCGATGAAATCGCATGCGCGCGTCGTGGTGATCGGGGGCGGCGTGGTCGGCGTCAGCACGCTCTACCATCTGGCCAAGAAGGGCTGGCCCGATGTCGTGCTGGTCGAGCGCAAGGAGCTGACCTCGGGGTCGACCTGGCATGCTGCCGGCTTGCTGCCGTTGTTCAACCTCAGCTACTCGGTCGGCCAGATCCACAAATACTCGGTCGCGCTCTACAAGACGCTCGAGCAGGAAACCGGCCAGAAGATCGGCCTGCAGCAGGTTTCCAACATCCGCCTCGCCGTCCAGCGCGACCGCATGGACGAGTACAAATTCTATGCCGGCGTCGCCAAGACGATCGGTGTCGACGTGCGCTTCCTGACGCCGGCCCAGGTCAAGGAGATCTGGCCGCTGTGCAACGTCGAGGGCGTGATCGGCGCGATCCAGCATCCCGAGGATGGCTACGTCCAGCCCGCCGACCTGACGCAGGCGCTCGCCATCGGCGCGCGCAAGATGGGTGCCGAGATCAACCGCTTCACCGTCGTGACCGCGATCGAGCGCAAGGCTTCCGGCGAATGGCTGGTGCGCACCGACAAGGGCGACATCACCTGCGAGCACGTGGTGTCGGCGACCGGCAACTTCGTGCGCCAGACCGGCGCGATGGTCGGGCTCGAGATCCCGGTCATTCCGGTCGAGCATCAGTACCTGGTGACCGAGCCGCATCCGGCCATCGTCGAGCGCAAGCGCAAGGGCTTGCCCGAGATGGGCGTGCTGCGCGAATCCGACGCCTCCTACTACATGCGCGAGGAGAATGGCGGATTGCTGCTCGGCCCCTACGAGAAGGGCGCGCCGTGCTGCTACGTCGACGGCCCCTCGCCCGACAGCGAATACGAGTTGTTCCAGGAGGATCTCGACCGGCTGGCGCCGCACATCGAGGCCGCGATCAACCGCGTGCCCGCCTTCGGCGAGGTCGGCATCAAGCGCGCCTACAACGGCGCGATCTGCTACACGCCCGACGGCTCGCCGATCATCGGCCCGGCCTGGGACCTGCGCAATTTCTGGCTCAACGAAGGCCACAGCTTCGGCGTGACAGCCGCCGGCGGCGCCGGCTGGCAGCTCGCCGAATGGATCGCCGAGGGCGAGCCCTCGGTCGACATGATGGGCGTCGATCCGCGCCGCTTCGGCCCCTACGCGCGGCGCGGTTTCCTGCGCGAGAAGAACGAGGAGGCCTACGCCAACGTCTTCACCATCCACTACCCCGACGAGGAACGGCCCGCGGCGCGGCCGCTCAAGCAGGCGCCGTGCTACGACCGCATGAAGGCCTTGGGCGCCGTGTTCGGCCAGAAGTTCGGCTGGGAGCGGCCGAACTGGTTCGCCCCCAAGGGGGTCGAGCAGCGCGATGTCTGGAGCTTCCGGCGCACCAACTACTTCCCGCATGTCGGTGCGGAGTGCCGGCACGTGCACGAGAAAGTCGGCCTGCTCGACATGACCGCCTTCGCCAAGTACGAGGCATTCGGCCCGGGAGTCGATGCCTGGCTCGACCGGCTCGTGGCCAACCGCCTGCCCAAGAGCGTCGGCCGCCTCGGCCTCGTGCACATGCTGTCCAAGAATGGCGGCGTGCGCTCGGAGTTCACGGTGCTGCGCGAAGGGGCCAACCAGTTCTATCTGGTCGGCGCCGGCGCCTTCGAGCGCCACGACTGGGATTACTTGACCAAGTCGCTGCCGGCCGACGGCAGCGTGCGCCTCGACAAGGTGACGACGCAGACCGGCGTGCTGGTTCTCGCCGGTCCACGTGCGCGCGATCTGCTGCAGAAGCTGACCGACTGGGACCTGTCGAACAAGGCGTTCCCGTGGCTGACCGGCAAGACCATCAACATCGGTGCGGCGCATGCGCGCGCGCTGCGCGTCAATTTCGTGGGTGAGCTGGGCTGGGAGCTCCATCACCCGATGGAGATGCAGAACTACATCTTCGACCGTCTGATGGATGCGGGCGCCGCGTTCGAGCTCAAACCCTTCGGCATCCGCGCCATGGACTCGCTGCGCCTCGAGAAATCCTACCGCCTGATCCCGCAGGAACTGTCGATCGAGTATGCCGCCTTCGAATCGGCACTCGACCGTTTCGTCCATCTCAACAAGGGCGCCTTCTTCGGCTCGGACGCGCTGGCCGCCTGGCGCGCGCGCGGCTTCAAGAACCGCTTCGTCACCATGGAGGTGCACGGCGTGACCGATGCCGACGCGCGCGGTTCCGAGCCGATCTGGCAGGGCAAGTCCCTGGTCGGCCGCTGCACCAGCGGCGGCTTCGGCTGGCGGCTCAACAAATCCCTGGCGCTCGGCATGGTCAGGCCCGATCTCGCCACCCTCGGCACCGAGGTCGAGGTCGAAATTCTCGGCGAGCGACGGCGTGCCACTGTCATTCCCGAATCGCCCTTCGATCCGGACAATGCCCGACTCCGCGCCTGATTGATTATATATCAATAACTTGGAGGAAGCTCGGGGCGCCGTGCGCCGAAAGGCGTGGCCGATTCACGATTCCTTAACTGGATCGGCGCTAGTTTCTTAACACCGGCCCCCGGAGCAACCAAGGTCCTCCCGCCATGAAAGCCAGCATTCAAGTACCCGGCGCCAGTCACGACTTCGAGTCGTATGGCCATGTGCTCGGCGTGGACGGCGAGGAAATGAAGCTGACGCTCACGGACGAAGCGCGCACCCAGACCGTGCGCGTGCAGTTCAGTCGGGACGAACTGGTCACGCTGCTGCGCACGCTCGTGTCAGGCCGCGTCCTCAAGCCCGAAGACATCGCCTAGCCGCACCGACGTCTTCCGCCAGAGTATCGGCGACACCTAAACCGCAAATACCCGTCGCGCAAAAGCCTCGGCCAGACGCTCGCAGTCGGGCCCGAGCATGCGGACGCGCTCGAGCGGCGGCACCACAGCTCGTATCTCCGCCAGCAGGCTGGCAAGCCGCTGGGGCGCCGGCCGCTCCGTGACGTAGAGCGCCTGCGACGCGACGATCGCCAGGACCGACAGGCAGGCCTCGAGCGCGGTCGCCGCATCGCGCTCCTTGCGCCAGGCGTGGAAGGTCGGCGACGCCACGTCATTCTGGGCAAAGCCGCCCGATTCCGGGCCGGGCAGAAACGTACGCTGCGCGGCATGGCGTGCCTGCTCGCCCCAACCGACCAGCGCCATGCCCAGGGCACCCATGTAACGATCGTCGTTCGGCCGCGTCATCAACCCGTCCGGCAGGTGGGAGACGCGGCCTTCCAGGATCTTCTGCGTCTGGCGCTCGGCCAACAGGCAAAGATCCGCCCACGAGGCGGCCAACTCGTCGAGCGCCGGATAGGCTATGGCGTTTTGATAGCCGCCATTGCTGAGGATCTGGCCGAGCTTGTGGTCCGGATCGGGCGGCACATAGACCGGATTGTCGGTCACCGATGCGAGCGAGACATTGGCCGCCGTCTCCGCCTGGCGGAGTGCACGGATGGTCCGGCCGAGGTGGCGCGGCACGATGCGGAAGCTGACGGGGGCCTGATAGCTGCGCCTCTCGCCTCCGGCGCCCTCCAGCAGATGACGCAGCCGCTCCAGCGACTCTGCTTCGCTCGGTTCGCCCCACAAGGCGTCGAGCGCCGGCGCATAGGCCTCGAGCGGCGCCTTGAACGCCTCGGCGGAGAGCGCGAACACCTCGTGCGCCAGCGCGACACGCGCGCGCGCGGCCAGAGCTGCATCGGCAACCAAGGCCGCCGACACCGGGCTGCCGTTGATCAGCGCCAGGGATTCCTTCTCCTGCGGCCCGACGCGCTCGGCTAGCTCGGCGAAGAGGTGGGACAGCGGCAGCACCTCGCCGGCACCGCCATTGCCGAGCGAGGGCACCTGGGGCAGCGGACCGCTGTCGAGCATGCCGGCGACAGCCTGGGCCAGCTCGGGCCGGACGGCGGCGTGGCCTTCGACGAAGTTGGCCAGCCGCGCCAACACGATCGCTCGCACCACACGCTCGGGCAGCGGATCGCCGAAGGAAACGCCGGCGGCGCGCGGCGGTCGCGCGGCATGGCGTCGGCGCTCGTCGGGCGTGAAGCGGACATGGGCGCGCTGGCCGTAGCCGCTGGTCACGCCGTAAATGACAATGTTGGGATCGCTGTCGAGCAGCTTGAGGAACGTGGCCCGCGCCGCCCTCATGCGTTCGAGCGCCTCCGGCGCCAGCGCGACCGACTCGTCGCCCCAGGCGACCCGTCGGACGGCATCGAGCGTTACGTCGGTGCGATTGACGAGTGTCAGCGCCATGCCGAATAGCTCCAAATCCGAGACGTTTGCAGCCCAAATCTTATGACATGACGATCGCTCCAGAGCGATGGATGGTCGTGCAATCCTGGTCTGAAAGAAAGGCAAGCAACCCGATCTCCGCCCGTTGGCCATTCAGGCCCATCTTCAGCCTGGCCAGGTGCCGCACCCCGAGGCGGGGATGAGGACAGCAACGAAGCGCTCTACACCGGAGGCACAGCCGCCTGGCGTTACAACAATCCGGGAAACCCGGGATTTGGCCCCACAGCGTTGCACATGGCGCGATCGGGGAAGCCAGGCGTCGCAAGCCGAGGCAGCCGGGCTTTGCAATATTTCCCAGCGCCGAAAGCAAATCGGGTGCGAGTGGGACACTCAGACAAGTTACTGAGACGTCAACCAAGCCCTTAGAGCCGAACCCGGGCTTCCGTGAGTCGGCTAAGCCGTATGCGAAGTTTGGTCTCACAAACGAACCGCGCGCCGCGGTGAACCGCGGCGGGCGGGATGTCGAGCCTAGGGAGCGGCGTGAGCCGCTCGATCAGGTCTCCTGGCCTTGCTTGCCCGTGATCTCCCAGTTCTCGCCGGTTGCAATGACGCAGGCTGCGCCATTGGCGAAGCTCATGAGCATCGTCCAGGATCCGCTCTTGGACGTCAGAAGCTCAAGGATCGCACCGTTGCCGGCAACGCCGACCGCGGTCGGCGTCTCAGAAAATTTTTGCGCGAGCTGGACGACGATCTCCTGGCGCGGAGCACACGCCTGGGCATTAGCCGCCTGTGGCAACAGTGCCGCCGCGAGGATGCCAGCTGCGAGCAGAAGCGAAGGCCGCATGGGGTCTCCTTTCTGGGGGCTTGGCCCCGGACCGTTCAATGAACCGACAACGGGGATGCCGCGCGATTGATCCGATGCACACGTCAATTGCCAGCGCGGAAAGTGGGTCGATTTTGCGTCGGCACGGAATGCCGGACACAAAAAGCTCACCCGTAGTTGCCCTTTCGCGCGCGAGCGCTTCACCTTGCGCCCCCTCGGTGCCGCAACTAGTGTAAACCCTCATTTTGGACGGGGAAAACATGGAGCCGATCAACATCACGTGGCTCGGCGGGCCGGATGTCGAAAGACTCGACATGACCAATGACGAGATTCTCGGCGCCATCGAGACGGCGCTGCGCGGCCAGGGCGAGGGCAAGACGGTCATCCATCCGCGCATGCATCTGATGCCGGGCGAGCGCTTCCGCGGCCACTTCAACGTGCTGCGCGGCTTCGTCGGCAATCTCGACTACAAGGGCGTCGAAGGCTTGGCGGGCGTCAAAGTGGTCGGCGATTTCGTCGACAACTACCGGCACGGACTGCGCTCGGAGATGGCGATCCTCTACCTCGCCGACCCGCGCACCGGCACGCCGCTGGCACTGGTCGACGCCTCGGACATTACCGACATGCGCACGGGCGCCGTGACGGCAATCGGGGGCAAGTACCTCGCGCGCAAGAACTCGAAGATCCTCGGGCATATCGGCGCGCGCGGCTCGTCATACTGGAACGTCCGTCTGCTCGACCATCTGTTCGATTTCTCCGAGATACGGGTGCACTCCCGGCGCAAGGAGAGCCGCGACGCCTTCGGCGCCAAGCTCACCAGGGACCTGGGCAAGAAGATCATCGTCACCGAGGATTGGGAGAGCTGCATCAAGGGGGCCGACATCGTGGTCGAGGCATCGCGCTTGACCAAGCCGGAGCCGCTGCTCAAGACGGCGTGGATCAAGAAGGGCGCCTTCGTCTGCCCGTACGGCACGATGAGCGCGCTGGAACTGTCGCTGACCGACATCATGGACAAGATGCTGATGGACGATTGGGGCCAAGCCCATGCCGGCCCGCTCGGCGCGCTGCGGGCTCATGTCGAGGCGGGCAAGCTCAGCGAGAAAACGCTGCACGCCGAGCTCGGCCAGGTCGTTGCCGGCATCAAGCCCGGACGCGAGCGCGACGACGAGACGATCCTGCTCTGGCACCGCGGCTTGAGCCTGAGCGACATCGCGCTCGGCCACGCCTTCCTTGCCAAGGCCCAGAAGCTTGGCCTCGGCCAGCAGCTGCGCTTCGCCTGATGCGCCTCGCTGACCTGCCGACCCCTGCGCTGGTGCTCGACCGCGGTCGCCTGGGCCGCAATCTCCAGGCCATGAGCGAGCGGGCCAAGGCATTGGGCGTCGACCTGCGGCCGCATATGAAAACAGCCAAGTCTGCCGAGGTGGCACGGCGCGCGACGGCGGGACATTCCGGCGGCATCACGGTCGCGACGCTCAACGAGGCCGAGTATTTCGCCGACAACGGCTTCACGGACATCACCTATGCGGTCGGCATCGTGCCGGCCAAGCTCGACCGGGTCGCCGCACTCCAGTCCCGTGGCGTGCGCATGACCATCCTGACCGACGCTGTCGACATGGCGCGCGCGATCGCCGCGCGCGGCGAGGCGCTCGGCACGCGCTTTTCGACGCTGATCGAGGTCGACACGGGCGACCGGCGCGGTGGTGTGCCCGCATCGTCGGACGACGTGATCGAGATCGGCCGTGCGCTCCACGGCAACCGTGGCGCAGCCCTCGCGGGCGTGCTGGCCCACGCCGGGCATTCCTATGACTGCGCCTCGATCGCCGAAGTCGAACGCGTCGCCGAGGAGGAACGCGCCGGCGCGGTCACGGCCGCCGAACGACTGCGCGCCGCCGGCATGCCATCCCCGACCGTCAGCGTCGGCTCGACGCCGACGGCCGTGCATGCGCGCAAGCTCGACGGCGTGACGGAGATGCGGCCGGGCGTCTACGTTTTCGGCGATCTGTTCCAGGCCGGCATCCGGAGCTGCGCGATCTCCGACATTGCCGTCTCGGTGCTTGCCACCGTCATCGGCCACCGCCGCACCGACAACCGCGTGCTGATCGACGCCGGCGGCTTGGCACTCTCCAAGGATCGCAGCACGGCCGGCCATTCCTTCGACGCCGGCTTCGGCCTGGTGACCGACCTGACGCTCAATCCGATTGCCGGCGCGCGCGTGGTGACCGCCAACCAGGAGCACGGCCACGTCGAGGGCGCCGGCCGCCTGCCCTTCGAGATCCTGCCGCGCGGCGCAAAGGTGCGCGTACTGCCCAACCATGTCTGCATGACTGCGGCCATGTACGGGCGCTACCACGTCATCGATGGCGGCGACGAGGTGGTTGCGGTGTGGGACCGCACCAACGGCTGGTGAGCGCTGGCGCTCGTTCCGATTGACACGGGGCCGAACGTTCTCCCACCCTCGTCCTCTCGGTCTGCAAGATAGCGAGTGAGCATCGATATGGGCGGTGCATCGCGTGCGGCTGAGTTGGCGACGTTGGCAGCGGCCCGGCTGGAAGCTGCGGTTGCGCTGATCGATGGCGCGACCGAGCAGTGGCTCCACGATCTCGCCCGCATGATCGCGACGGATACATCGTTTCCGCCGGGAGCGGGTTACGCCGATTTCGCCGATCTGACGGAAGACCTTTGCGCGCCGCTCGGCTTCTCCTGCGAGCGCGTGGTCGTGCCCGAGCATCTGTGGGCGGCGAGCGGCTCGTCAGGCCCGCGCGTCAACCTGATCGCGCGCCGTTCTACGGGGCCGGCCAAGCCGGTGTGCAGCATCTATTTTCACGTCGACGCGGTGCCTGCGGGCGAGGGCTGGACCCGTCCATCGCACGCGCTGACGCGTGAAGGCGACCGGCTTTACGGCCGCGGCACCGCCGACATGAAGGGCACGATTGCAGCGACGCTGGCCGCGCTGCGGGCGGCCGACGAGGCCGGTCTCGCTCTCGCTTTCGACCCTGTCCTGCTGTTCTGCACCGATGAGGAGGGCGGGCTCTATCCCGGCGTGCGCTATCTCGCCGAGCAGGGCCGCATCGAGGGCCACGTGATGTGCCTCAATGGCGGCGCCGCGCCGCGCATCTGGGCCGGCTGCTTCGGCAGCCTGGACATCTCCATCAACGTCGAAGGCCGAGCCGCCCATTCGGGCGACGCCAGGAACGGCATCAACGCGGTCGAGGAAGCCTTGCCGATCCTGTCGGCGCTGCTCGATTTGAAGAAGAACGTCGAAACGCGTCGTTCCGCCCTGCCCCCACCGCCGCACCACAAGGACGAGCCGCTCCGGGCGCGGCTCAACGTCACGGCCGTCCATGGCGGCGTGAAAGGCTCGGCGCTGCCCGGCCGATGCACCATCCTGGTCAACCGACGCTATGCGCCGGAAGAGCCATTCGATGCGGTCAAGACGGAGCTCGAGCGCACCGTGCATCGCGCCGCGGCCACGACGCGCGCTCTGTCCATCAACACGACGATCGTCGGCCATCTCGCGCCGGTCAGCGATCCCGACGGCGGGCCTCATTGGGCGCGCTGGCAAAAGGCACTGGCCTACGGCTTTGGATTCGCGCCCGACAGCTTTCGCCGCTGGGGTGCCTCCTCGAGTTCGGACATGGGTTTCGTGCAGCAGGCGGGGCTGCGGGAGATCCTGCTTGGCGGCCTGTCCCGCCCCGAGGCGCGCACCCATGCCGCCGACGAATTCACCACCATCGCGGATGTAAGCGGTCTGGCGAAATCGATCCTCGCCTACCTCGCCGATGTCGATATACCGTTACGCCAATGAGACAAGAATTCGAGACCAGGGAGCACGACCGATGAACAGCTCATGGACCATCAAGCGCCGCGCGTTTCTCGCGGGCTCCGCCGCCTTTTCAGCCGCCATCGGCGCCGGCGTTGCGCCGCGCTCGGCCATGGCGCAAGCCGCCCCGCGCCGTGGCGGAACACTGAGGCTCTCGGTCGACCAGGCCGTCGCCAAGCTCAACCCGCTGCTGATCCGGGTCAATCCGGAATACCTCGTGGCCGAGCTGCTCTATTCGGGGCTGACCCGGCTCGGCACCGACATGACGCCGGTGCCCGATCTCGCGGAATCGTGGACTCCCTCGCCCGACCTCACGGAATGGACGTTCAAGCTGCGTTCGGGCGTCGTCTTTCACGATGGCACGCCCTGCACCTCGGCCGACGTGGTCGCCAGCTTCGAAGCGATGCTCGATGCCAAGACCGCCTCGCCCGCGCGCAACAACATCGGGCCGATCGACAGCGTGCGCGCCACCGGCGCGGACGCGGTGGTTTTCAAGCTCAAATCGTCCTATGCCGATCTGCCGGTCATGCTGGCCTATACGAATGCCCGCATCATTCCCGCCGCGATCGCCACCGGTGCACTGGCTCGCCTCGACCGCGAGGCCATCGGCACGGGCCCGTTCCGTCTCGTCTCTTACGAACCCGACCGCCAGGTCGTCGTCCAGCGCAACGAGCGCTACTACGACCGGGCGCGTCCCTATCTCGACCGCATCGAGATCGTCATCTACCCGGATCCGACGGCCGAGGGTTCGGCGCTGATCTCGGGCGCCACCGACCTGATGATGCTGACCTTGCCGACCGAATATGCGCGGCTGCGTCAGGCCCAGGGTGTCAAGGTGTTGCGCACACCCTCGGGACAGTTCTGCAACGTCAATTTCGGCTGCGATGCCGCGCCGTTCAACGACGTGCGCGTGCGCCAGGCCCTCGCCCTCTGCGTCGACCGGGCCGCCATGGTTGACTTCGTGTCGGAGGGCTACGGCACGCCCGGCAACGACAGCGCGCTCAACTCCGCCTACACCTATTTCGTCGACCAACCGATGAAGAAGCCCGACGTGGCCGCAGCAAGGAAGCTGCTGGCCGATGCGGGCCATGCCCAGGGGTTGAAGGCAACGCTGATCGCATCGGACCGCCCGGCCGTGCGCACGCAACTCGCCGTCGCTCTGCGCGAGATGTCGAAGCCCGCCGGCTTCGACATCACCGTGCAGACCATGCCGCACGCGACATATCTCGACCAGGTCTGGAAGAAGGGCAATTTCTACATCGGGTTCTACAACATGCAGCCGACCGCCGACGGCATATTCTCGCTGCTCTATACCTCGAACGCGACCTGGAACGAGACGCGCTGGAACAACGCCGCCTTCGACAAGGCGGTGTTCGACGCGCGCGCAACGATCGAGCCGGCGAAGCGGCGCGAGCTCTACGGCCAGGCCCAGGCCATGATGCATCGGGACGTGCCGTCGATCATTCCGGTCTTTTTCGACCTGCTGGCGGCCCAGCGCAGCTACGTCCAAGGCTACAACGTGCACCCGCGCGGCGCCGTATTCCGCCTCGACTACGTCTCGCTCGGCGACGGCGCGCCGCGACGCGGCTGAGCGACCACGACCGATCTCGGGAGGGTGAGGCTTGTCGCTCGCCTACGCGCTGCGGCGTTGCGGGCTGATGGTCTACACCCTCCTGGTGGTCTCGATCATCGTCTTCGGCGTCACGCAGATCCTGCCGGCCGATGCCGCCGTCGTCCTGCTCGGCGAGAACGCCACGCCCGAGCAGCTCGCCGCACTGCGCGATCGCCTCGGCCTCAACGATCCGGCCTGGCAGCAATATGCCCGCTGGCTCGGCGGCGTGCTCACCGGTGACTTCGGCATCTCCGTGCGGACGGGCCAGCCCGTGCTGCCGACCATTCTCGACGCGCTATCGCGTTCTCTGCTGCTCGCGCTGCTGTCGATCGGCTTCATGCTGGTCATCGCCGTGCCATTGGGCATCGCCGCGGCGACCAGGCGCGGCCAGCTGGGCGACATCGCCTTCGGTATCGTCTCCTATGTCGGCGTCTCGCTGCCCGAGTTCGTCACGGCCACCCTGATCATCCTGCTGCTGGCCGATACCTTCAAGCTGCTGCCAGCCACCGGCTACGTGCCCCTGGGCGAGGACTTCGTTGCCGGTCTCAAGCACCTCGTGCTGCCGGTCGTCACCGTGTCGCTGATCATGGTCGCGCATGTCTCGCGCATGATCCGCTCCGAGCTGGTCGACGCGCTGCACTCCGACTATGTCCGCGCCGCGCGGATGAAGGGCCTGCCCGAGACCCGGGTCGTCTACGGTCATGCGCTGCGCAACGCGCTGCTGCCGACCATCACGATCGTGGCGCTCGACGTCGGCTACGTGCTGGGCGGCATCATCGTCGTCGAGGAGATCTTCGCCATCCCCGGCATCGGACGGCAGATCATCATCGCGATCCAGAGCCGCGACCTGCTGATGATCCAGGCCGGCGCTCTGACATTGGCGACCACCTACGCGGTCATGAATTTTCTCGCCGACCTCGCCTATGCCGTGGTCGACAAGCGGATCCAATATGAGTGAGGTCCTGGCACGGCTGGTGCGCTCGCCGCAGGGCGCCATCGGGCTCGGCATCGTCTCGCTGGTTGGCATCGCGGTCGTGGCCGGCCCCTGGCTGGCACCCCACGACCCCAACGCGATCAGTATCCTCGCCCGCTACAAGCCGCCGGGCGGACAATATCTGCTCGGCACCGACCAGCTCGGCCGCGATCTGCTGTCGCGCCTGCTGCACGGCGCTCAGTCGACCGTGATCATGGCCGCGATCGCCACGCTGTGCGGCACCGTGATGGGTGCCTTGATCGGCACGACCTCCGCCTATGTCGGCGGCCGCACCGACGACGCGGTGATGCGCACCATCGACGCGGTCATGGCGATCCCCAGCCTGCTGATGTCGCTGCTCGTCGTCTCCATGCTCGGACGCAGCCAGGCCAATGCCGTGCTTGCCATCGCCATCGCCTTCACGCCGGGCATGGCGCGCATCACGCGCTCGGTGGCGCTCGCCGTGCGCAAGCAGGATTATGTCAGCGCCGCCATCGCGCGCGGCGAAGGCACAGCCTACATCGTCATGGGCGAGATGGTGCCGAACGTGGTGGCGCCGATCATCGTCGAGATGACGATCCGCGTCGCCTTCTCGGTCATGCTGTTCGCCACCTTGAGCTTCCTCGGTCTCGGCGCCCAGCCGCCGACGCCGGAATGGGGGCTGATGGTGTCCGAAGCGCGCAAGTTCATGCATTTGTCGACCTGGATGATCCTGTGGCCCTGCTGCGCCATTGCGTTGGTTGCGATCGGCTTCAACCTGCTGGGCGACGGGCTGCGCGACGCGCTCAATCCGAGAACCTGACGTGAGCGATGCTCCCATCCTGGCCGTCGCGGACTACACGCTCGACTACCGCACGCGCTTGGGCGCCGTGCGCGCGCTCGACGCCATCGAACTCACGGTCGGTCGCGGCGAGGTCGTCGGCCTGGTCGGCGAATCTGGATCGGGCAAGACCTCGCTTGCCTGGGCGATCATGCGGGCGCTTCCTGCCAATGCGATCGAGCTCCGCGGCACGATCCGCCTCGGGGCGGTCGACTTGAGGGCGCAGTCCGGCACAGACATGACGCATATCCGGGGCCGACGCATCGGCATGGTGTTCCAGGACCCGGCGGCTTCGCTCAATCCGACGCTCACTTTGGGCGCTCAGTTCGTCGAGGCATTGACCACGCATCACGGCCTGAGCCAAGCGGAAGCCTGGTCGGAGGGCGAGCGCATGTTCGCACGCGTCGGCCTGGCCGATCCGCCGGCGCTGATGAGGCGCTATCCGCACGAGGCCTCAGGCGGCGAGAAGCAGCGCGTCATCATCGCCACCGCCTTCGCCTGCCGGCCCGAGCTCATCCTGTTCGACGAGCCGACGACGGCGCTCGACGTCATCACGGCGCGCCAAATACTCGATCTCTTCCTCGAGCTGCAGCGCGAGACCGGCGTCGCATCTCTATACATCTCGCATGACCTCGCCGTGGTGTCGCAGATCGCCAGCCGGGTCGCGGTCATCCAGCGCGGACGCATCGTCGAGCAGGGTGGGGTCTCCGCCGTCTTTGCCCGGCCGGCGCACGCCTACACGCGCCAGCTCCTGGCGGCCGTGCCGCGCGCCGACCGCCGGCTGGTCGCGGAAATGTCGGGCCATGGAAAGCAGCTTGCCGCGGTGCGTGACCTCACCGTGCGCTATGGCCGGCCGTCCCTCATCGCCGATCTGCTCGGCCGGACGAAGCCGATGGTGACCGGAAACCGTGCGATCTCGATCGAGATCAGGTGGGGCGAGATCCTCGGCATCGTCGGCGAATCCGGCTCCGGCAAGTCGACGCTCGCGCGCGCCCTGACCGGGCTCGCGCGCTTCGAGGGCAGCCTCTTGTTCGACGGCAAGCGGATCGGCGGTGCTACCGACATGACCGGCGGCTACCGTCGCGACGTGCAGATCGTCTTCCAGCATCCGGATTCCTCGCTCAATCCCCGGCAGCGCATTCGCGACATATTGGGCCGCCCGTTCCGGCTCTATGGTGTGCCGGATGGCCGCCCGATCGCCGAGGCCATCGCCGATCTGCTGCGTCTCGTGCGTCTGCCGGCCGAATTCGCCGACCGCTTTCCCCATCAGCTCTCCGGCGGCGAAAAGCAGCGTGTCGCGATCGCGCGCGCCTTCGCTTCGCGGCCGCGCCTTGTCATCTGCGACGAGGTGACCTCGTCGCTCGACGTGTCGGTTCAGGCGGCCGTCATCGAGCTGCTCGTCGATCTGCAGCGCAAAAGCGGGGCGGCCTATATCTTCATCAGCCACGACATCAACCTGGTCCGCCAGATCGCGCATCGCATCGCCGTCATGTACAGAGGCGAGCTGGTCGAGACGATCGCGCCCGAACAGCTCAGCACGCATGGGCCGACGCATCCCTATACCGCGGCGCTGATGGCGGCCGTGCCGACGATCAGAGCAGCGACGACACACGCAGGAGGAACTTCATGAACCCCGCCGAGCTCATCGGCCGCATCGACGAGCGTGCCAGCCTGGAGTTCCTGGCCGGCATGGTGCGTCACAAGAGCTATTCGCAGACCGAAGGCGAGCGCAAGCTCGCCGCTTTCATGGCCGAGCGCATGAAAGCCATCGGTCTCGAGGCCGAGCTACAGCCCGTCGAGGGCGAACGCGTCAACGCCATCGGCCGGTGGCGCGGCAAGGGTGGCGGCCGAAGTCTGCTGTTCAACGGCCATATCGACACCAACCCGGCGACCGAGGGCTGGACGGTCGATCCCTGGGGCGGAAAGGTCGACGACAAGTTCATCTACGGCATCGGCGTGTCCAACATGAAGGCCGGCGACGCCGCCTATTACTGCGCGGTCAAGACGCTGATCGACGCCGGCGTGAGGCTCAAGGGCGACGTGATCCTCAGCTACGTCGTCGGCGAGCTGCAAGGCGGCGTCGGCACGCTGGCCATGATCAAGCACGGCGTGCGCGCCGACTACTTCATCAATTCCGAGCCGACCGATCTCGCGGCGCTGACTATGCATGCCGCCGCCTTCACCTTCATCATCGAACTGACCGGCATCACGCGGCACCTGTCGAAGCGTGAAGAGGGCGTCGACGCGGTCATGGCCGCCTGTGACCTGATCCCCCGACTCAACGCCATGACATTCTCGGGTGCGCCCAGCGAGGAGCACCGCTCGATCAATCGTTGCCATGTCGGCGTCATGCACGGCGCGCTCGGCAAGGATCTGGCCGAATGGCGGCCGCCGCAGGTCGCCGACTATGTGCGGATCAAGGGCTCGGCGCGCTACGCGCCGGGGCAGACCGAGGCGCAGGTGCTGGCCGACATGCGCGGCGTGCTGGCCGAGCTGGAGCGCAGATTCCCCGGCCTTAAGACCAAGCTGACGCCCGAAACCCAGATCGGCCGGCCGGGCATGCCGACCTTCGAGGTCGCCCGGACCTCGCCGATCGTGCGCGCGGTGAACAACGCCTATCGGCAGGTGCGCGGCGCGCCGCAGCCAACCGGCGCGATCAGGCCGCCCGGCTATTACGGCACGGACGCAGCACATCTTCAGCATTCAGCAAACATGGAGGGCATCGTGTGCGGGCCGGGCGGCCGCTATAACACCATGCCCGACGAGCGCGTCGATATCCCCGATTACCTGGACATGATCCGGATCTACCTGCTGGCGATCCTGGAGATCTGCGAGCGCACTTAGTCGACGAGTCGGCTCGGCCGATCGGAAGTGCACGCCACGGTGCTGCGCACTCGCGGTCGCAGCACCGGTACCACGGTCCGATCAGCCGGCCGATTTCGCAACCGGCAGCTTGCCGTCCATCAACAGCTGGGCGCAGAGCCGGGCCGCACCCGCGACCGGCTTGCTTTCGCCGGGCAGCGTGGCCCAGCCGCCTTCCTCGATGAAGGTGTCGCGCCGCCAGGAATCGGTCCCTTTGAGCGAAGCAAGCTTCGTCGTGGCATCCGAGGCATTGACGAAGGCATGGAGGCAGACCGCGGCTGCCAATTCGGCACGCGCGTCCGACGCGGCCTTTATCGCCATCTCGTGCGCGGTTCCGCCCTTGACCCAACCACCCCAGGTGAAGCCGACGATCATCGTGCCGACGATGCAGGCCGCGCAGGACCAGAAGACGGCCGTCTTGGTTGCCCGAAGATCTTCCCAGCGTTTCGCCAAACTCAGTGTCTCTGCCATAATGTTGGTCTCCCTGTTTCATGGTGACTGGAAGCCACCGCATCGTTCATGGCGCGGCTCCCGTGCCCAGCTCAGCGCAGGCCGGCTGGATCCAGACTCGGATACTTGATCACAATTGGAGA
>VGDO01000088.1 GCA_016869645.1 Alphaproteobacteria bacterium
GCGCGACTTCGAGCGCTACGAGCGAACCGTCGCCGCCTTCTTCCGCCTCGCCATGATCCGCCTCATGCTCCGCCGCTTGACCCGAACAACAGCTTGCTCCTGAATCTCAACTTCCTGGATCGGCTCTTAGGACATTGGATGCTCTGCATCTTGCGATAGCTCTGGATGC
This sequence comes from Alphaproteobacteria bacterium, assembly GCA_016869645.1. GTDB lineage: Bacteria > Pseudomonadota > Alphaproteobacteria > SHVW01 > SHVW01 > SHVW01. The sequence continues at coordinate 170 of VGDO01000088.1, forward strand.
CAAAGCCTCGACGTAGCAACGGCGGACCGAGCACTTGGGCTCGCAGCCAAAGAACTCGGATTGATCGTGCACGCCTTCGACTGAAGGTGCGGTAGCCGCGCTTTCACTCCTTCGTCGCCGCCGCCGCCTCCGGCTGCGGCACGTCGCTGAAGGACAGGAACGAGCGCAGGATGCCGCGCACGTCCTCCTCCTCCATGTCGCGCGTGATGAACACGAGGCGCGAGCGCCGGTCGTCGTTCGGCCAGGCCGGCAGGGCGCCGGGCGGATGAAACAGCGTCTGCACGCCGTGGATGACCACGGGCTTGTCGGTCTCGACCAGGTTGAGCAGGCCCTTCACGCGCAGCAGCTTGTCGCCGTGGAACTGGACAAGGAGGTCGAGCGCCTGGGCGAGCGCGCCCCATTTGAGCGGCTTGTCGAAGGTCAGGCAGAACGCCCGGATGTGATCGTCATGGCGGTTCTTGTCATGGGCGTGTTGGCCGTGGCGGTGACCATGCTCATGTTCATGCTCATGCCCGTGATGTTCGTGATCATGGTCGTGATCGTGGTCATGATCTACTGGTGTGCTGTGGTAGGCCTCTTCGTTGAGCCAGCGCATGACGTCGGCTGATTTCTTCTTGGGGTCATAGAGCCCCGCGTCGAACAGCCGGTCCGGGTCGATCTCGCCCAGCACGGTCGGCATGACCGGCGCGCCGGGGTTGATCGTCTTGAGCCGGTCCTGCAATGCCGCGACGTCGGGATCCTTGGCGATATCGGTCTTGGTCAGCACGATGCGGTCGGCGACGGCCGCCTGCTTGACCGATTCGAACTGCTTGTCGAGCTGGCCCATGCCGTGCACGGCGTCGACCGTGGTGACCACGCTGTCGAGTCGGAAGCGCGCGGCGATCAGCGGATCGGCCATCAGCGTGTGCAGGATCGGCGCGGGGTCGGCGAGGCCGGTCGTCTCGATGACGACGCGCTGGAATTCCGGCACCTCGCCCTTGACCCGCTTGAGGTAGAGATTGCGCATCGCCTCGGACAGATCGTTGCGGATCGTGCAGCAGAGGCAGCCGCTCGACAGCAGCACCGTGTCGTCCTCGGCCTTCTCGACCAGCGCGTCGTCGAGGCCGATCTCGCCGAACTCGTTGATGATGACGGCGGTGCGCGCCATGCCCGGGTGGCGCAGCAGCTTGGACAGCAGCGTCGTCTTGCCGCTGCCGAGGAAGCCGGTCAGCACCGAGACGGGCAGGCGGTCGGCGGCGGAAGGCGGTTGAGCTTGTTCGGTCATGGACGGGTTTCCGCTTTTGAAGTGACAGCCAGCCGGTCGGGGACCAGCAGGCCGAGGGCGAAGAGCGCAACGGCCGCGACCACCACGGCAGGGCCGGACGGCAGGTCCCAACGCAGCGACGAACCGAGGCCGATCAGCACCGCGGCAACGCCGGCGAGGGCCGCCAGCAGCGCCATCTGCTCCGGCGAGCGCGCGAGCCGGCGGGCGGTCGCGGCCGGCACGATGAGCAGCGACGTGATCAGGATGATGCCGACGATCTTCATGGCCACGGCTATGACAATGGCGATGAGCAGCATGTGAATCAAGCGGATGCGGTCGACGGCCACACCCTCGATGCGGGCGAGGTCCTCGTGCACCGTGATCGACAGGAGCGGGCGCCAGAGTGCCAGCATAGCCGCGGCGACCAGCGCGCCGCCGCCATAGATCCAGATCAGGTCTCGCCGGTCGATCGCGAGGATGTCGCCGAACAGATAGCCGCCGAGATCGACGCGCTGGAACTCGAGAAAAACCAGCGCCACCAAGCCCAGGGCGAGCGCGCCGTGCGACAGGATGCCGAGCAGCGTGTCGGTCGCGAGCGAGGTCCGGTTCTGCAGGACGCTGAGGCCGAGCGCCACGGTGATGCAGACGACCGCAACCGCGAGGTTGAGATCGAGGTCGGCGAGCACGCCGAACGCCACGCCCAGCAAGGCCGAATGTGCGAGCGTGTCGCCGAAATAGGCCATGCGTCGCCAGACGATGAAGGTGCCGAGCGGTCCGGCGACCACGGCAACGCCGATGCCGCCCAGCAGGGCGCGAATGAGAAAATCATCCATGGCGATGGTGATGGTGGTGGTCATGGCCGTCGTGGCCGTGGCCGTGATCATGACCGTGATGGGAATGACCGGTTTCGCCCTCGATCGGCAGCACGCCGCCATCGTCGCTGTGGACGTGGTCGTGATGGTGCGTATAGACCGCGAGCGCCGGGCGCGCTGCCTCGCCGAACAGGCCGAGAAAGGCGGGGTCGCGGCTGACCTGCTCGGGATGGCCGGTGCAGCAGACGTGATGGTTGAGGCAGACGACCCGGTCGGTCGCGGCCATGACGAAATGCAGATCGTGCGACACCAGCATCACGCCGCAGCCGCGCTGCCGCGCGATCGATGCGATCAGCTCGAAGAGCTGGGCTCGGCCGGTGACGTCGACGCCCTGCACCGGCTCGTCGAGCACGAGCAGCTCCGGCTCGCCGAGCAGTGCACGGGCCAGCAGCGCGCGCTGGGTCTCGCCGCCCGAGAGCGCCTGCATGGGCAGGCCGAAGATGTGGGCGGCGCCGACCTCGCCGAGGGCGGCGCGGATCGCCGCCTCGCCAGGCTCCCCGCGCGGCGTTCGCGTCAGGCGCAGGAAGCGGGCGACGGACAAGGGCAGCGTCCGGTCGAGCGCCAGCTTCTGCGGCATGTAGCCGATGCGCAGACCCCGCCGCCGGCGCACTTCGCCGCGATCGGGTCGCAGCAGCCCGAGCATGACGCGCAGCAGCGTCGTCTTGCCGGCACCATTGGGGCCGATCAGGCTGACGATCTCGTGCGACCGCACGGAAAGCGCGACGCCGGTCAGAACCGGGCGGCCGTCAAACGCCACGGCGACGCCCTCGGCTTCGATCAGCACCGCTCCCGGTGACGCGTTCCGTGCTGCTTGCTCAGCCATGGCGATGCTCTGCGTGGGCGGGCTGTGTCGCGCCGGACCTGACGCAATTCGGACAGATGCCCCTGACCTCGATCGTCGGGCGCTCGACTTTGAAGCCGAGGCGCGTCGCGCAGGATGCGAGCGCGTTCGCAATGCCTGCGTCGTTGAGCTCGAGCGCCACGCCGCAGTGGCCGCAGATCATGAATTGTCCCGCATGAGTCGCCTGGGGCTGGTCGCAGCCGACGAAGGCATTCAGCGATTCGATGCGGTGCACCAGGCCCTGCTCGATCAGAAAGTCGAGCGCGCGATAGACGGTTGGCGGTGCGGCGCGCCTGGCCTTGCCGCGCATCTGGCCGGGCAGGGGCCGGTCGAGCTGCTCGAGGATACGATAGGCGCCGATCGGCTCGTGGCTCGACCACACCAGTTCGAGCACGCGACGCCGCAGCTCGGTCAGTTGCGTGCCGCGACTTTCGCAGAGCGCCACCGCCCGCTGCAGCGCCTCGGCGATGCAGCTCATGTGGTCGTGACCGTCGGCTGCGAAGGCGACAGGACGTGCGGTCTTGCGACTGGATCGGGTCATGGCCGAGGGGTGTCCCAGCGTGTTGCGGACTGCGGTATGAAATAGTATAACATCTCGGAGCGAGAGTTATAACCTATCATTCCGGCAGGATGACACGCGAGGCCGCCATGACAGAAGTGCGAACCGTTGCCGCCATCGCCATCGGGCTGTCGCTCGCCCTACTCCACACCGCTGCGGCCGACGCGGCGCCCAAGGTGGCGGTCAGCATCAAGCCGATCCACGCGCTCGCTGCCGGCGTCATGGCGGGGGCCGGCGCGCCGGAGCTGATCGTCAGGGGCAGGGGTTCCGAGCACAGCTATGCGCTCAAGCCCTCGGAGGCACGGACGCTCACGGGAGCCCAGCTCGTCGTGTGGGTCGGCGAGCCGCTCGAGACCTTCCTGGTCAAGCCGCTGCGCTCGGTGTCCAAAGCGACGCGCGTGCTCGAGCTGCTCGAGCTCGAAGGCCTCACGCTGCTCAAGCCGCGCGAGGGCGGCGTGTGGGAGAAGCACGGCCACGCCGCCAAGTCCGGCGGGCACGGCCAGGCGCATGGCCACGCGCATGGTGCCGATGTCGACGGACACGTCTGGCTCGATCCCGACAATGCGCGCATCATCGTCGCGGCGCTCGTCAAGTCATTGAGCGAGATCGATGCCGCCAATCGCGCCACCTATGAGAAGAACGGCGCGGCACTCGCGGCCAAGCTGGCCGCGCTTGATGCCGAGCTGAAGCAGCAAATGGCCGCGATCAAGAACCGACCCTACATCGTCTTCCACGACGCCTATCAGTATTTCGAGCAGCGCTACGGATTGAACGCGGTCGGTTCAATCACCGTCCATCCCGAGAGCAAGCCGAGCGCCCGCCGGTTGACCCAGATCCGCGACAAGCTCGCCAAGTCGGCCGCGCGTTGCGTGTTCAGCGAGCCGCAGTACAATGCCGCGCTGGTCGGCACGGTGATCGAGGGCAGTGCGGCCAGGGTTGGCGTGCTCGATCCGCTCGGCGCCGACCTGCCCGAAGGACAAGAGGCCTATTTCACCATGATGCGCAATCTGGCGCGCAGCCTGACTGACTGCCTCGGCGTCGGCAGTTGAAAAGAGCGGCCGAGCAATGGTTCTGAATCGCCCGGCCGCGGTCGCGCCCTCGGACGCAGCTAACTGCCGATGACGCCGCCATCCTGCTTGGTGATGACGACCACCGACGGGTGCGCGGACATATCGGCCTTGAAGTCGGGCCGGCGCGTCGCCGGATTCTCGCAAGTCGACTCCTGGCCGAAGGGTGCGGCGGCCTTGGGCGATCGCCCACGGCAGACCGGATTGCGGAACGCTGGCCTGCGGCCGCGACTCGACAGTGACTGATGTATGGCCGCTCCGGTTTATCCGGGACAGTGCCGGTCAGCTTCCGACCACCCCGCCGTCCTTCTTGGTGATCGCCAGCACGGCAGGCCGCGGCGGGACATTCGGCTTGAAGTCCGGCCACCTTGTCGATGGCTTCTCCAGCGTCGAGTCCTTTTCTTCGGCCGGGTGCTGGATCGCCACGAACAGCGTCGTGTTGTCGGGTGTGAAGCACGGCCCGCACACCTCGCTGCCGCGCGGACCGTTGAAGAACAGCCGCGTGATGCCGCGCCCCGGACCGCTCGTGTCGGCGGCGTAGATCGAATCGGCCGAGCCGAAGGCGTCGTCCTGGCCGTCCGTCGAGATCCAGATGCGGCCCTGGTTGTCGAAGGCGAAATTGTCGGGCGTGGCAAGCCAGCCCTCCGACGACACGGCCCCGCCATATTGCGCGCCGTGCTCCGGCTTGCGCGGATCGCCGCCCTTGACGAAGAAGTTCCACTTGAACTCGGTCGCGGCATGATCGGACTGCGAGCCGCGGCCGCCCGGTGGGATCATCTCGACGATTTGGCCGAACACGTTGTTGGCGCGGGGATTGGCCGCATCGACCCGGTCTTGCTTGCGTTCGGCGTTCTTGGTGAGCGCGATATAGACGCGGCCGGTCCTTGGATTGGCTTCGATGTACTCTGGGCGATCCATCGGGGTGGCGCCGACCAGGTCGGCTGCGCGGCGCGTCTCGATCAGTACGTCGGCCTGGCTGTTGAAGCCGTTGGCCGCGGTCAGCGGACCCTGGCCAAAGACGAGCGGCAGCCACTTGACCGAGCCGTCGGCGTCGAAACGCGCGACATAGAGCACGCCGTCGTCGAGCAGATCGCGGTTGGCGGCGCGGTTGCCAGGCTGAAAAGGTTTGTTGGTGACGAACTTGTAGACATACTCGAAGGACTGGTCGTCGCCCGTGTAGAGCGCGACGAGGCCGCCCTTGCCGACGAAGGTGGCGGCACCCTCGTGCCGGCAGCGGCCGAGCGAGGTGCGCTTGACCGGCGTCGACTTCGGATCATAGGGATCGACCTCGACGATCCACCCGAAGCGATTGGCCTCGTTCGGTTCCTTCTCGACGTCGAAGCGCTCGTCGAACTTGAACCAGGGATTGCGTGGCCGGCCGCCCACGCCCATGCGCTTGTGCGCGGCCGCCTCTGGCGTCTTGCTGGCGTCACCGGTGAAGAAATTGTTGATGTTCTCTTCGCCCGACAGGCAGGTGCCCCAGGGCGTGGTGCCGCCGGCGCAGTTGTTGAGCGTGCCGAGCGCGGTGAGGCCGGCCGGATCGGCTTTGGTCTTCATGCGCGGGTGGCCGGCGCAAGGGCCGGCGATGCGGAACGGCGTCGAGGTGATGAAACGCCGGTTGTAACGGCTGTTGACCACGACGTTCCAGCGGCCATCCGTGCGCTTCAGCTCGACCACGCTGAGACCATGCGCGTTCATTTCCACGGCGACCTGATCGGCGGTGAGCTTGTCGCGCTTGTCGTTGTTGCTGGCGATGCCGGGCCACATGAGCTCGCCATTGGTGTACTCATGATTGGAAAACAGCAGGCCACGGTCCGACGCATTGGACCCACGCGGCAGAGGCATGAAGGCGAGGAAGTCGTTGTTGTAGCCGAACTGCTTGGCCTGGGCCGCCGCGGTCTGCTTGGTGACGTCGAAGGCGGGCGCGTCGGCCGCCAGCTTGTCGCCCCAACGGACGACGATCTGCGCCGAATAGCCGCGCGGCACGTGGTGGGTCCCGTCGAGCCCGTGCTTGATCTCGCGGAAACGCAAGGTCGAGCCGGCTGCTTCGGCCGGGCTCGAATCGAGCGTGGTTCCGAAGAAGCTGGCGAGCGCAGTGCCCGCCGCCAGCCCCTTGAGCATGCCGCGCCGGGTGATCCGTTCGGCGATGACGTCGCGTATATGAGGCGACTGGGTGGGATTGCAGGGTTGATCGTCCAGATCAGCGGGAGCGCCGGAACGGCGGTCCTGGTCATTCATGTTTGACATTGGGGATCGCCTCGGGCGCGGCCGCGTGCTGGGGCCTGGGTGGGTTGATTCGTTGCAGGAATGTGACAGCGATCAGCTTGCGCCCGCGCCAAGGCGGGCGTCAGCCATCCCCCATCCGTCAGCTATCGGCTTGAAAAAACTGGTTTTTGGGTCAAGATCATGTCGTGCTTGCCAGGCAGCTACCAAGGGGACCGACCCGGATGTTGGGCACACGACGAATGGTGCAGATGGCTGCGCTGGCATTCGCCTTTGTTGCCATACCCGCCCAGGCCGTCGGACCCGAAGGCGCCATCCCGGCGAGCGGCGTCATTGAATTCGACATTCTGCGCAATGGTTCGCCCTTCGGCGCCGAGCGCATCGACTTCCGTCGCGACGGCGACCGCCTGATCGTCGACATCAAGATCGACATGGAATACCGCCTGCTCATCCCGCTGTTCCGCTACAGCCATCGCAGTCGTGAGGTCTGGAAAGACGGGCGTCTGATCCAGATCGACACGACGACCGATGACGACGGCGAGAAGTTCTTCGTGACCGGGCGCGCGACGCCTCGGGGCTTCGCGGTCAAGTCGACGTCGGGCGAGTTCACCATGCCGGCGGATGTGGTGCCCGGCAGCTATTGGAACGAAGACATGCTGTCCGGCCGCGCGATCCTCAACACCCAGGCCGGCAAGCTGGTCGACAGCCAGGTCAGGAAGCTGCCGCCTGAGCCGGTCGTCGCGCGCGGCCAGCAGGTCACGGGACGTGTCTACGACGTGACCGGCGATTTCAATCTTCGCCTCTGGTACGGCGACCGCGGCGACTGGGTCAAGCTGCGCTTTACCACGCGCGGCTCCGAAATCGAATACGTGCTGCGCCCGTGACGACCACCGCGTCAACGGGCTGCGTCTGGATCACCGGGGCGAGCTCGGGCATCGGCCGGGCGTTGGCGCTGCGGCTGGCGCGCGCCGGACGGCCGGTGGCCGCCAGTGCGCGGTCGCTGCGCGACCTGGCCGAGCTTTCCGACGAGGCGCGGCTGGTTGGCGGTTTCGTCCAGGCCCATCCAGTCGACGTCAGCGATCGGTCGGCGATGCTCGCCGCGGCGCGCGACATCGCCTCGGACCTGGGCCCGATCCGGCTCGCCGTGTTCGCGGCAGGAAACCATTTGCCCATGAGTCTCGAGACGTTCAACGCCGACGTTTTCCAGCGGCTGGTCCAGGTCAACCTGTTCGGCGTGGTCCACGGCATCGAGGCGGTCCTGCCCGACATGCTCGCGCGCCGTGCCGGCCATATCGCCGTTGTGTCCTCGGTGGCGGGCTATCGCGGCCTGCCGACGGCTTCTGCCTATGGCGCGACCAAGGCGGCGCTCATCAACATGACCGAGGCGCTCAAGCTCGACTGCGACCGGCACGGCATCAAGCTGCAGCTCATCGATCCCGGCTTCGTCAAGACGCCGCTGACCGACAAGAACCCGTTTCCCATGCCATTCCTGATCTCGGCCGAGCTCGCCGCCGAGCGCATCGAGGCGGGTCTCAAGAGCGGACGCTTTGAGATCACGTTTCCGAAGCGCTTCACCTGGATGCTCAAGCTCATGCGCGTTCTCCCCTATGCGCTCTATTTCCGCCTGACGCGGCAAGCGACACGCCAGCGATGAGCGCCGTGCCCCATGACGTGCTGGTACGCGCGCTCGATGCCTATGCCGCTTTCTACGAGACCCTGACGCCGGCATCCCTGGCGCGACTTGCAGACCATGTCACCCCCGATGTGCACTTCCGCGATCCCTTCAACGACGTGCGCGGCATCGATCGGTTGCGCCGCATTCTCGAGCATATGTTCAGTGTCACGGACGACTCCCGGTTCGTCGTGACCGATCGCGCATTCGGCGCAGACGCTGCCTATGTGCGTTGGCGCTATACCTTCCGGCCGAAAGGGGCTGCGGGCGCACCGTGGGAGATCGTCGGGCTCAGCGAACTCAGCTTCGGCGCCGACGGGCGCGTTATCAGCCACATCGACCATTGGGATGCCGCGGGTCAATTCTACGAGCGGATACCCGTCCTGGGCGCGCTCCTGCGTCTGGCGCGCCGTCGCGTGGCCGCGCCGTAAAGAAACGTCGCGACCGCACCGCGGACGCAGTCATCGATCTCGCGCGAGGAGGGACGCCTGCCCGCGCCGAACAGCGTCCGCGTGTGCAGATCGCCCTTGACCATCTCGAGGAACTGCCGCGCCGCCAGGTCGGGATCGGCGACGGCAAGACGGCCTTGTTGCGTGGCGCGCCGCAGATAGTCCGACAGTCGCTCGGCTGCCGCTGCCGGCCCCGCCTCGAACACGAGTCGTCCGAGCTCGGGAAAATGCCGCGTCTCGCCGATGACGAGGCGGTAGAGGGCGAGGCTCTCGTCGGTCATCAGGATCGACATGAAGCGACGCCCGAATCCCACAAGGACTTCGGCCGGATTGCTGCGCTCGCCATCGGCGGCCGTCCCGAGCGGCGCGACGATCTTGTCGCGCAGGTCGCGGATGATGGCCGCGAACAGGCCGGCCTTGCCGCCGAACCGCTGGTAGAGCGTTGCGCGGGACCCGCCGGATCGTCCGATGACCAGGTCGAGTGTTGCCGCCTCGAAGCCATGCTCGAGGAAGACGGCGCGCGCCGCTTCCAGGATCGCCGCGTCGCGCGCTCGACCGCGGATGGTCGGAGCAGGGGCAGCCGACGACATGCGGCTTTTCGATTTGCGCATTTCTGTACTATACAGTACACTTTGGCATGGCAAAAGAGTGCGGGGGCACATCGGTGGGATGCAATCAGCATGGACCAGATATCGCCCTTTCACGTCGAAACCGACTTCCAAGTGACCTATGACCGTGACGTGCCTTGCGTTGTCATGGTTTGGCGCGGCTATCACGACAGCGCCTCCTTTCGCGCCAATAACTGGCGTGTGCTCGCCGCGCTGATCGAGCATGGCGCCAGCCAGCTGCTCGGTGACGTCCGGCATTTTCTGCTGATCGGCGCGACCGACCAGGATTGGCTCAATCGCGAATGGCTGCCGCGCGTCATCGAGGCCGGACTGACGACCTGCGCCCTCGTCGTGCCCGTCTACTATTTCAACCGCGTCGCGGTGAACACCGTGGTCGAGCGCATGGGCACATCGGCCGTGCGGGTCGAGTATTTCGATGCTCCCGAGCCGGCGCGGCGCTGGCTGCAGTCGGCTTCGTCAGGCCCTACTGCGGCGCGGGAAATGGCGCTAGCCTGTCGGCCATGATCCGGGTCACCGCCAGCATCGCCATCGACGAGAGCGAGATCATCGAGAGCTTCATCCGCGGCGCCGGCCCTGGCGGGCAGAACGTCAACAAGGTGGCGACTGCCGTCCAGCTGCGCTTCGACGTGCGCCGCTCGCCGAACCTGCCTTCGGAGGTGCGCGCACGACTGGAAAGCCAGGCCGGACGCCAGCTCACCCGCGACGGCGTGCTCGTCCTGACCGCACGACGCCACCGCACGCAGGAAGCCAATCGGCGCGACGCGCTCGAACGGCTGATCGCGATGATCCAGCGCGCTGCGGTGCCGCCCGTGCCGCGCCGACCGACCCGGCCGACCGCGGGCTCGCGCCGGCGCCGGCTCGAAACCAAGCGCCGACGCAGCACCGCCAAGCGGCTGCGGTCGAGCCGTCCGAGCGAGGAGTGACGGGTGATCAGCCAGTCGCGCTGTCGATGCGTTGCCGCAGATCGGCCTGCGCCGCCGCGTCGAGCGGAAAGCGCCAGATCAGCGCGCACGCAGCGAGTTTGAACAGCACCGGCAGTCCGCCGTAGAGCAGCGCCAGCGCCAGCAGTGCGGGCGGCTCGTTGGCCTGGCCGGCGCGGAAGCCCGCCAGATCGAGCAACGGAAAGGCGATGCCGACGGCGAGCGCGAGCGCGAGCTTGGTCGCCATCGCCCATAGCGCGAAGTAGAGACCTGTGCGCTGACCGCCGCCCGCAGCCGTGTCGACATCGACGACGTCGGCCTGGATCGAGGCGGGCAGCGCGAGGTCGGCGCCGAGCGCCAAGCCGGACAGCAGGCAGAGGGCCAGATATGGCCAGAAATCGCCGGCGCCGAGGAGCGGGGCCCAGCAGAAGGCGATGGAGGCCCACAGCATGGCGGCGACCCAGGTGCGGTGCTTGCCGAGCCACCGGCTGATGGCGAGCCACACCGGCACGCCGGCGACACCGGCGAGGAAATAGGTGAAGAGCAGGAGACCGGCTTGGTCCGGTAGCTGGAGCAGGTCCGAGACAAAGACGAGGAACAGTGTCGCCGGCAGGCCGTTGGCGACACCATTCATCAGATAGGCGACGATGAGGCGGCGGAACGGCGCGTTTCGCATCAGCAGCGCCGTGCCGGCACGCCAATCGACGCCGTGGCTGGGGCGGTAGGGCGGCTCGGGCACGGCGAGCACGGCGATCACAATGGACGCAGGCAGCACGACCACGAGGATTTCTGCCAGCAGGCCGAGTGATGGCGCGCGGCCGGCCGAGGCACCGAGCAGCGCCGGCGGCAGCGCGATGGCGGTCAGCGTGCCGGCGATCACCAGCGCCTCGCGCACGCCGGCGATGCGCGAGCGCTCGTGATAGTCGTCGGAGAGTTCCGCACCCCAGGCTGTGTATGGGAGCTGCAGGATGGTCCAGGCGAGATAGAGCAGCGCGCTCCACACGAAGAGGTAGAGGTTTCCGGCACCGGCCGGCGGCATGAACAGCATCCACAGCGCAAGGCAGGCAAGCGGCGCGGCGACCACGAGCCACGGCCGGCGCCGGCCGAAGCGCGTCGTCCAGTGATCGCTCAGCGCGCCGATGACGGGGTCGGCGACCACGTCGATCAGCCGGGCCGCCAGCAGAATGGCGCCGACCGCCGTCAGGCCGAGCCCGATGTCGTCCGCGTAGAAGGCGGGCAGATAAACGTAGAGCGGGACGCCCAGCGCCGCGAGCGGCAAGCCCGGCAGGCCGTAGGCGGCGAGCCGGCCCCAGCCCAGGCGCAGACCCTCAGGCACGTACCAGCGCGATCTGCCGCACGTCGATCGCGCCGTGCCGGAAGCCCGACGCGCAGTAGCAGAGGTAATAATCCCACATGCGCCGGAAGCGCTCGTCGAAGCCGAGGCTCTGGATGTCCGGCCAGCTCGCGAGGAAACGCTCGCGCCAGCGCGTCAGCGTGTGGGCGTAGTCGAGCGCGAAGCCGGCGTCCTCGCGCCATGCGAGCCCGGCGCGCTGCACGAGCTGCTTCAGCACTGTCGGGCTCGGCAGCATCCCGCCGGGGAAGATGTACTTCTGGATGAAGTCCGGATTGCGTCGGTAGGCCTCGAAGCGCGAATCGGCGATCGTGATGATCTGCAATGCGGCACGCCCGCCTTCGGCCAGGAGCGCGCGCACACGATCGAAGTAGACCGGCCAATAGGCTTCGCCGACCGCCTCGAACATCTCGATCGATGCGATGCGGTCGAAACGGCCGATCACGTCGCGATAGTCCTGCAGCTTGATCTTGATGCGGTCGGCAAGGCCGGCCCGCTCGGCCCGCTCGCGGGCATAGTCGTGCTGGGCGCGCGACAGCGTGATGCCCGTCACTTCGACGCCGAAATTGCGCGCGGCGTGCTCGGCGAAGCCGCCCCAGCCGCAGCCGATCTCGAGCACCTGCATGCCAGGACGTAGATCGAGCAGCCGACAGATGCGTTCGTATTTGCGGAGCTGCGCTGTCGCGAGATCGTCGTTGGCGCGCTCGTAGACCGCGGCCGAATAGGTCATGGTCGGATCGAGCCAGCGCGCGTAGAACGCGTTGCCGAGGTCGTAGTGATGCGCGATGTTGCGCCGGCTGCCGCGCCGCGAATTCCGTCGCAGGACATGCCAGAGGCGCCGCGCCGCCTTGTACAGAAGCTTGCCCTGCAGCACGCGGCTGAGCGCCGCGTCGTTCACTGTTGCCAGCTCGACCAGGGCCGCGAGATCAGGACAGTCGCAGTCGCCCGACATGAACGCCTCGGCGAAGGCGAGATCGCCGCCGAACAGGATGCGGCGCGCGACGCTCGAGCGGTTGATGACGAGCACTGCCTCTGGGCCGGGTTGTGAGCCGACGAAATCGTGCTGGCTGCCGTCCGGCAACACCAGGCGAAGCCTGCCGCACCGGATATGGCGCGCCACCGCCACCAAGAGCCGCGTCCATCGGTCGCCGCGTGTCGCGTCCGGTTGCCTCTGATCGTGCATTGCCTCGACCCTGTCGTTCGTTGCTGGGTCTACGAGCCCCGCCTAACACCTTACGTCGATACTTCGTGCTCCGGCGGCCGCGGCCGCGCGTGGTAGCGCGCGCCCTTGAGCCACAACCGGAGTGCCTCCCAATGAATGCTGGCGATCACCTTCAAGGTAATCAAGGGATGACTGACAAATGCCCTGAGCAGACCGGCGTCGTCAAGCGGCGCACGGCGCGCCGTATGGGTGGCGATCAGCAGTTCGCCGGCCGGGGACTCCTGCCGGATCAGGATGGCAAGCCGCTCATCGGGCTCATCGAGGCGGAACCGGTAGCTCGCGGTCATGCCGATGAAGGGCGACACGTGAAAGCGCTTGTCGCAGCGCTGCAGGATCGGCTGGTGCCGGTTGCGTCCCGGCTCGACCGGCAGCAGGTAGCAGTGCTGCTCGCCGAAGGTGTTCTTGACCTCGTAGAGGACCGCGCGCAGCTCGCCGTCGCCGTGCCAGCAGAAATAGATTGTCAGCGGGTTGAACACGTAGCCGAGCACGCGCGGGAAGCACAGCACGGCGATCCGCCCGCCGCCGAGATCGAGCCCGCGTTCCGTCAGGAGGCGCTCGATCCAGGGCTTGAGCGCACCGCCGTCGCGCGGGCCATGGTCGCGGTCGTGAAACGAGAAGAGGTTGAAGCGGTTGTGCGAGAACCAGCGCAGCCGTTCGGCGAGCTGCGGGATCTCGTCGAGATCGAGAAAGAGGGAGAAGACGCGGTAGGCGAATTTGTGCCCGAACGGAATCAGGCGCCGATGCATGACCTGTCCGAGATAGAGGCATGAGGCGGTCATGGCTGGCGATCAGTCGTCCGAGGCGGCCGCCAGCGCCGGGCCTGGTAGCGCTTCGGCCGGGGCCAACACGGGCGCCGGCGCCGGATCGATCTCCCAGGGCGGCGCCACGCCGAGCCCGCGCGTAACGGCGATAGCCGAGCTCAGCGCGTCCTCATGGAAGCCATAGCCGCAGTAGCTGCCGCAATAGGAGACACGCGATACGCCCTGGATGCGTGCCAACTCCGCCTGCGCGCGAACCGCCCCGACATCGAACACGGGGTGGTCATAGTCGAAGCTGCGCAGCGTCATGTCCGGACGGGGCTCGACCACCGGATTGAGCGAGACGAAGAGCTGATGCGACCAGTCGATGTTCTGCAGCATGTTCATCCAATAGGTCACGGCCACCCGCCGGCTGGAGTCGCGGCCGCCGGCGGCCATGTAGTTCCAGCTCGACCATACCCGGCGGTCGTGCGGCATCAGCCGCTCGTCGCGGTGGAGCACCGCGCGATTGCGCTGATAGCGGAAGGCGCCGAGCAGCCGGCGCTCCTCGTCGCTCGGTTGCGCCAGCAACGCTAGCGCCTCGTCGGCATGGGTGGCAATGACGACGTGATCGAACCGCTCGCTGGCGCCGCTGGCGTCGCGGACGACGACGCCGTGCCCGTCGCGTTCGACGGCCACGGCCGGCATCGCGGTTCGCGCGTCGATGCTGAACAGTCGGGTCAGACGGCGCACATATTCCCGGCTGCCGCCGCTGACCGTGCGCCAGCGCGGACGATTGGCCAGGCTGAGCAGGCCGTGATTGTGCAGGAATCGGGCGAAGCTCGCGGCCGGGAAGTCGAGCATGGTGGCGAATGGGCAGGACCAGATCGCGGCCGCCATGGGCAGCAGGTGATCGTAGACGAAGGCATCGCCGTAGCGTCCGCGCGCGAGATATGCGCCGAGCGTCACCTCGTGCTCGCCCCCGCTCGCCAGCAAACGCCGCGCGCCGACGAAGAAGCGCAGGATGTCGGCGATCATGCCGAGGAAGCGCGGATCGTGCAGATTGCGCTTCTGGGCGAAGAGCTGGGACAGCGAGCCGCCGCCGTATTCGAGAGCATGCGATTCGCCGGGGCGTTCGACGCTGACGGCGAATGACATGTCCGAACTTTCGGTCGGTACCTCGAGATGCGCAAACAGCCGCGTCAAATTCGGGTAGTTGCGCTCGTTGTAGACGATGAAGCCGGTATCGACAGGACAACTCCGGCCGTCGATTTCGACGTCGACCGTGTTGCTGTGTCCCCCGAGATAGCAATTGCGCTCGAAGAGCCGGACCCGGTGACGCTGCCCCAGGATATAGGCAGCCCCCAGCCCGGCAATCCCGGCGCCGATGACGGCAAATTTCATTCCCCTGTCCCCCGCCGCATCATATCACGCGGCTCTCTTGATGGCAGCGAAAGCGGCCAGCGCCCGCACGCGCGCCGCCGAGTGGTCGACGATTGGTTGCGGGTAGGTCCGATCCAGTGTCACGCCGGCATCGGCCAGAACGCGGACCGGCGCTTGCCAAGGGCGGTGCAGCCAGCGGTCCGGCAGGCGGGCCAGCTCGGGCACGAAGCGCCTGATATAGGCGCCCTGCGGATCCCAGGTCTCGCCCTGAACGGTTGGATTGAAGATGCGGAAATAGGGCGCGGCATCGATGCCGCAGCCCGCTGCCCATTGCCAGCCTGCCGTGTTGTTGGCGAGGTCGGCATCGACCAGCGTGTCGTGGAACCACGCGGCACCATGACGCCAGTCCTGCATCAGGTGCTTGGTGAGGAAGGACGCGACGACCATGCGCGCACGGTTGTGCAGCCACCCCGTTTGCCACAAGGCGCGCATGGCAGCATCGACCATAGGATAGCCCGTGTGGCCGCGCTGCCAGGCGCGGAGCGCATGGGGGTCGGTGCGCCAGGGGAAATCGGCAAAGGCCGGCCGCAGCGGCTGATCGGGGCAGGTCGGATTGTGCGCCAGCAGATGATAGGCGAACTCGCGCCAGCCGAGCTGGCGCAGCATACCCCAGCCGCGGTCGTCGCCCGCTTGCGCCATGCGCGCACGCAAGCCATGCCAGACCTGGCGTGGCGAGATCTCGCCCCAGTGCAGATGGGGCGACAGGTGCGACGTGCCCGCGAGGTCGGGCCGGTCGCGCAGCCTGTCATAGGTGAGAACGGCACCGTCAAGAAAGTCGGCCAGGAGTCGGCGCGCGCCCGCTTCGCCCGGCCGCCAGTTCGCGCGCAAACCGCCGGACCAATCCGTCCCACGGGGCAGTAGTTGCCATGCCTCGATGGCGTCGCCCATCGGCGCGCCGGCAAAGGGAGCGAGTCGTGGCGCGGGCGTCGGCGGCGCGGGATCGCCGGCCATCTGCAGCGCGCGCCAGAACGGCGTGAACATCCGGTAGGGCGTGCCAGCGGCCGTCAGCAGTCCGGTCGGTTCGTGCAGCAGTGCGCCATTGTGGATCTGCACGCGGATGCCGCGCCGCTCCAGTCGCGATGCGATCGCTCCGTCGCGCGCCATCGCATGGGGCTCATAGCAACGGTTCAAGCAGACCGAGCAGGCGCCGGTCGTTTCGACCAGCTCGTCGAGGATCGCGGTCGCGTCGCCGCGGCGCATCACGAGCGCCATGCCGGCCTGGCCGAGGTCGCCGGCCAGCGCGGTCAGGCTGTGGTGCAGCCACCAGCGTGCCGCGCCACCGGGCGGCACGGGATCGGTCGTGTCCCAGATAAAGACAGGGATCACCGGCCCCGTCGCGGCGGCCGCGCACAATGCCGCATTGTCGGCCAGCCGCAGATCCTGCCTGAACCACAGGATCGTCGGCGGTGCGGAAGCCGGAGGTATGGCGCGGGCGCCGACGGTCAAGGTCAAGGGTCTTGGGCTGCAAGGATAGATCATGGTGATACGCACGGGCGCGTGGCCCGGATCACCAGACCGGTGAAAGCCTCGCGCTCGGGAAGGCGCGCACCGTGGCGCGGCCGATCAAATATGCGTGAAATCCGCGTTCGAACAGGTCCGAGATGGCCGGGTCGAGCACGTCGAGGCCGCCGGCATAGGCGCCGAAGGCCGGCAGGATCAGGCGCCGTCCGTCCGTGGCAAAGCACCGCCCGGTGATGCGCCGCGCGCGCGTCGCGATGGCCGCCTTGGGATGGAAATGGCCGCTCACTTCGCCAGGGCCGGCCTGCCGGTCGGCCTCATGGCGGAAGGTCAGCGCGCCGAAGGTGACGACCGCTTCCGCCCGCCCGCCCCAGGCCCGAGGCACCGCTTGCCGGGCAGTGTCGCGCGTCCTGCCGCCTGGTCTCGCATCGTGATTGCCGATGATCCAGATCCACTCGACCAGACGCGTCAGGCGAACCAGTCGCGCGACCTCCACGGCATCGAGTCGCTCCGGCGCGTCGCCGTCGTGAAAGCTGTCGCCGAGGCAGATGACGCGCCGCGCGCGCGTACGCGCAATGGCATCCTCCAGCCGGTCGAGCGTGGCGCGGCTGTCATAGGGCGGCAGCAGCGTGCCCCGACGGGCCATGGCCGAGCCCTTTTCGAGATGCAGATCGGCGACCACGATCGTCGCAGCCTCGGGCCAGATCAGCGCGCCCGATGCTTCGGCTACGAGATCGACGCCGTTGACGCGCAGCGTGGAGGTCACAGCGGCAGCTCCGGCGCCGATGGCGATCCGGTCGCCTCGGCCATCAGCTCCTCGGCGGCTTCCTCGATCAGATCGTCGATCGCCGAGCCTGCGACGCTCTCCCGGCCGATCTCCAGGAGGATCGGGATGGCAAGCGGCGAGATGCGGTCGAGCCGCTGATGGCGGATCCAGCCCTTGATGCGCGCGAGCATCCCGGACAGTCGCCTCAAGTCAACCAGGTCGGAGGCGGCGTCAGCCCGCGTCGCGCGCAGCAGGATGTGGTTGGCATCATGCTTGCGCAGCACGTCGTAGATCAGGTCGGAGTTGAACGTCATCTGCCGGCCGGTCTTCTCCTCACCCGGGTGGCGGCGCTCGATCAGTCCGGCAATCACGGCGACGTTGCGGAAAGTCCGCTTGAGCAGGCTCGATTCCGCCATCCACGCTTCGAGATCATCGCCCAGCATGTCCTGGTCGAACAGATCGTCGAAGTCGCGCACAGGCCGCAGCGACCAGATCGCGATCACATAGTCGGTGGCGACGAAGCCAAGCGGCCTCAGGCCTGCGCGCTCCATGCGGCGGGTCAGCAGCATACCCAGCGTCTGGTGGGCATTGCGTCCCTCAAAGCAATAGGCGACGAGAAACTCCTTGTTGCCGCGCGGGAAGGTCTCGATCAGCAGGCCGCGCTCGGGCGGCAGCACCGAGAAGTGCTCCTGGAGCCGCAGCCAGCGTTCGACCGGCAGGGGCAGGCCGCCCCATTGGCGCTGGTCGGCCAGCAGAGCGCGAACGCGTTCTGCGAGGTGAGTGGTCAGAGGCAGGCGGCCGCCTTCGTAGGCCGGCACCTTCGGCTCGGTCTCGCCCTTGGCGCGCGTCACCTCGACCATGGTCTCGCGCAGTCCCTGATAGGACAGCAATTCGCCGGCGAAGATGAAGGTGTCGCCGGGCACCAGGCCTTGGACGAAATACTCCTCGATCTCGCCCAGGATCGGGCCGCGCATGAGCTTCACCTTGAGCGTGACCGCTTCGACGATGGTGCCGATATTCATGCGATAGCGGCGCACGAAATGAGGTGCGGCGACCTTGTAGCGGCCATTCTCGTCGCGCGACAGACGACGCCAGCGCTCGTAAGCGCCGAGCGCGTAGCCGCCCGTGGCGACGAACTCGACGACATCGTCGAAATCCTTGCGCTCGAGATCGGCATAGGGCGCGGCCGTCACCACTTCGCGATAGAGCGCGTCGGCGTCGAACGGTCCGGCGCACGCCGTGCCCATGACGTGCTGAGCCAGCACGTCGAGGCCGCCCGGGCGCGGCGGGTCGCCGTCGAGCGTGTTCTGGCGCACCGCGTCGAGTGCCGCGCGACACTCCAGCACCTCGAAGCGGTTGGCCGGCACCAGCAGTGCCTGGCTCGGCTCGTCGATGCGATGGTTGGCACGGCCGATGCGCTGGATCAGCCGGCTGGCGCCCTTGGGCGCTCCGATCTGCACGACGAGATCGACGGCCGCCCAATCGATTCCCAGATCGAGTGAGGATGTCGCGACCACGGCGCGCAGGCGCCCGGCGGCCATGGCGGCTTCGATCTTGCGGCGCTGCTCGACCGCCAGGGAGCCGTGGTGCAGACCGATCGCCAGGTTCTGCTCGTTGAGACGCCACAGGTTGTGAAAGACGATCTCGGCCTGGGCGCGCGTGTTGACGAAGACGATCGTCGTGCCGTGCCGGCAGATCTCGCGATAGACCTCGGCCAGCGCATGGACGGCCATATGACCCGACCAGGGCAGGCGCTCGCGCGAGTCGAGAATGCTCACGCGCGCGCGCGCGCCCTCGCGCCCGACGATCTGCCGGACTGCGTCCGGATTGTCGCGCCCAGTCTTCGACAACCAGGCGCGCAATGCATCCGGCCGGGCGACGGTCGCCGATAGGGCGACGCGCCGGCAGTTCGGCGCGAGGCTGGCGATGCGCGCCAGGCCGAGCGCCAGGAGCTCGCCCCGCTTGGTGCCGGCCAGCGCGTGCAGCTCGTCGATGACGACGCAGCTCAGGCTTTTGAACAGGTCGGGCGCATCGCTGTAGGAGATCAGGAGCGCCAGTGATTCCGGCGTGGTCAGCAGGATGTGCGGCGGGCGCGCCCTCTGGCGCTGGCGCTTGGCGTGCGGCGTGTCGCCGGTGCGCGTCTCGGCACGGATCGGCAGGCCCATCTCGGCGATCGGCGCTTCGAGATTGCGGTGGATGTCGACGGCGAGCGCCTTGAGCGGCGAGATGTAGAGGGTATGCAATCCGGACGGCGCGCCTTCCCAGAGTTGGATCAGGCTGGGCAGGAAGCCGGCCAGCGTCTTGCCGCCGCCGGTCGGCGCGATCAGCAGCGCCGACTGGCCGGCATGGGCGGCCTCGACCATCTCGATCTGGTGCCGGTGGGGTGCCCAGCCGCGCTGGGCAAACCAGCCTGCGAACGGCGCCGGCAGGCCCCGCTGGACTGCCATGCCGTCCGCCAGATCGGCAGTCATGGACTCCGATCGGCGACCGGAACGGTGGCCGGACTGGCGACTTGGCAGTGATCCTGACGGCATGAACCGACTATAGGTCGATGCGAAGGCCGGCTTCAAATGCGATGGCTTGCCGTCGACGCCCCGGACGATTTTCCGTGCCCCTGGACATCAGCCGTTGCGGCTCAAGAGGCGTTGTGAGTTTCCGAGGAGGACTCGTTCGAACGGAATGCCAGCAGCAATGTGGAAACGGTCCGAAGCAGATCGACCACGAGTATACGTTGACGCTTGTCGAGACTCGAGCTTGCGGCGAGCCCACGAAGGAGCGTCATCTGCTCCACCAGCGTTTCGCCATTGAGATGGAGAGTAACGCGGCTCGGGGCCCGACCGGCATTCGGCGGCATCGATGCGTCCCGGGCCTTCATGCCGTTTCTGGGGCGCTTTCCGGGGCCTGCCGATTGATGCGCAGGTCGACGGTTTCGTGCTTGTCGCCATGCTGTCGATGGTATTCCTCGCGAACCCGCGCCTCTCGCTCGCTGTAGAAGAACGACAGGAGGGCGAAACGGCGCCCCGACGTGACCGGCCGTGCCTCGTGAAGAAGGCAGCCGGAGAAGACGATAGCCTCGCCGGTTCCGGGCCGGTATAGGCGCGGACCATACTCCGGAAAGCACAGCTCACCGCCCGTGTACTCTTCTGAATTAAGATTGAGCGTCATGGCAAAGGCATGGTGAGAGGTCGATCCGACAAAATCCCGGTGCGCGCCGAAGAAGCCCCGATCGGCACCGTCATAGCAGGCGACGCAGTAGCGTTCGACGCGCGTGATTCTGTAGTGAAACACGCGTTGCACCTGCGGAATGATTCGCCGCTGGATGAGCAGTTTCAGTTCTTCGCGGATTGGATTGTCGCGTGCCAGGAAGTGATCTCGCCTGCGCTTTCGTGCGTCATCGAGGATGCCAATCCGTTTTCCGTCCTTGCCGGACCGCATGAAGCCGGATTCGCCATTGTCGATTTGCCAGGCGTCGATCAGCCGTCGGCACATTGCCCGATCGATGACGCGCGGAACGACAAGGGCAGGTGCGAAACCTGACGTCGGAACCGGTGCTCTCGGTGGCCAGATCTCGTCTATTCGTGCCAGCAGGAGATCGGGATTCCAGTCGATCTCCGAAAGATCGAGCATGGCTGCCAACAACAGGCCGCGATCCATGAGGTAGAAGCAAGGACGCAATGAATATCGTCCTGACACGTTCGGGTTCGCGTGCACGATGTCGAAGGCCCTGGCGACACGCAAATCGCCATCCCAAAACATGGTCGGCAAGCCATTCGGAGCCATCTGCGCGTAGCGGGCCGGATCGGCTGGGTCCTGGCTCACGCCGACAATCTGTATGTGCCGCTTGCCAAGCTCGCGGGCTGAGCGGGCCAGGCCGGTCCACAGCGCCACGGCTGGGGCCAGGCCGAGCGAGCCAAGAAAGACCACGACGACGCAGTGCCCGGCGAGCTGATCAAAATGATAATCCTCGTTGACGCTCGAAGGCGCGGCAAACCAGGGCAATGGGTCGCCAATCGTCAGCATCTCTCAAGCCGCTTCGGTCAAGGCAAGCGCCAAGACCGTTGAAATGAGCCGCACCCCCGCAACGACGCCCTTGATCCGATCGATTGTGCTGCGCATCACCGGGGTAAGTTTCTGTTGCATCGCTGTTCCGTTTCCACGCCGAGATCCGAGCCAAGCGGACAGGCTGAAATTTACGGACAACGATTTCGCAAGGGAATCCGTGCGACTACGCAGACGTGACGCTGTCTATGAGACCTTCGCATTGGGGTGGGGCACGGTTTCCTGAGACAGCGCACTGCGCTACCGATCGTAAAGACGGAGGTAGGGCATGGACGGAAAGAATGGGCTGGAACCGGGTGTGACGGAGGCCACGGCGGCG
>VGDO01000089.1 GCA_016869645.1 Alphaproteobacteria bacterium
GATGATGGCGAGCGACTGGGTCAGCACCGCGTCGCCGTCAGCCAGCGCCGGCACCAGCCCCAAGGGATTGAGCGCCAGGAACTCCGGCTTGCTCTGCTGCCCGCTGCGCAGATGCAGGGACACCTGGTCATAGGCCAGCCCCTTGAGATTGAGCGCAATGCGCACGCGGAACGCAGCGGAGGAGCGGAAAAAGCCATAGAGCTTCATTGTTTGTTTCCCTTGTTCCGCGAAGCGATTTCGAACCCTAATGCCCGATCGCGGCCATGATCAAGGATTCCACGATGACCGCGGCAGCCGGCCGTGTTCAACTCGACGGCCTGCGGATTCGGCCCCTCTGCACCGCGATGCGCCATGAACGAATCGATGCGTGATCTCTGGCTGCTGACCGTCGCCTGGGCGGCCGGCCTGATCTGGTCGGGCATTGCGCCTTACGATCGCGGAACCTGGGTGGCCGAGGTGGCGCCGGCTGTCATCGCGCTGCCGATCCTGCGCATGACCGTCGAGCGCTTTCCGTTCTCCAGGCTCGCCTACGTGCTGATCTGTATCCATGGCCTGATCCTGATGGGCGGCGCCGCCTACACCTATGCGCGCGTCCCGCTCGGCTTCTGGGTGCAGGACCTGTTCGAGCTGTCGCGCAACCCCTATGACAAATTGGGCCATTTCGCGCAGGGCTTCGTGCCGGCCATCGTCGCGCGCGAGATCCTCGTCCGCGCCTTCGGCCTGAAGCGCGATTGGCTGCTGGTCTTTCTGGTCGTCTCCATCTGCGGGTCGATCAGCGGCGCCTACGAGATCATCGAGTGGTCGGCAGCTCTCGTGGCCGGCGAAGGGGCGGTCGAGTTTCTCGGGACCCAGGGCGATCCATGGGATACCCAGGCGGACATTCTCTATGCCTTCATCGGCGCAGGCGTTGCGCTTGCGACACTGTCGCGGCTGCATGACCGCTCGATGGAGCGCGTGATCGCAAATCGTGCGATCTAGGTACGGCGCGCGATCAAGGTCCGGCGTAGCGTTCGACCGTCTGTTCGATGGCGCCGAAGATCGACCGGCCAGCTTGATCCAGCATCTCGACGCGGATGCGATCGCCGAAGCGCATGAACGGCGTCTCCGGCTTGCCGCGCTCGATCGTCTCGATCATGCGGATCTCTGCAAGGCATGCCGAGCCGACAGTCCGGTTCCGGTTCGACACCGTGCCCGAGCCGAGGATGGTGCCGGCGCCGAGCGGGCGCGTCCGGGCTGCGTGCGCGATCAGCGCGGGAAAGTCGAAGTTCATGTCGATGCCGGCGTTCGGCCGGCCGAACTCCTTGCCGTTGAGCGTGGAGACGAGCGGCAGGTTGAGCTTGCCGCCATCCCAGGCCGGCCCCAACTCGTCGGGCGATACGGCGACCGGCGAGAAAGCGGTCGGCGGCTTGCCGTGCAGGAAGCCGAAGCCCTTGCCCAGCTCAGCCGGGATCAGGTTGCGCAGGCTGACATCGTTGACCAGCACGACGAGCTTGATATGCCGCGCGGCGTCGGCCGCCGATACACCCATCGGCACGTCGTCGAGCACGACCGCGACCTCGGCCTCGAAGTCGATGCCCCATTCCTCGCTCGCCGCGCGGATCGGGTCGCGCGGGCCGAGCAGCACGTCCGAGCCGCCCTGATACATCAGCGGATCGCTCTTGAAGCTCTCCGGCATTTCCGCCTTGCGCGCCCTGCGCACGAGCTCGACATGGTTGAGATAGGCGCTGCCGTCGAGCCATTGAAAGGCGCGCGGCAGTGGTGCGGCGAGTTGTGCCGGATCGAAGGGCTGCGCGCGGTTCATTTCGGCCGCATTGAGCCGGCGCGCGACATCCGCCAGAAGCGGCTCGGCGGCTGCCCAGCGGTCGAGGGCCGCCTGCAGGGTCAGCGCGATCCCTGGCACGGTGCAGCATTGCGTCAGATCGGAATTGACGACAACGAGGGTGCCGTCGCGTCCGCCCTCGCGTAACGAAGCGAGCTTCACGATCGGCGCTCCGCGCCGGCGTCGGTCCGCCAGCTATCGACATAGCCGGTCCACTCGATGCCCTCGGGCAGCTTGGCGACGTCCAGCGCATCGCGCGTGTCGACCATGACAGCCACCTCGTCGAGCATCTGTCCGCCGGACGACTTCGAAGCCATCGCAAGTGCCTTGGGGTGCGGCCCGTGGGTGAAGCCGCACGGGTGCAGCGTCACCATGCCGGGATGGATGTTGTCGCGGCTCATGAACTTGCCGTGGTGATAAAAGATGACCTCGTCGAAATCGTCGTTGTTGTGGAAGAACGGCAGCTTGAGCGCGCCCGGATCGCTCTCGGCGGGACGCGGCGCAAACGTGCAGACGACAAATCGCCCCGCAACGAAGGTGGTATGGGCCGACGGCGGCAAGTGGACCCGATGGCTCATCAGCGGGCGAATGTCGCGCCAGTTGATCCGGACGGGGGCGAGATCGCCCTTCCAGCCGACCGCGTCGAGCGGATTGAACGGATAGGTCACGGTGGAGAGCTGGTTGCGGCGCTTGACGACGATGCGCCAGGGCTTGTCGCCCTGCTGCGCCTTGAAGACATCGTCGAGCTTCGGCGTGTCGAGCACATCGGGATCGAAGATGGCGTGGGTCCCGATCAACCCCTTGTCGGGCAGCCGATAGCTGTCATTCGTCGCCTCGATCAGCAGCATGGTCGCCGGCGACTTGCTTTCGATCCGCCAGGATGTCGAGCGCGGCAACACGATGTAATCGCCCTCGCTGAACGTCAGGCGGCCGAAATCGCAGAACAAAGAGCCCGCGCCTTCGTGAACGAACAGCAGCTCGTCCCCGTCGCCGTTGCGCGCGAGATGGTCCATGGTCCCGGTCGCGCGCCAATAGCGATAGCGCAACGTGGCATTGGCGAACACCTCGACCGCGTCCCACGGCGAGTCAGCGCGCGAATTGACCTTGGTCAGGTCGAAAGCGCGCGGCCGCAACGGCCCTTCCCAGCTCGTCCAGCTGGTTGGCGGATGGGCGTGGTACATGTGCGCAGCAGGGCCGAAAAAACCCTCCTTGCCGATCTCGCGCTCGTAGGTGCCGGCGGGCAGATCGGCATGGGCCTGGCGCGGCGCGTCGCCTTCGCGGCGTGGAAATGAAATCCAGTTCTTGGCCATCGCTCGCTTCCTTCGCTGGTCCTGCGATCAGGCCGGCGCCTTGAGCACGCCGCGCTTGATCTGATCGAGCTCGATCGACTCGAAGAGGGCGCGGAAATTGCCCTCCCCGAAGCCTTCGTCGCCCTTGCGCTGGATGATCTCGAAAAAGATCGGGCCGATCACGGTGTTGGTGAAGATCTGCAGCAGGCGGCCGCCCTCCGGCGTCGGCGCGCCGTCCATCAGGATCCGGTTGGCCTTGAGACGGCCGACATCCTCGCCATGACCCGGCAGGCGCTTGTCGATCAGCTCGTAATAGGTGTCGGGCACGGTCTGGAAGGGAATCCCGCGTCCCCGCAGCGCCTCGACGGCGTCGAAGATGCCGCCGGTGCCAAGCGCAATGTGCTGGATGCCCTCGCCGTGATAGGCGGAAAGGTACTCGGCGATCTGCGACTTGTCGTCCGAGCTCTCGTTGATGGGTATGCGGATCTTGCCGCACGGGCTGGTCATGGCCTTGGACTTGAGGCCGGTCAGCTGGCCCTCGATGTCGAAATAGCGGATCTCGCGGAAATTGAAGAGCCGCGTGTAGAACTCGGCCCATTCGACCATGCGTCCCCGGTGCACATTGTGCGTCAGGTGGTCGATCATGGTCAGGCCGACGCCGCGCGGATTCGGATCGACGCCGGCGATCGGCTCGAAGTCGACGTCGTAGATGGTGCCGCGTTTGCCGTAGCGATCGACCAGGTAGATCAGCGAATCGCCGATGCCCTTGATCGCAGGAATGTTGAGCTCCATCGGACCGACCTTGCCCTGGAACGGCCATGCGCCGAGCGCAGTGGCGCGTTCAAAGGCCTTGGCGGCGTTGGTCACGCGGAAGGCGATGGCGCATACGCTCGGCCCGTGCACGCGCGCGAAGGCCTGGGCGAAACTGTCCTGCTCGGCGTTGACGATGAAATTGACATCACCCTGGCGATAAAGCGTGACGTTCTTCGAGCGGTGACGCGCCACCGCGGCGAAGCCCATGCGCTCGAAGAGTTGACCGAGCTCGCGGGGATCGGGGGCCGTGTATTCGACGAACTCGAAGCCGTCGGTGCCCATCGGGTTCGCATCGGCGGTCGCCGCGCTCGCGCCGACCGGATCTGCCATAGCCATCGGCTCCTCCTGGCATCGTCGGCGATCGACCGGCGCCACGCACCGGAACGTCGCCGCTTGACGCGCTCCCCGCTCGGGTTCAATTTAGTTTCAGATGAAACTAATTCCAAGCGGAAAAATGTCATCGGCCCCGGCCGCGTCCGTCAAGCCCGAGAGCGGCATCGTCGCGCCTGCGGATCCGCTCGAGCTCGAAAGGTTCGTGCCGTACCGGCTCTCGGTGCTGGCCAATACAGTCAGCCGCACGATTGCGCGCCTCTACGAGGAACGCTTCGATCTGACCGTGCCGGAATGGCGCGTCCTTGCCGTGCTCGGACGATTTGGCCCGATGACGGCGAACGAAATCTGCGGCCGCACCGCCATGGACAAGGTCCGTGTCAGCCGGGCGGTCGCCCGGCTGCTGCGCGCGCGCCGCCTCACCCGGCGCGTCGAGAGCGCCGACCGGCGGCGCGCCCGCCTGGCGCTGACGCCACGCGGTCTTGCCGTCTATGCCGGGATCGTGCCGCTGGCGCGTTCAGCGGAGGCACGCCTGCTCGAAGCGCTGTCGGTCAACGACAAGCGCCAGCTGGAACGGCTGATCGACGCGTTGCAGGCGCGCGCCGCGGCGCTGGCCGATCTTTAGAACGCAACGCGGCTTTCGCCATTGCGCGGGTCGCCATTGCGTGGGGTGGGTGACATGATATAAGGCGTTGATCGCCTCAACCGCACGGGACCCGCGCCGTCGTGCCTGAAATCCTGATACTCAACGGACCCAATCTCAACATGCTCGGCGTGCGCGAGCCGGCCATCTACGGACGCGACACTCTGGGCGACATCGAGGACAAGTGCCGGACCAAGGCCCAGGCGCTCAACCTCGACATCGATTTCCGGCAGAGCAATCACGAGGGGGAACTGGTCACCTGGATCCAGGAGGCGCGTGACACCGCAGACGGCATCATCATCAATCCCGCCGCCTACACGATGACCTCGATCGCCCTCCTCGACGCGCTCAAGCTCGCCGAGCTTCCCGTGATCGAGGTGCACCTCTCCAACATTCATCAGCGCGAGACGTTCCGGCAGCATTCCTATGTCTCGCTGGTCGCGGTCGGCGTGATCTGCGGACTCGGCGCGCAGGGTTACCTGCTCGCGCTCGACGCGATGGCCGAGCTGATCAAGCGCAAGGCGGACGCCTGATGGCCGGTCATCAGGTCGACGACGAACTGATCCGGAGGCTGGCAGCCCTGCTCGGCGAAACCGGGCTGACCGAGATCGAATACGAGACCAAGGACTGGCGCGTGCGCGTCGGCCGCCAGGGACCGGCGGCGGGCAACGTCGCCATCACCGTCCCTGCCCCGGCGGCGGTTGCGCCGGCGCCCGTGACGGTCGCGCCTGCTGCGGGCGGCGGCGCGCCGGCTGCCGTGCGCGGCGCCGTGATCTCCCCGGTGGTCGGTACCGCCTATGTGGCGCCCGAGCCAACCGCGCCGCCCTTCGTGCGCGTCGGCGACAAGGTCAAGCAGGGCCAGACGGTGCTGATCGTCGAGGCCATGAAGGTGATGAACCCGATCCTGGCGCCGCAACCCGGCACCGTGGCGCAGGTCTTCGTGGCGAACGGCCAGCCCGTGGAGTTCGGCGAAGTTCTGATGGTCATCGAGTGATGGCCGCGGACCTGGTTTGACAGGCTCCTCGTGTTCGAAAAGATCCTCATTGCCAACCGAGGCGAGATCGCGCTGCGCATCCATCGGGCGTGCCGCGAGATGGGCATCAGCACGGTCGCCGTCCATTCGACGGCCGATGCGGATGCGATGCACGTCCGGCTCGCCGACGAGAGCGTGTGCATCGGCCCGCCCTCGGCGCGCGACAGCTATCTCAACATGCCGGCGATCCTGTCGGCCGCGACCATTACCGGCGCCGACGCGATCCACCCAGGCCTCGGGTTCCTCGCCGAGAACGCCGCCTTCGCCGAGATGGTCGAGGAGCACGGCTTCACCTTCATCGGTCCCTCGCCCGACCACATCCGCATGATGGGCGACAAGATCCAGGCAAAGAAGGCGGCGCAGCAGACCGGCCTGCCCTGCGTGCCCGGCTCCGACGGACCCGTGCAGGGCGATGCCGACGCGCTGGCGCTGGCGCGCCAGATCGGCTACCCGGTTCTGGTCAAGGCGGCGGGCGGAGGCGGCGGGCGCGGCATGCAGGTTGCGCACAGCGCCGATGAGCTGCACCGCGCCATCGCGACCGCGCGCAGCGAAGCCAAGGCCGCCTTCGGCAACGACACGGTCTATCTCGAGAAATATCTCGACCATCCGCGCCACATCGAGATCCAGATCGTCGCCGACGGCCTCGGCAATGTCGTTCACCTCGGCGAGCGCGACTGCTCGCTGCAGCGCCGCCATCAGAAGGTGCTCGAGGAGGCCCCTTCGCCGGCGCTCAACGTTGCCGCGCGCGAGCGCATCGGCCAGCGCGCCGTGATGGCGATCCGCCAGCTCGGCTACCGCAGCCTCGGCACGCTCGAATTCCTCTACCAGGACGGCGAGTTCTATTTCATCGAGATGAACACGCGCCTGCAGGTCGAGCACCCGATCACGGAGGAGATCACCGGGATCGACCTCGTGCGCGAGCAGATCCGTATCGCCTCGGGCGCCAAGCTGGCCTTCGTTCAGGCCGACGTCAGCATCGACGGCCATGCGATCGAATGCCGGATCAATGCCGAGCATCCCGAGACCTTCCGGCCCTCGCCCGGCACCATCACCAACTATCACCCGCCGGGCGGTCCGGGCGTGCGCATCGATTCGCCGCTCTACGCCGGCTACAAGGTGCCGCCCTATTACGACAGCCTGATCGCCAAGCTGATCGTCCACGGCCGCACGCGCAACGAATGCATGATGCGGCTCAGGCGCGCGCTCAGCGAATGCGTGATCGACGGCATCGACACCACCATCGCGCTGCACCAGCGCGTCCTGGCCGACCCGGCCTTCATTGACGGTACCTACGACATACATTGGCTGGAGGGTCGGGTGGGCTGACACGTCATGACCGTCCTGACGCCTGAGCTGCTGCTCCAGGCTTACGCCATCGGCGTCTTTCCCATGGCGGAGAGCCGGAACGACCCGGCGGTCTATTTCGTCGATCCCGACCAGCGCGGCGTGCTGCCGCTCGACGGCATGCACATCCCGCACAGCCTGCGGCGCGCGGTGCGCCGGCGGCGCTTCGAGGTGCGGCTCGACACGGCTTTCGAAGCGGTGCTCGACGGCTGCGCCGAGACGCGCGTCAACCGGCCGGACACCTGGATCAACTTGGAGATCCGCCGGCTCTACAGCGAGCTGCATCTCGCGGGCTACGCCCACAGCGTCGAATGCTGGCAGCACGAGACGCTGGTCGGCGGCCTCTACGGGGTCGCGCTCGGCGGGGCGTTCTTCGGCGAAAGCATGTTCAGCCGTGCGACGGACGCGAGCAAGGTCGCCCTCGTCCATCTCGTCGCGCGGCTACGCCACGGCGGCTTCGCGCTCCTCGACACCCAGTTCGTCACGCCGCATCTCCGGCGCTTCGGCGCCATGGAGATTCCGCGTGCCCGCTACCGCCAGCTCCTCGCCCACGCGATCGGCCAGGCCGCCACGCTGCCGCTGGAGGCCGATCCCGGCGACCGGATCGTGCTCGACTATTTGCAGTCGATGAGCCAGACGTCGTAGACGGGGTGCTCGAGCGCGGAGACCGCGGGGCTCGAGGCGAACATCCAGCCGCGGAACAGGGTGACGACCGTCTCGCCCGGCTTCATGTCATTGATCTCGATGAAGGCGGCACTTTCGGGCGGTTCCTCGGGCGGCCGCTTCTGGCAAGACTGGATGACGATGGCAAGCGTGCCGAAGCGCACGGTGCGGCCAACCGGCGCCTCGAAGGTCGACACCCGGGCCGTGATCTTGTCCAGACCCTGCAGCATGGCCACATCGGCCGCCGACACCGCGCGCGGAACCGCCAGCAGCGCAAGCATGGAGAGCAGTGCGAGTGACCCGCGCGTCATGGTCGTCATGGCTTAGTCGGCGAATGCGGCAAGATTCGGGCTGGCAACGGAAGCGGGCGACGCCGAGTTCCCGCGGCAGTCGGATTTGGCGGACCTATTTCGGCTGCTCGGATTTCTTGCTTGCGGAATCAGCGGCGGAAAACACGAACTTGCCGAGCAGCGTCGTCAAATCGACCGGTGCCTGCGTGAATTTGATCACGCCGCCCGGCTTGAGCATCTGGTCGTCGCCGCCGGGTACCAGCGCCAGGTAGCGCCCGCCGAGCAGGCCCTCGGTCGCGATTTCGGCGACCGTGTCGGCCGGCACCTGCACGGTCGGCTTGATGCTCATCTTGACGATCGCGAGGTAGCTCTTGGGATCGAGCGAGTTATCGGTGACCGTGCCGACCTTGATGCCGCTGATGCGCACATCCGATCCGACCGCGATGCCGTCGACGCGCTCGAAGCGGGCGACCAGCTCGTAGCCGCCCACCGTGCGCACGGTGCTACCCGAATAGGCGAAGAACAAGAACATGCCCGCGACCACGAGCACGACGGCACCCATCACGGTTTCGATCACATTCCGACGCATTGCTGATGTCCCCGCTGCCGGGCCGCCGTCCGGCCCGGAATCGTCGTGGTCAAGCCGGCTTCCAGGGCTCGTAGTCGCCCGTCGCACGGTCGCGCTGGCCGCCCTTGAGCACGTGGCCCGGCGGGCGGTAGGCGAGTTCGGTGCCGGTCAGGTTGGGGATGTGCTCCTTCTGCCACGCCTTGTGCGGCTTGCCGGCCTGGCCCGTCGGCACATCGTCGACCGTGCGATGCAACCAGGCGTGCCACTCCGGCGGCACCTTGGACGCTTCGGCCTCGCCATTGTAGAGCACCCAGCGCCGGGCACGCTTGATGTCGCTGACACCGCGTTCGCGATAGTAGTGGTTGCCGAAATGGTCGGTTCCCACGAGCTCGCCCTTGAGCCAAGTATAGAGACGTGTGCCGATGGTCATCCGTGTCAACCGCATGCTCGTGGAGTGGCGCGGAAATATTGCATTTACCGGGCATTTCGTCCAGTGCGGGCGCTTGCCGCGCTGGCTCGTGCGTGAGGTTGCCGCCTGTGGAACCTGGGGCAATTGCCCCATATAGTCTCGGCATGCTGGATGTTTGGCGCGCTTTTATCGCCTGCCTGGTCGACCGCGACTCGAGCCGCCGTTCGGCCGCAAACGGCCATCCGCCGCGCGCCTCGGCCTGATCTCATGACATCGCAGGCAGGCGCCGGTGCCGGACGCGCCGCATTCGACCCGCGCGGGCTCGTCGCGGTGGTTGCCGCCGCGGTCAGTTTTGGCGCCTGTCCCACGCTCGCGCGCTACGCCTACGATGCCGGCTCGGATGCTGCGACCAATTTGTTCGTGCGCTCGCTCGCGGCTTTCGTCGGCGTCTATCTCCTGGCGCGTGCCATGGGCTTGCGACCCCGCTTCCTATCACGCGAGTCGCTGCGCGGAGCCCTCGTCGGCATACCGCTTGCGCTTGCCTCCTTCGGCTATCTCGGTTCGGTCAACTTCATCCCAGTCGGCCTGGCCACGCTCATCTTCTATACGTTTCCGCTGGTCGTGGCCGTGCTCGCCCGGGTCGTTGACGGCGAGGCGCTGACGGTCGTGCGTTCGACCTCGCTCGGCATCGCGTTCGTCGGTGTGGCGCTCACGCTGGGCGCCGATTTCTACGGCATCGATATTCGCGGCGTCGCATTGGCGCTGCTGGCGTCGATATCAATCGCCATCGTGTTCC
Organism: Alphaproteobacteria bacterium; assembly: GCA_016869645.1. Taxonomy (GTDB): domain Bacteria; phylum Pseudomonadota; class Alphaproteobacteria; order SHVW01; family SHVW01; genus SHVW01. The sequence continues at coordinate 9,998 of VGDO01000089.1, forward strand.
TGCTCAGCAGCCGGTTGATGCGCGAGATCGACAGCCTGACCGCCAACTTCTTCATGATGACGACGTCGGTCTCGGCGTTCGCGCTGTGGATGCTGCTGGATCGCGGCTTCGCCGCGCCCGTGACCGGCACCGGCTGGAGCGCGCTGCTCGGCGGCGGCGTGCTCTACATCGTCGGCGTTTCCGCCTTCTTCATCGCGATCGCGCGCATCGGGTCGGTGCCGACGGCCGTTCTCCTCAACCTCGAGCCCCTGGTCAGCCTGATCTGTGCGCTCGTCATATTGGGCGAGGTGTTGGCACCGCTGCAGTATTTCGGCGGCGCGCTGATCCTCGGCGCCATCCTGTTCATGAACTGGCGCGAATACCGCCGAGAGGCCTCGTCGTGAGCGCGACCGACAACCGCGCCTACCGGTTTCCGGTCTCGGTCAAGGGCGTCATCATCTCGGACGGTCGGGTCGTGCTGCTCAAGAACGAGCGCGGCGAATGGGAGCTGCCGGGCGGCAAGCTGGAGCCAGGCGAGCATCCGCCGGATTGCCTGGTCCGCGAGATCCGCGAGGAGATCAATCTCCAGGCCGAGGTGTCAGATCTCCTGGATTGCTGGCTCTATCGCATTCTGCCCGGCGTCGAGGTGCTGATCGTCACCCATGGCTGCCTGGTCGCGAGCCTTGCGGGCCTGCGCGTCTCGCACGAGCACAAGGAGCTTGCGACCTTCGGCCTCGACGAAGTTGCCGGCCTGCCCATGCCCGCGGGCTACAAGGACTCGATCCGGCGCTGGGCCGATCGTCTCGGTGGCGGCGCGCCCTCCGCATGACCGCTTGGCGCAGCCAGGGGTTCGATGTGCCGGGCCTGCTCATGGTGCTGGGCTCGGCCGTGTGCTTCGCGCTCACCCCGACGCTCAACCGGCTCGCCTACGACGCCGGCGCCGACACGATGAGCATCACGACGGTGCGATTCGTTGTTGCCGTGCCGACCCTTCTGCTGGTGGCGCTTGCGCTTGGCCGTGTGCTGCGCGTCAGAACGCATGTCTGGAAGCACAGCGCCATCATCGGCGTGATGATGGTCTTGACCGCCTATGGCTATGTCGGCTCGGTCGCCTACATACCCGTCAGCCTGTCGTCGCTCATCTTCTACAGCTTTCCCCTTGTGGTCGGACTGCTCGGCACCATCGTGAGCCACGAGCGATTGACCTGGCTGCGCGCCACCCTGATGCTCGCGGCCTTCGGCGGCCTCGTGCTGACGCTCAGCGTCGCCTTCGACCGGCTCGATCCCTTGGGCATCGCACTGGCCGCGTTTGGCGCCTTGTGCGCGGCGGGCTCGTTCATGTGGACGAGCCGCACGCTCCACCCAGACGATGCGATTGTCAGCACGCTCTACATGATGGCAGTCGCCTGTGCGATCGCACTCGTCGTGCAGCTTGCTGCTGGCCCGCCGGCGCTACCGCAGACAACGCTCGGCTGGTTCGCCTTCCTCGCCAATGCCGGATTTTACACCGTTGGCCTGCTCGGCCTCTTCGGCGGCATCGCCCGGATCGGTGCGACGCCGGCCGCCATGCTCAGCAACATCGAGCCGATCATCAGCATCCTGCTCGCGATCGCTGTATTGGGCGAGCGCCTCGATGGTTGGCAGTGGCTCGGCGTCGCCATCGTGCTGGGCATGATTGCGATCATGGCCGAGAGCGACCGGCGCGAAGCCGCGACGCGCACCAGCCCGGCCGATTGAGAACGGACAGCTAGGATCTTAGCCGCGGCATGACCTTGGTCGCGAACAGCTCCATCGAGGCCAGGATCTGCTTCTGCGAGAGATAGGGTTGCGCCATGTCGGGCAGCACATATTCGCAGCCGCCGATCTCGCGCAACTCCTGCAGGCGCTCGACCACGTAGTCGGGCGAGCCGACGATCGTGTTGCCGCGCTCCTGCAGAAAGTCGAATCCCATCTTCATGTCGGGAGTGGGCTGCTCGCCCGGGTTCATGAACATGGCGAGGCCGCGGAACGGATTGTTGTAGAGATAGACAAAGGCCGTCGCCTTCTCGCCCTCGGCGCGCGCCTGCTCCATGGTCGGCGCCACGTAGATCTGGCGCAGGACTGCAATGTTGCCGTTGAGCTTGAAGGGCTTTCCCTCGGTCTCCGAGCGAATGCGCTGGTACATGTCGTGGAAATGCCTCACGCCCTTGGCCGGCGGCTGCCACAGCATGGGCATCAGCCCGTTGCGCGCCGAGAACTCGATCGAGCTCGGCGACGAGCACACTTGCCAGAGCGGCGGATGCGGCTTCTGGAACGGTTTCGGCGTGACGTTGAGCTTGGTCACCACATCGCCGTCGCGCCAGCGCGGATCGGCCGGGAACATCGGGTGGCTCCAGCGCGTCTCGGCCGCCGGAAAGGTGTAGTTCGGCCCGTTGTGGCTGAAGAACTCCTCGGTCCACGCCTTCCTGACGATCTCGAGGCTCTCCTTGAACAGAGCGAGATTGACCTCGGAGTTCTTCGGATTGGCTGCGGGATGGAAGTTGGGCCCCTCGCGCGGCCAGATGCCGCGGCCGAACGCGACGTCGAGCCTGCCGCCGATCATGTGGTCGAGCGTCGCGATGTCCTCGGCGACGCGGATCGGATGCCACCAGGGCAGGATCACGGCGCACATGCCGAAGCGCACGTGCTTGGTGCGGTGCGCGAGGTCGAGCGCGAACATGAGCGGGTTGGGGATGTTGCCCATGCCCTCGGGGCCGAAATGGTGCTCGGCCAGCCAGATCGCGTCGAACCCGCCGCGGTCGGCGGTGACCACCTGCTCCCGCAGATCCTCGACGATCCGGGTGAAGCCGCGCGGATTGCCCGGATCGGACAGCGTCGTGAAGAAGCCGAACTTCAAGACATGCTCCCTGCTCTGGTCGTCGGATGTTGCCGGAACGTCGTCGCCGATCGCGTCACCATGCAGTGCCGCAGGCGATCTCGTTCAGAGCATACCCGGTTTCGACCTTGTCGCCACGGCGCAGCGTCATCTTGCAGAATCTCTGGCGCAGCTTCGTGTCGAGCAACCTGGTGTGCATGCGCGTCTCCCAGCGCCCGAGCTCCTGGAGGTCGATCTCGTAGGTGGTGCGGCCGACGATGGCGCGCCCGTATTCCTGGCGGTGCATGGAATCGCGGTTTGCTGCCTGCTCCAGCTTTCCGCTCGGGCGCACGATCTTGAAGTAGTCGTATTTCACCAGGTCGAAATTCGCCTCCGCCGTCCACAGCATGGAGCGGCCGAACGATCCCTGGATGAAGCGCCACGACCAGTAGCCGATCGGGTCGTCGTACCAGTAGCGCTTGCTGTAGCCGACCGCGCGCAGCGTCTCACCGCGATAGGCGATCTCGGCCTTGATCAGCGGCTGATGGATGACCGGGCCGCCCGGGAAGTCCCAGTGGAAGCTGATCGGGGTCCGAAACGCGATCTCGAAGGACGGACGCTGCTTGGCGTCGAGCACACCGATCTCGCCGCCAGTCTGGTCGGCGCGGATGCGGAAGCGTGGGCCGGAAATGTCGAGCTGATCTCCGCGTCCCTGCTTCAGTGCCCGCGCGCTGTCGATGTTGAGCACCTCGCGCGCACGGCGGTCGTAGAGCCAGGCCGACTGGTGCTTGTGCGTGTCGGTCTCGACCACGCGGACCGAGAAGAATTTGTCGCCGGCAAAGAAGTGGTACTGGATGCCGTCATGGGCGCCCACCCCGAAAGCAGGCTGTCCCTTCTTGCCCGGCCTGTCGCTCTTCGATCTGCCATAGGTCTTGCGTGCCGAAATCATCGAGGCTTCCCCTCTTCGTCGAACGGCCCGGCGATTTCCTCGCTGGCATTTCTTTTACAAATCAATCGATTACCAGTGGAACCGCAGGGAATAGGCGATTGTCGGCAATCGCCAGTTTGGTGTCAATGCGCTCGCCCTTCGGGCACATTGTCAGCCATTTGACAGGTCGATAAGCCAGCCTATGATAAGCATGCTTACGAACGACCCAGACCCCCCATTTCGTCATCGCGCCATGCCGCCGGAAAGCCTCGACCGCGCTCTCGGTTTCGTCCTGCACGACGTTGCCCGCCTGCTGCGCCGGCGCTTCGACCACAAGGCGAAAGCCCGAAAGCTCGGCCTGACGCGCGCGCAATTCTCCGTGCTGGCGCACATGGCGCGCCACCGCGACATCAATCAGAACGCGCTCGCCGAAATCCTCGAGGTCAAGCCGATCACGCTCGCCCGCCTGCTCGACAAGCTCGAGAGGCAGGGCTTCATCAAGCGCCGCGCGCAACCGGGCGACCGACGCGTACGCATACCGCAGCTCACGGCCAAGGCGTTGCCCTACATCGAAAAGATGCGCGCTCTCGGCCTGGAAACGCGCAATGAGGCGATGGCCGGCCTGACCCAGCAGCAGCGAGACACGCTGATTGACACGCTGCTCGCCGTCAAAGCCAACCTCTCGGAGCGCAGCGCACGCAACGGCTTGAGCGCAGACGCGCGCAACCAGGAAGCGAACGCAGACGATACCGTTGCCGATGAGCCCGGCGCGGAGCGCGCCCATGGTTGACAGCCCGCGCAACGGTCTCGACGGACTCGACCTCGGCGCCGCGGCCGCCCGGCCGAGTGCCGCGGCGCTGCGCCGCCTGCTGCGCAGCATCCTGCTGCTGCTGGTGCCCGTGGCGGTCGCCGTTGTCGGGGTCCACATCTATCTGGCGGGCGGGCGCTACGTGCGCACCGACAATGCCTATGTCCGGGCAGACAAGGTGACGCTGGGCACGGATGTTTCGGGCGTGGTGGCCGAAATCAGTGTGCGCAACGACCAGCGCGTCGAAGCCGGCCAGATCCTGTTCCGGCTGAACGACGAGTCCTATCGGCTGGCGCTGGCCGGTGCCATGGCGCAGCTCGTCACGGTGCGCAACGACATCGAGGCGCTGCGCGCCACCTATCGCCAGAAGCAGGAGGCCATCAGGCGCGCCGAAAGCGACATCGCATACTTCCGGCGCGACTATGACCGTCAGCGCGAGCTGATGCAGGGCCGCACGGTCACGCAGGCGCGGCTCGACGAGTCGCGTCACAATCTCGACAATGCTCAGCAGACGCTTGCCGTGCTGCGCGAGGAAGCCGCAGCCGCGCGTGCCGCGCTCGAGGGCGCGCCCAATGCCGCGCCCGAAACCTATGGCCGCTATGCCGTCGTGCAGGCGTTGGCCGACAAGGCCGAGCGCGATCTGCGTCAGACGGTGATCCGCGCGCCGGCGAATGGCATTGTCACAAATGTGACGGCACTCCAGGTAGGCCAGTATCTCGGCGCCGGACAGGCGGCCTTCAGCCTGGTTCTCAGCGACGAGGTCTGGATCGAGGCCAATCCCAAGGAGAGCGACCTCGCCCATGTGAGCGTCGGAAATCCGGCAACCGTCGTGATCGACACCTATCCGGACCTGGTGTGGAGCGCCACCGTCAACACGATCAGCCCGGCGACGGGAGCGGAGTTCGCTCTATTGCCCGCGCAGAATTCGAGCGGCAACTGGGTCAAAGTCGTGCAGCGCATTCCCGTCCGTCTGCGCATCGACATGCCAGCCGGCGCCCCGCCGCTCCGCGCGGGCATGAGCGCCAGCGTCGAGATCGACACCGGCCACCGGCGAAGCTGGCCCGACTTCGTCCGACTCGTCCGCCGCTCGCTGGGCTTGTCGACCTGAGCGGCTGATCGTCATGAACGGTCTGATCAGCAAGCCGCGCCGTCGCGCCATCACCGTCTGCGCCATGCTGGCGACGATCATGCAGACGATCGACACGACGATCGCCAATATCTCTCTGCCGCACATGCAGGGCACGCTGTCGGCGACGCTCGACCAGATCAACTGGGTCCTGACCTCCTATATCGTCGCGGCCGCCATCATGACGCCGCCGACCGGCTGGCTTGCCGGGCGCTTCGGGCGCAAGCGCTATTTTCTCTTCTCCATCGCCGGCTTCACCATCGTGTCCATGCTGTGCGGCATGGCGCAATCACTCGAGCAAATGGTGGTGTTCCGGCTACTCCAGGGGATGTTCGGCGCATCGCTGGTGCCGATGTCTCAGGCGATCCTGCTCGACGTCTACCCGCGCGAGAAGCATGGACACGCCATGGCGGTCTGGGGCGTGGGGGTCATGGTCGGCCCGATTCTCGGCCCGACCGTCGGCGCATATCTGACCGAATGGTACAACTGGCGCTGGGTCTTCTACATCAACCTGCCGGTCGGCCTTCTGACGATTGCAGGCCTGTTCGCTGCGCTGCCGGAGAAGCACGCGCGCGAGCAGGGCGACTTCGACTGGTTCGGCTTCGGCGCGCTCAGCCTGTCGGTCGGCGCGGTGCAGCTCATGCTCGACCGCGGCCAGCACCTCGACTGGTTCTCGTCGACCGAGATCCTCATCGAGGCCACGCTTTCGATCCTCGGCCTCTACCTGTTCATTGTGCACAGCTGGACCACCGATCGGCCCTTCCTCGACAAGCGCCTCTTTCGCGACCGCAACTACATCTCCAGCCTGTTGTTCACTTTTCTGACCGGCATTGTTCTGCTCGCGACGATCGCGCTGATCACGCCGTTCCTGCAAAACCTCGTCGGTCTGCCGATCGTGACTGCGGGCATGGCGCTCGCGCCGCGCGGCATCGGCACCATGATCACGATGTTCTTCATCGGCCGGCTGCTCAACCTCGTCGACCCTCGACATCTGCTGCTCGGTGGCTTCTCGTTGGTTTCTCTCTCGCTCTGGCAGATGACGGGATTCACCGCGGATGTCGGCGTGACTGAGATCATCACGACCGGTATCACTCAGGGCATCGGTCTCGGCCTCATCTGGGTCCCGCTCAGCACGATTGCGTTCGCCACCTTGCCCGGCGACCTGCGCACCCAGGGTGCTGCTCTCGTCAGTCTGATCCGCAACCTGGGCAGCAGCATGGGGATTTCGTTCGTCATCTACATGCTGGGCCGCAATACCCAAGTGGTGCATTCGGAGCTGGTCGAGCACCTGACACCTTTCGCCGGCGCGGTGCGGGACATGAGCCAATCGTCGCTCTGGAACCTGTCGACCCCGGCGGGACGCGCCGCGCTCAATGACGAGGTGATGCGTCAGGCGACGACCATTTCGTACATCAACGATTTCATGCTGCTGATGACGGTCGCGCTGATCGCCATCCCGCTCCTGCCTCTGCTGCGCCGCCCGACGCGTCATGCGCCGAGACCCGAATCCGCTGCGGATTAGGCGCGCCGCGGCGCCGACGGCCGCGCAAAGCCGCTGAGGAACTGCCCGGCGCGCTTGGCATAGTGCGCGGCGTTGTCGCGGATGAAGACGCGCTCCGCCTCGGTCACGGGGCGCACGAGCTTGGCCGGGACGCCGGCCCACAGCTCGCCCGCCTTGATGCGCTTGCCGGGCGCCAGCACGGCGCCCGCGGCGAGAATTCCACCGGTCTCGATCGTGGCGCCGTCGAGCACGACCGAGCTGATGCCGACCATGGCCAGGTCCTCGACGACGCAGCCATGCAGCATGGCATTGTGCCCGATCGTGACGTCGGCGCCGATCGTGGTCGAATACTTCTGCTCGAAGACGTGGATGACCGTGCCGTCCTGAACGTTGGTGCGCGGACCGATCGTGATCTTGTGGTCGTCGCCGCGCAGCGTGCAGGCGAACCAGACGCTGGCGCCCGATGCAATCTCGACATCGCCGATCACCGCGGCATTAGCCGCCACGAACGCGTCGGGCGCGATCAGAGGAACCTTGTCGCCGAACGCGAAGATCATCCCACCATGGGCGGCGTAGCCTGGTTGATCCGTCATGTCGCCTGCTTCGTGCGCTGTCCATCCACGGACGGCATCATACGCCATAGCGGCGCGCGGCGTTGAGGCCGAAGATCGCGGCGCGATCCGTCGCAGGCAAGCCGGCGATGCAGGCTTCGGCCGCCGCGTGCCATTTGCCATAGCCGCCGGCCAGGTCGACGACTGGCCAGTCGCTGCCCCAGATCAATCGTTGTGCGCCAAAGGTCTCGAGCAGCACATCGACATAGGGACGCAGGTGGTCTGTGCGCCAGTCGGCCGCCGCCTCCGTGGCAAGACCCGACAGCTTGCAGTCCGCGCTGGTCTGCCGCGCCAGCACCGACATGTCGGCCTGCCAGCGCCGGAAATCTGCGTCGCCAGGGGACCAGCCCCTGATGTCGGGCTTGGCGCCGTGGTCGATGACACCACTGAGCTCGGGGTGTCGCTCGAGCAAGGTCAGGGCATTGCGCAGATGCACCGGACGGACGAGCAGATCGAAGACGAGGCCCCGCTCGGCAATCGTGCGAAGCGCCGGTTCCAGCTCACGCCGCAACATCCAATCCGGATCGACGATGTCGTGGATCATGGGACGGATACCGCGTAGCAGCGGATCGGCGGCAAGCGCGGCGATGCGGGCTGGCGCGTCAGGTGCCTCCATATCGACCCAGCCGACCACGCCGACGACGAAGCCCGACGCGCGCGCCACCTCGAGCATGAACAGCGTCTCGGCCTCGGTCGGCGCCGCCTGCACGAGAATGGTCCGGTCGACCCCGGACGCCCCCATCAAAGGCCGCAGCTCGGCTGGGCCGAAGTCACGATAGATCGGCTTGAGCGCCGGCGTCAGCCAGCCATAGTCGCCGCGCGCCAGGCGCCAGAAGTGCTGGTGTGCGTCGATCGATCGCACAGTCATGGCGGCTCCGCCGACTTTGTGGGCGCTGCGGCATGGAGCAGCCCCGCACCCTTGAGATCGCGCCACAACCCCTCCGGGATGTCGGCTGCCATCAGATCCAGGTTGCGAATCACCTCGGCCTCCGACCGCATGCCCAGCACGACCGACGTCACGGCGGGATGCAGGAGCGGAAACTGCAGCGCGGCCGCGGCCAGGCTTACACCGTGGGCACGACAGAGCTCTTGGATGCGCCGCGCGCGGTCGAGCATGCCGGCCGGCGCAGGACGGTAGTTGTACATGGCGCCGTCAACCGGGCCGGTCGCGAGGATTCCCGAGTTGAACACGCCGGCTGCGATCACACCGATGCCGCGCCGCGCGCAGAGCGGCAGGAAGCTGTCGAGCGGCTCCTGCTCCAGCAGAGTATAGCGCCCCGCGACGAGGAAGCCGTCGAAATCGCCGTCGGCGGCCGCTTGCTCGCAAACGCGCCAGTCGTTGACGCCGAGGCCGATGGCGCCGACCGCACCGCTGCGGCGCAGCTCGTCGAGCGCGCGATAGGCGCCCGCCATGGCCTCGCGGTAGCGCCGCGGCTGTTCCTCTGCATGGGTGAAGGCGTCGATATCGTGGATCAGGAGCAGGTCGATCCGGTCGAGGCGGAGCCGCTCAAGGCTCGCCTCGAACGAACGCATGGCGCCGTCATAGCTGTAGTCGTAGGTGGGCTGGAAAGCCGGAACGTCGACATAGGCGCCGCCATCGGCCGTGTCGACAGGCATCAACAGGCGTCCGACCTTGGTGGACATCGCAAACTCACTGCGCACCTGGCCGGAAAGCGCGCGGCCGAAGCGCTGCTCGCTCAGGCCGTGACCATAGAGCGGCGCCGTATCGAAATAGCGCAAGCCGGCGCGCCATGACGCCTCGATCGCGCGCACGGCATCGCCGTCGGCCACAGGCGCGAAAAGATTGCCGATCGGCGCGCCGCCGAAGCCGAGCCGCGTCAGCTCCACGGTGGAGCGTCCGAGCCTGCGTCTGGGGCCGGGATCCATGCCCATCAGTCGACCGCGATCACGCCCTTGCGCAGGATGATGTTGGCGTATTTGCGGGCGTCGCCCGTCGCGACCACGGCGAAGGCGGCGCGTGATCGGTCGTAAAAGGCGAAGCGCTCGAGCCGCTCGATCGTGACCGGCCGGCCCGCGGCCGCGGCGAGGACCGGTTGGAAGTCGCGCACCGGCTCCGGCACGCGTGCCGGATCGCCAACCACCGCCATGACGGCGGCCGGATGCTCGACGAAGTCGTCGAGCGGCAGCAAGGTCAGCACCGCGCGCAACGCCGCCGGCGCGCCGGCGCCGTCGAGCCGGACGAGGCGCCGCGCCATGCTGGCAGCGGGAAAATTGGCGTCGGCAATGACCAGATCGTCGCCATGGCCCATGCTGGCCAGCGCATGCAGCAGATCGGCGTGCAGCAGCGGATCGATGCCCTTGAGCATGGCGCTCTCCCGACCCAGGACCTGTGCCAGGATACTGCCCGACACACGCCGTGTTTGCATACACAATATGCCCGGATCGCGCTTTGCGCCGGACCCGCGCGAGGCTATCGTGCCGGCTGACCCCGCGACCTCCAGGGAACCGAGATGAGCCCGCTTTCGCCGCTTCGCGGCCTGTTCACCGCCATTCTGACGCCGCTCACCGATGCCGGCGCGATCGACGTCGCCCTGCTCGCTCAGCACACGCGCTGGCTGTTCCAGTCCGGCTGCGACGGCATCACGCTGTTCGGCACCACCGGCGAAGGACCATCCTTCTCGGTCGCCGAGCGCAGGGCGGCGCTCGACGGCCTGCTCGCCGCCGGCATCCCGCGCGAGCGCATTACGGTCGGCACCGGCTGTGCCTCGATCGTGGACACGATCGAACTCACCTGCCACGCCGCGGAGAGGGGCTGCGCCGGCGCGCTCGTGCTGCCGCCTTTCTTCTTCAAGGACACCGGCGATGACGGCGTGGTCGCGAGCCTCGCCTCGATCATGGAAGAACTGGGCGACCGGCGCATTCCGATCTTCCTCTACAACATCCCGAGCATCAGCGCGGTCAACATCAGCCTCGCCGCCATCGAGCGGCTGGTGCGCCGGTTTCCCGATCGCGTCGCCGGTGTCAAGGACAGCACGGCCGACTGGAGCTACACGGAGCCGCTGCTTCGCCGTTTCGGGAGCACGCTGTCGATCTTCGTCGGCGCGGAGAACCACCTGACGGCGGCGCTCAAGCTGGGCGGCGTCGGCACGATCTGCGGCTGCGCCAACATCGCGCCGGAGCTGATGCGTCGCCTGCATGACGGCGATTCCGCCCTGCAGCCCAATGTCGAGGCCATGCTCGAGACGGTCCTGAGCCACAGCTTCGTGCCGGTCATGAAAGCGGTAAGGGCGCGTCAGACCGGCGACAAACGGTGGCTCAAGGTGCGTCCGCCGCTCGTTCAGCTCGAATTCGCTCTGGCCGACAGCCTGTACTCCACCCTCGCGACGCGCATCGAACCGGGCGCAGCCCCGCGCGCCGGCGTGCGTGCCGCAGGGGAATGAGCGCAACTCATGTCGCGGCCCCGCGGTTGACCGGCCGACGGCTTGACCCTAGCCTAGAGTAACGATCACCGCGGCCAAGGTGCCATGGTTCTTTACCGGCGAAGACCTGGGGATGCGCCCATGGTCTCCTTCGCCCAGAATGGCGAAGACGTCATCGTCGACCGACTATTTCCGCAACCTTTCGGCTTTTACATCGACGTCGGCGCATGCCACCCGGTGCGCGACTCGGTGACGAACTATTTTTACGTGCGCGGCTGGCGCGGTATCAACATCGAGCCGGTCGTGGAACTCTTCGATTTCTTCAACCTGCTCAGACCGGCCGACACCAATCTCAACATGGCGATCGGCGAAAAGGCCGAGAAGCGAGTCTTCTACGCCGTCCCGACGGCGCAGGTTTCGACGCTCGACTATGAACGGCTGAGCTTCCTGCAATCGCTCGGCACTGCGCCGCAGGAACGCCTGGTGGATGTCGAGACGCTCGCCCAGGTCTGCGAGCGTCACGTCCGCACCGAGATCGACTTGCTCAAGATCGACGCCGAGGGGTGGGAAGCCGCCGTCATCGCTGGCGCCGACTGGCAGAGATTCCGGCCGCGCCTCGTCATCATCGAATCGACCGAGCCGAACACCGCCAAACCGGCTTGGCCGGCATGGGAGCGTACCATCCTCAACAAAGGCTACGTGTTCGGCATGTTCGATGGCATCAACCGCTATTACCTGCGCCAGGAGGACGTCGGGCTCCTGCCGCAGCTCGCCGCGCCCGTGAACTACCTCGACACCTACACGAGGTACGAGCTAGTGCACCACGGAT
>VGDO01000090.1 GCA_016869645.1 Alphaproteobacteria bacterium
CGCTGCTCGGACGGTCGACGACCTCTGGGACGCAATCGCCGAAGCCATTCGATCCTTCCCACCCCAGGAATGCCTCAACTACATCCTTGACGCAGGATATGTTCTACCTAATCGGAATCTGCTCTAGAGCGGGGTCGTCGCAGATTGAGGCATCGCTTCAAACTGCCGCGTGAATCCGGCTCTTGAATTCAAAGCAAGACCACGGTCTCGGCGGAACGTCGTTCCGCTTAGGCTTGCCATGGCAGCGTGCCGGCGGGCAGACGGCGCACAAAGGCCGAGGCGAACAGCATCAATCCGATGGTGGCGAGCACCGTCAGAACCGCGACAGCGGCGGCGTAGGTCGACTCGCCCGACTGTTCGAGCGAAAAGACCACCACACCCAAAGTTTCCGCGCCGGTCGACCACAGCAGCGCCGACACGGTCAGCTCGTTGAACGCGGTCAGGAACACGAGCAGCCCGCCGGCCACCGCTGCAGGTGCCACCAGCGGCACGACGACCGTGACGAGCCGCGTCGTCATGCGCGCGCCCAGGATGACCGCGGCCTCCTCGAAGGCGCGCTCGCTTTGCTGCATGCCGGCAATCGCTGGCTTGAGCGCGAGGATCAGGAAGCGCGAGAGATAGGCCGCGAGGATGATCCACACCGTGCCGTAGATGCTCCAGCCCAGCAGCGGCAGCGGATTGAGGAAAATCAGGATGCAGGCAATGGCGAGCACCACGCCGGGCAGTGCATAGGTGCATTCGGCGGCGGCTGCGAGCAGGCGCAACCCTCGTGCGTTGCGCCAGACAATGAAATAGGCGAGCGGCACGGCAACGATCGCCAGCAGCGTCGCGGCGCCGCCGGCGAGCAGCAGGCTGTTCCGGAAGGCGCGCGCGGTCACGGCATGGTCGATCAGCACGAAACCGTAGTTGGCGAGCGTCGCCGTGGCGGCCGACAGTCTGACGCCGATCGTCGGCGTGATCGACGTGGCGAACAGCGCGCTGATCGGCAGAACCAGCACCAGGAACACGATCGCCCAGCACAGGATTTCGACTGGCAGTCGCCAGCGCCCGAGCGGATAGGGCCGAGGACCCATCGCAGCGCTGGCGCGCACATCGACGCCGCGGTTGATCCAGCCCTGGATGCCGAGGCCTGCGATCGCGAGCGCGCCCAACACGAGCGACAGAGACGCGGTCTCCGCGAGCGCCGAAGGCCCGAGGCCAGCGAGGCGCTGGTAGATGAGCGTGGTCAGGACGGTGTACCGGCCGGGAATGCCGAGCAGCGCGGGAATGCCGAAATTGCCGATCGCCGACACGAAGGCGAGCGCAACGCCGGCAATGAGCGCCGGAGCCAGCAGCGGCAGCACGACCGTGGCGACCGCCTGCCAGCGACGTGCGCCGCATGCGTGCGCCGCCTCGACCATGTCCTGCGGCAGGCGCCGCAGCCCGGCCCGGATCGCCAGGAACACGAGCGGCGCGTGCTGGATGCCGAACAGCAGAATGATGCCGCCCTCGGAATAGAGCGGGTTGCGCGTGCCGGGCGGCGGCGCCAGGCCGAGGGCCTGGAGCAGCGGACTCGACGGGCCGAGCACCTGCAGCCAGGCCAGGGCCGTCACCTGGGGCGCAATCATCAACGGCAGGATCAGGCACAGCACCAGGACCGGCTTGGCGCGCACGTCGGTCAGGCCGACGATGAGCGCCGTGCTGGCGCCGATCAACACCGACAGAAGGGTGCCGCATGCCGCGGCCCACAGGCTGTTGCGCGCGGCGCGCCACGTCGCTGGATCATCGAGCACCCGCCGAAGCGGCGTGAGGTCGACCTGTCCGCCCGGCAGCACGCCCTCAAGCAGCAGCCGAGCGAGCGGCCACAGGCACACGACGCCGACGAAGCCGGCGATCAGGACATAGACGGCCGGCGCTTCACCGCGTCGAAGACTGAACGGGATCCGTCGGCCGGCTGCGGTCACCCGCCGAACAACTCGTTGAAGCGACGCTTGTTCGCCGCGTCCTGATCCAGCACGGCCTTGATGTTCATCGGCATGATCTTGACGTCAGCCGTCTTGGGAAAGCCGGCCGGTGGGGCGACTTCCTTGTGCGCGGGCAGGAAGCCTTGCTTGGCGGCCAACTCCTGGCCCTCCTTCGACAGCAGGAAGGCGAGGAAGGCCTTGGCCGCTGCGGGATTCTTCGAGGCCTTGAGGATGGCGACCGGCTCGGTCACGGCCGTCACTCCCTCGGTCGGGAACACGAAGTCGACCGGCGCCCCTTTGGCGCGCGCATCGATCGCCAGAAACTCGACGATCACGCCATACATCTTCTCGCCGCGGCGCACCGCATTGGCGACCGCGCCATTGCCCTGCACGGCGACCGCGCCGTTCCGGGCGAGCGCCTTGTAATAGTCCCAGCCGAGCGTGGGATCGGAGGTGAGCGCGCCCATGTGGATGGCGGCGGCGCCCGAGTAGAGCGGGCTGGGCATGACGATCTGTCCCTTGGCCGATGGATCGGCCAGGTCCTTCCACGAAGTCGGCTTCTTTGCCGCCGTGTTGTACATGATGCCGGTGGTGATGAGCTTGGTGCCGAAATAGGTCCGGTCGCGATCGTAGGCCGCCTCGGGATAGGCGGAGACGTCGGCGTCGGTCACGGCGAGCAGCCGGCCGGCGGCCTTCAAGGCCTCCATGGACACCGCGTCGGCAATCAGCAGCAGGTCGGCCCGCGGATCGCCGGCCGTGAACTCGGCCTGCAGCTTGTTCATCACCTCGGTGGTGCCGGACCGGAAGATGTCGACTTCGACACCGGCATGCTTGGCGCGGAAGGCCGCGACCGTGTCAGCGGCGATTTTGTCGGGCTGCGAGGTATAGAGCGTGATCTTGCCCGACTGCGCCCAGGCGGCGTCCGACACAACCGCCATCGCGCTCAACAGCACCAGCGCCGTAGCGGCGCCACCGATCCGGCCACTCATGACAGCCCTCCCCGGCTGGAATTCACTGGTCCCTGGTTTGCCCGGCGTGGCCGCAGCCGTCAAGCGCAACACGGTTTGCCGCGCATGACATTTCAATGACCGCGACGCAGCACGGTCCCCCGGCGGATCAGCCCACCTAGCCCAGGCGGTCAGCGCCGGTGCCGATGGGACGGAACGAGTTGAGGAATATGCCGTCGCCATCATCGGTATCGCCCTGGCCGAACAGGTCGAGCATGGCGCGGCGAACGAGTAGCCTGAGGCGCGGATCGCTTGCCGACGCAACCGTGCCCGAATTGGCGCGCACACCGGCGATCATCCGCGCGCCCGAGCAGAAGCTGAAGATCGCCTGCGTATTGGCTGGAGCCGGCACCGTCCGGACGGCGGCCGCGTTCTCGCAGGCTTCGCGGACGTTCGCGCCGGCCACCGGGTTGAAGATCACGACCACGTGCCAATCCGGTTGCCTGGCCTCGGCCGGACGGGACGTGAACCTGACCGAGGGGACGCGCGAGACCTGGGTCGCCTCCTCGGCCACCATGCTCTCGATCGGCCCGCCGCCGAACGGGTTGTTGAGGACCCGGACGAGCACGGGCCCGCCGGTGCCAGCGGAGGTGAGGAATGACTGAACCATCGCACCGGTGTAGCCGGGCGCCTGGCGCGACGTCATCACGAGATCGGCGCATGACGTCAGGGACAGGCTGGCGCCGAGCGCCATGATCGGCATCGCGCGGCGGACGGAAGCATGCATGACGGCTACTCCAGGCGAAAAAACGTCAGTTCGCCGCCAACGATAGTTCGGACTCGGTGCCGCGCCAAGTGGAGCCGCGCCAGCTCAGGACGATGGCCCCCAAAAAAATCGACCCCGGTGCTGCGCGGGTCGGACGCAGCACCGGGGTCCCACGAGGGCGATCAGCTGGGGAGGTTGTTTGCCGCCACCCTCGGGTTGATATCAACGCGCGCGCGGGCCGGCCGACATTGGCCGGAGCATGGCCGGGCCCGCGTTTATCGATGTCGGATGCCGAGAACACCGTGGTCGTCACCTCGGCCACGAGGCGCGCCAAGCCCGGATCCTGGGCCGAGACGGCGCGCAGCGTCGTGCCCCGCGCCCCGGCAAAGGCGCGGCTGCCCTGGCACAGGCTTGCCAGCACTTCCAGGCTGGACGCGCGCGGTTGCGGCATCACATGCCCGGCGCAGGCATCGCCGATGCCGGCGCTGTCCGGCGGATTGAAGACCAGAACATAGCGCCAGGAAGGTTCCGCCGCTAGCGCGGGGTCGGGCGTGAATTGGATCGGCATGCTGAGCGCCTCGCTGGCGCTCTGCGCAACGACGCGATCGACCACAGCCTGGTCGAAGGGATGATTCTGCACATCGAGCAGCACGGGCCCGTGGGCACCGGCATGGGCGAGAAACTGCGCCGTCTCGGCGCCGGTGTAGTGCTGGCCATAGCGCACGGAACTGGCGGCGTTCGCAGACAACGACAGGGCGATCGCGGCTGCGACGGCGAGAGCGGCTGTTAGGCGGCAGATCGGCCTGCTGACGATGCGTTGACCCACGGCACCCCTCGGCTCTGGCGAGCAGCCAATCCTACGGAGTCCTGGATTACGCCGACCTTACGTCGGCACCACAGGCCGGTCGAATATCGACGGAATGCCGTCTGGAAATCGGACTTTCTCGCGCCATTGCCAAGCTTGTAAACTGGGCGACGCTGGCGGCCGATCGGGGAGTCGGAGCTGAAATGCAGGCGGCGCATGCCGGCCATGTGTGATTCGAGGCCATGTGTAGGTCGGGGGACCGCGAAGCGATGCCGTTCATCACGCCGCAGCGCGATCTGCAACTTGCGGGCTGCGCCACGCGAGCCGGCCACGACGATGCGCGGTGTCACAATTGAACGCCTCTGAGGCATCCCCCGGCACAGTCGAGGCATTTCGAGATCACGCCAAGGCTGCCTACAACGCAGGCAATCTGTTCCTCGCCTATGACGAGGCGCGTCAGGGACTGGCCCGCTTTCCGGACGATGTGCCGCTCAAACATCGCCTCGTGTTGTCGCTGGCCCAGGCCGGCGCGCTCGAGGAGGCCGAACGCCAGTTCGGCGAACGTGGCCTTGGCGAGGTCGACACGGTCGAGGTGCGTTCGCTGCGCGCCCGCCTGGAAAAAAGCCGGGCCATCGCGGCAACCGGGTCCAAGCGGCAGGATCGCTTCCTCGCGGCTGCGGACCTCTATCGCGCAGTCTGGCAGCGGCACCGCGATGTCTACCCCGGCATCAATGCCGCCACCTGCCTCTACCTCGGCGGCCGCAAGGACGAGAGCCGCCAGCTCGCTGGCGAGCTGCTCGGCGGCATGTCCGGCTCGGCCACCGACTACTGGACGCTCGCCACGCGGATCGAGGCGCTGCTGCTGCTCGACCGCATCGACGAGGCGCATGCTCTTGCGGCCGCAGCGCGCAAGGCGGCGGGCACCGACTACGCGATGCTTGCCGCGACCGCGCAGCAGCTCGCGCAGATCGGCGAAGCGCGCAATGGCGACCGCCATTGGTTTCCCTGGCTGGCGGTGCCGCCGGTCATCCACTTTTGCGGCCACATGGCCGATGCGGCCGGAGGGGCGCGCCGGATCGGACCCGCCGACGAGCCGAAGCTGCGGCGCGCCATCGCCACGCTGCTGGCGGAGACCGGCGTCAGCTATGCCTTCGGCGCACTGGCGAGCGGCGCCGACATCATCATCGCCGAGGAAATCCTGAAGATTCCCGGCAGCCGGCTGACGGTGGTCCTGCCCTTCGATCGAGAGGAATTCATCGGCATGTCGGTCATCCCCGGCGGGCCCGAGTGGGAGGACCGGTTCACCTTCGTCTTCGCGCGTCCCGAAGTCGACGTGACGATGGTGACGGATGGCGGTCATCTCGGCGACGACAGCCTGTTCACGCACGGCACGCGCATCGGCATGGGGCTGGCCAAGCTGCGCGCACGGCACCTGTCGACCGAGCACATGCAGGTTGGCGTCTGGAACGGCGACCCGCCCGCCGGCGTGGCGGGAACCGCGGTCGACGTCGCGACGGGCAAGGCGAGCGGGTTCCGCCAGGTTCTCTTCAACATCGACGGCAGCCCGATGACGAAGCCGCCACCCGACCTGCCGCCCACGGTGGCATCCGATGGCGCCGGCCGCGTGCCGCGCGCCATGCTGTTTGGCGATATCAGCGGTTTCAGCAAGCTCAGCGATGCACTTCTGCCGATCTTCGTGAAAGAGGTCATCGGCCGTGTCGCCGCCGTGATCGACCGCCACCGGCCGCGCATGTACATGGCCAACAGCTGGGGCGACGGGCTCTTCATGGTCTTCCACAACCCGACCGACGCCGCGTCCTGCGCGCTCGAACTCCAGGCAGCGATGACATCGGTCGATTTCGCCGGCTGTGGCCTGCCGAACAATCTGCGACTGCGCGTCGGAATCAACTGGGGACCAGCCCATGGCGGCTATGACCCGATCCTGCTCCGCCCCAACGTCTATGGCGCCCATGTCAGCCGCGCCGCGCGCATCGAGCCGGTCACGCCGCCCGGCTCGATCTACGTCACCGATTCCTTCGCCGCCGCTTTGACCCTGGAAGACCGCGATCGCCGCTTCGAGTGCGCCTATGTCGGCATCACCGAGGCCGCCAAGAAGTACGGCGCGATGCCGCTGTTCCTGTTGCGGCGTGCCGGCGGCATCGCCGAGGCGGCCGACTGACGCGCGCTGCCGATCGATCAGGTGGCGCCGGTGCCCACGTCGATCAGAGCTTCGCTGTCCGGGTAGCCGGCGAGACGCATCTCCTCCCGGCTCAACAGCGTGGCGCCGCGCAGCCGCTGCCGGCAAATGCCGGCGATGAGCTCCGGCGTCGACATCACGGCGGAGCGCACATCCCAGATGCGCGCCGTCGCGTCGCGCGAGGCCGTGATGATCCTCTGGCCATCGGGGCTGAAGGCCGCGAATTGAACCACGTCCTCGTGACCGCGCAGCACGGCGATCTCCTTGCCGGCTGCAGCGTCCCACAGGCGCGCCGTCTTGTCCCATGACGCGGTCACGATACGCGAACCGTCGGGGCTGAAGCCCGCCGCCAGGACGCCGTTCTCGTGGCCGCGCAGGATCGCCACTTCGCCGCCGGTCGCCGCATCCCAGATCCGTGCCGTGTTGTCCGCCGACGCGGTCACGATGCGCGTTCCGTCGGCATTGAACGAGGCGAAAGAGACGACGTGCTCATGGCCCGTAAGGATGGCCGTCTCCTCGCCGTTCGCGGCGTCCCAGACCCGCGCGGTCTCATCCCACGACAGCGTCACCACGCGGCTGCCATCGGGGCTGAAGGCGGCCGATGAGATCCACTCCCAGTCCGCCGAACCGCGCGCCACGCCGGCCGCGTCGCCCGTCTGCGCGTCCCAGAAGCGCGTCGTCTCGTCGCATGACAGCGTGACGATCCGCGCACCATCGGGGCTGAACGCCACGCCGCGAACTTCCTTCTCGTGACCGCGAAGCGCGGCGATCTGCTTGCCGGTCGCCGCGTCCCACATGAGCGGCGTTTCGTCAGGCGCCGCCGTGACGATGCGCTTGCCGTCATGGCTGAAGGCCGCAAACCACACGCTGCCTGCGTCACTGCCGACCACCGCCACCACCTGACCGGTCGCGGCATCCCAAGCGCGCGCCGTGCCGTCTTCCGATCCGGTCACGACGCGACGGCCATCGGGGCTGAACGCGGCCGAGGTGACCGTGCCGCCATGACCGGCGAGCACTGCGGTCGGCCCGCCGCCCGCCCCCTCCCACACGCGCACCGTATTGTCCTCGGAGGTCGACACGATGCGCGTGCCGTCGGCGCCGAACGCTGCCGACCAGACGATGCCGCCATGGCCCATGAGCGCCGCGATCTCCCGTCCCGTTGCGGCGTCCCAGACGCGGACCGTCTTGTCGTCCGATGCCGTGACGACGCGCCGACCGTCGGGGCTGAAGCCGGCGGAACGCAGACCTTTTTCGTGACCGGCGAGGACGGCGATGCGTTGTCCCGTCGCGGCATCCCAGACCATCGCCGTCTTGTCCCAGGATGCCGTGACGATGCGCGAACCGTCGACATTGAACGCAGCGGTCAACACGTTGCCGCCATGGCCGCTCAGAACGGCGACCTGCGCGCCGGTCGAAGCGTCCCAGACGCGCACCTCGTCGTCGCCCGACGCCGTCACGACGCGCCCGCCAGCCGTGCTGAAAACCGCCGACCGCACGGGCTTCTCATGGCCCTTGAGCACGGCGATCTCGCCGCCCGTCGCGGTATCCCAGACGCGCGCCGCGTTGTCGTCGGCCGCAGTGACGATGCGCGAGCCGTCGGCGTTGAACGACTTGATCGACCACCATTCCTTGCGACCGCGCAGGACGGCGCTTTCCTTGCCGGTCGCCGCATCCCAGATGCGCAGCGTTTCGTCGTCGGAATCGGTCGCAATGCGCGAGCCGTCAGGACTGAACTTGACCGAGAGGACGGCTTTCTCGTGACCGCGCAGTGCCGCGATCTCTCGCCCGCTCGCACCGTCGACGACCAGCGCCAGATTGTCGCGCGCGACCCTGGCGACATGCCGGCTGTCAGGGCTGAGAGCCCAGGGCGATGTCCAGTCCGTGGCGCCGTACAACGCGGCGACCGGCGCGCCGGTCGCCGCGTCCATCACCTGGGATACCCCGTCGGACGCTGCGATGACCCGCAGGCCCTCCGGCACGAAGGCAGCGAACGAGGTGCCGCTCCGACGCAGGCTCCAGAGCGCCAGCCATTTCGCGCGCCATGCGGCCGTGGCGAGCGCAGCACCCGCCGCCGACCGAGAGGGGGCGTTCAGGTTGAGGCGCAGGTCGAGCCGTGCGGCGTGAACGGACAGGCGGAGCGAAGACTCGAGATTGCCGCGCAGCCCCTCGCTGGTCGCGATCGCCGACAGGAGATGCACCCGGCCGCGGTCGAGCTGGCGCGCGGTCTCGGCCTGGATCTCCGCGATCTGGGCGAGACGCTGCTGCTCGCGCACGAGTGCCGCCTCGCGCTCCTCCTGCTCGGCCGCCTCGCGCGCCTGGCAGGCGGCCAGATAGGCGCGCGCCGGTGCGATCTCGCGCTCCCAGTCGGCGCCGCGCGCCGCAAACGCGAGCGCATCGACGAGACGCGAGCCGCGATGCGTGAGGAAGTCCGGCTTGCGCGCGGCGTCGGCTTTGGCCCATTCGGACGCCGCCAGCAGCACGCCGTCGAGCAGGAGCAGCGCGTCGCGTTCCTCGGCCAGCAACTCGGCGAGCGTCGGCCAATGGCGCAGCAGCGCCTCGTGCGCCACCTCGATGGTTGTCGCGTCCCTCGTCCCGTCTGCTTCGGCCGCGAGCTTGACCACCAGCAGCCGGCGCTTGGTCAATGCGCGCGCCAGCCCTTTGAGATCGGCAGGCAGGTCGGCCTGGCGCGCGACACGGCGCTGCGGCGCGCGGCTCTCGCGATCGATGCGCGACAGGCGCGGGATGAACAGTCGCTTCAGCTTGTCGCGCTGCTCGGCATGGTCTCCCTCGAAGCCGGCGTCGGCGAGCGCGGCCTCGGCTTCGGACTCGATGGCAGCGCCCACGCCCCCGGTCATCTCGAGCTCGGCGATGCCGATCGTCGCGGTGCCGGTGTGCTCGGTCATCAGGCGTTGCAGGACGAAGGCGAGCAGCGGCAGTGCATCCGCCTCGCCCTCGATCTCGGCCAACAGCCGCTCGACCACCGCGGCATCGAGCACCGGAGCCGACGGCCCTGCCTTCTTGCGCAACAGCTCGCTCGGCTCGCGGATGATGCGGGCGATCTCGCCGGGCGGCACCGGCCCCAGGCTCAGCGGCACCTGGTTGACGCCGACGAGCGACTTCGCCGCCTGCATCAGCCCATAGGAGTCCGAGCGGATCGCGACGATGACAAGCGCCTCGTCGGCATCCATGGCGGCCCGGGCGTAGTCCAGCAACTTGGCCGATTCCGCGCCCGCGTCGGGCGCAAACAACTCCTCGCCCTGATCGAGACACAGAACAGGGAGCGGAAAGGGCGGCCCGGAGATCAGCGCCCGGCGGCCAGCCAACTGGCGCAGCTCGCGCAGGAGTGCGACGAAATTCTCTTTGGACGTCAGGCGCTGGCGCAATTGCGCGCGGTTTCCCGGCAGCGCAAAGCGCCGATGCACTTCTTCCAACGCCGACAGCAAGCCTTCTCGTCCCTCGAGTGTGCTGCCGCGGCCGGCCCGGATCGCGCGGAACGGCAGCCATTGCCCGTCGTCGCGCGCGAGCCGCGGCCAGATGCCAGCACGCAGGAAGGACGATTTGCCGGCGCCCGACGCGCCGAGAATGGCGAGCAGGCGCGGCGCCTTGTGCGAAGCGACCCCGCGCAGCACGTCCATGCCGCGCATGATGTCGGCGCTACGCCCGAAGAAGACCGCGGCATCCTCGGGCTCGAGCGCCTCGAGCCCGCGATAGGGCGAGCGCCAGCCGAACGGACCGCTGGGGTCGGCCTGCAGTTCGAACGTCTCGGGACCGATGCCGGCCTTCTCGAGGCCCCGCTTCAGGCTCTTGAGACCGATCTCGGCGACATGCACGGGCGACTGCTCGCCGGTCACCGGATGGACCGTCAGGAAGCGCTCGGCCGGCTCGCCCTTGAGCTTCACCACCTGCCATTGGGTGGTGAGCCCGCCCGGCAGGCGGTCCATCGCGATGTCATCGGTGAGCAGCGCGAAGAGCTTCTTGTTGAGCTTGCTCGCGAGCTGGTACTCGTCGCCGCACCACTTCGACGACAGCCAATCGCTGGAGACGAGGAACAGCACGGCCTCGCAACGCGTCGCCGCCTCTTCGAGCGCCGTCGCCCAGCGCTGGCCGGCGACGATGCCGTGGGCCGGGTCCAGGTCGAGGAAGACGTCGTCGGGCCCGCTCCATCCTTCGCGCGTCAGCCAATCCTTGAGCGCGATCGCCCAGTCGTTGTTCTTGCTGGAATGACTGATGAACAGGCGTGCCAACGCGGGATCCCCTTGCATGTCGCAAAGCGGCCGAGTGTAGACTCGCGACCGCGGTCATCACAATGCGGAGCGGCGCGCGTCATGCCGAAAACGCGTCGGATGATCGTGACGGCAGGCCCCGGCACCGGCCGTGACCCGCACGGCGGATCGCCGCGGCACTCCATTCCGAAACCTTCCCAGATTTACGAGCGATAGAAGATCGTCGGCAGCCAGAGCGAGACCTCCGGCACGTAGGTCACGATCAGCAAGGTGATTACCAGCGGAATGAGGAAGGGCGAGCAGGCGCGCGTCGTGCGCTCGAACGAGATGTTCGCCACCCGCGCCAGGATGTAGAGCACCATGCCGACCGGCGGAGTGAGTAGGCCGATCATCAGGTTGAGCACCATGATCAAGCCGAAGTGAACCGGATCGACGCCGATCTTCTCCATGAGCGGCAGCAGTACCGGCACCAGGATCGTGATCGCAGCGATGGTCTCCATGAAGCAACCGACGGCCAGAAGGAACACATTGACCAGCAGAAGAATCAGCCAGGGCCGCTGCGTGATCGACAGCACGATGTCGGCGATTTCATCGGTTACGCGTGTGGTGGTGATGAGCCAGCCGAAGATCGACGCGCCAGCGACGATCAGGAGGACGATCGCTGTGGTCTCCGCAGTCTCCATGGTGACTTTGACCAGCCCGCGCAGCGACAGCGTTTTGTAGACGAAAAGGCCGAGGATGAGCGCATAGAATGTGGCGGCGATCGCCGCCTCGGTCGGCGTGAAGGCGCCCGTCGTCATGCCGCCGATCAACAAGACGGGCGTCATCAGGGGCAGGAAAGCGCGTTTCGTCGCGCGGCCGAGCACCGCCCAGGCGAATGTCGCATCGCGATGGAAGCCCCTGACGTGTGCGTAATACGCGACCATCACCATCAGCGTTGCCGCCATGACGAGGCCGGGGATGAAGCCCGCGGCGAAGAGTTGACCGATCGAGGCATTGGCCATGACACCGTAGATCACCATGGGCAGCGACGGCGGGATGATCGGCCCAATGGTCGATGACGCGCCGGTGATGCCGACGGCGAAATCGACATCGTAGCCGTGGTCACGCATCGCCTTGATTTCGATGTTGCCGAGCCCGCCGGCATCCGCGACGGCGGTGCCGGACATGCCGGCGAAGATGACCGAACCCACGACGTTGACGTGGCCGAGCCCGCCTTTGAGCCAGCCGACCAGGGCGAGCGCGAATTCGTAGATGCGTTGCGTGATGCCCGCCGAATTCATCAGGCTTCCCGCCATGATGAAGAAGGGAATGGCCAACAACGGAAATGAATCGACGCCGCTGACCATGCGGTGAACGACGACCAGGTCAGGGACCGTACTGTCGAACCAGACATAGAGCAGCGAGGCGCCGCCGAGCGACATGGCGACCGGCACGCCGATCGCCAGCAGGCCCAGGAAGGCGGCGAACAGGAAGGTCGTCATTGATGCCGCCCTTCCTCATGCACGCGGGTCAGCACGCTCGAGCCGGCGTTCCAGTTGTCCCGCGCGACAACGGCGGCGCGCCAAGTCATCACGACGAAGCCGAGCAGGACAACGGCGTAGACGATGCTGAGCGGCCAATCGATCACGACCATCTTCTGGGTCTGCATGATCTCCGTCACCTTCCAGGTCAGCCAGACGCAGACCCCGAGGAAGGCGATACGCATGACGTCAACCGCGGTCGACAGAGCGAAGCCGAGGCGGCGGCCGAAATAGAGGTAGAAGAATTCCACGTGGATATGGCTGCTCTTGCGGACCGCAGTGGCCGCACCAACGAATGCGACGCAGATCAGAAGATAGCGCGCGATCTCCTCGGTCCAGGCCAGCGAATCGTTGAGGACGTAGCGGGTGAAGAACTGAGCGAAGACGACAACCGCGAGCAGCCAGAAGAAGACGAAGGTGATCCAGTCCTCGGCTCGGTAACTCGACAGCGGCGGCCCGTCCTGATCCGGCGCGAGATCGCCGCCGCCTGCAGCGCCCGCCGGGGTGATCGCTTCATCCACCGCCCACCCCTCGCATTTCGCCGTGCCAGCGCCGCCGCACGGCAGCAGAAAAAATCCTCGTGACCAGTGTGAGCATACAAACAAAAATGTCGGTCAATCAATGCCAAACGAAGGAACTAGCGTTCGATGAGCAAGCTCATGCGTGCCGAAATTCTTCAGGTCGACCTCGTGCCGAAGGTCAAGCGCACCGACGCGATCCAAACCTTCGTCAAGCAGGAGACGCCAATCGTGCGTCTCTTCGCCGACGACGGCGCCGAGGGCGCCGGGTACAGCTACACGATCGGCACGGGCGGCTCCTCGGTTGCCGCACTGCTGCGCGACCACCTCTGCCCGCGCCTGATCGGCCGCGACCCTGCGACGATCGAGGCGCTCTGGAAGGAGCTCTTCTTCCATACCCACGCGACAGCGGTCGGCGCCATCACGTCGCTCGCATTGGCGGCGATCGACACCGCGCTGTGGGATCTGCGCTGCCGCCGCGCCGGCCTTCCGCTGCACATCATGGCGGGCGGCGCCCAGCATCGCGTGCCGCTCTACACCACCGAGGGCGGCTGGCTCCATATGACGCCTGGCGCGCTGGTCGAGCAGACCGTGCGCGCCAAGCAGGCGGGCTTCCTCGGCGCGAAGATCAAGGTCGGCCGGCCGCACGTGACCGAGGACATGGCCCGGCTGGAGGCCGTACGAGCCGCCGTCGGCGCCGGCTTCGAGATCATGGTTGACGCCAATCAGTGCTTCACCGCCACCGAGGCGATTCGGCGGGCGCGGCACTTCGAGTCGCTTGATCTCGCCTGGTTCGAGGAGCCGCTGCCAGCCGAGGACATCGACGGTCACGCCCGGCTGTCAGCGGCCACGACGCTGCCGATCGCAGTCGGCGAGTCGCTCTACCATCCCTCGCACTTCCGCGAATACCTGCAACGCCGCGCCTGCGGCATCGTCCAGGTCGACGTGGCGCGGATCGGCGGGATCACGCCCTGGCTCAAGGTCGCCCACCTGGCCGAGACCTTCAACGTCCAGGTATGTCCGCACTTCCTGATGGAACTACACGTCGCACTGTGCGCCGCGGTGCCCAACGCCGCCTGGGTCGAATACATCCCCCAGCTCGACGACCTCACCACCGCGCGCATGAAGATCGACAAGGGCCACGCCATTCCCTCCGCCAAGCCTGGACTCGGCATCGACTGGGACTGGAAGGCTGTCGCCAAACGACAGGTGGCGGCGCCCGTGATCGTCAAATGAAGCGGGCGGCGGCCGTATGGCCCGCCGCCCGCCGTTGCCCGATCTAACCTACTTCGCCAGCGCCTGCAGCGCGTCGTACTGCGTCTTTGTCCAGCCGGCGCCCGACGCCGCATCGTTGTGCAGCGGCATGGCGACCGTGCGGAACGCGGCGAGATCGGACCGCACAACGGTCTTGCCGAGCTTCCTGAACTCCTCAGGCAGGACCTGCTCGGACGCCCGGATGTCCGTGGTCGAGCGCGCGGCCGCCACGTCGAACACCTCCTGGAAGATCGCCTTCTCCTGGTTGCTGAGACGCTTCCACAGTGGCGAGCCGACAATGATCATCAGGCTCTCATAGATGTGGTTGGTCAGATTGATGTGGGTCTGCACCTCGTAGAATTTCTTGGCCTGGATCGTCGGCAGCGGATTCTCCTGTCCGTCGACGGTGCCCTGCTGAAGCGCGAGGTAGACTTCGGCAAAGGCGATCGGCGTGGCGTTGGCGCCGACCGCCTTGGCGTACATCAGGTAGAGCGGCGCCTGCGGTACGCGCAGCTTCATGCCGCGCATGTCAGCCGGCGTGTTGATCGCCTTGTTCGCCGTGGTGTGCCGCGCGCCATAGTAGACGATCGAGGTGATCTTGTGTCCGGTCGACTTCTCGTACCCGGCCATCAACTCCTGGAGCAGGGAACTCTTCGAATAGGCGAGCCAATGGTCGAAATCCTTGAACATGTATGGTGCGTTGCTGATCGCGATCGGCTTGTAGGACGCGCCGGCAAATGCAGCGCCCGTGTAGATGATGTCGACGGTGCCGAGCGCCAGACCCTGGTTGATCGTCGGTTCGTTGCCGAGCGACGAGGCGGGATAGACTTCCATCGTGTACTTGTTGTTCGTGCGCTTGGCGATCTCGCCCGCTGCCCACACCGCATTGGTGTGGTAGGGCTCATTGGTCTCGTAGACATGGGCGAATTTGAGCTTGCGCTGGGCTTCAGCCGCACCCGCGGCAAGCGTGCCAGCCGCGACCAGCGCCGCGGCCAGACCGAGATGCAGAAACCTCATTTGTCCTCCCTGGGATCGAATTGTTGGCGACATCCAGAACGGGCGTCGCAGATCGCGCCAGTGTTCCCCGGCCGCGGCGCGCCCTCAAGCGGAATCTGGCGCTAAAGAGTAAACCCGCCATCCGCGATGATGGCGGTGCCCGTTGTATAGGCAGATTCGTCGGAACCGAGATACAGCGCGACCGCGGCGATCTCCTCCGCCGTGCCGAGACGGCCGAGGGGCTGACGCGCGATATAGGCCTTGCGCGCCGCCTTGGGGTCGGCCGCAGCGTCGATGCGCTCGTCGAGGGAGGGTGTCGCGATCGTGCCCGGGCAGATGCAGTTGCAGCGCACGCCCTTGGAAATGAAATCCGCGGCGACCGATTTGGTCAGGCCCATGACGGCGGCTTTCGATGTGCCGTAGACGCACCGATTGGGCACACCGCGCAGCGTCGAGGCGACCGAGGCGACGTTGATGATCGAGCCGTAGTTGCGCTTGATCATGCCCGGCAGAAACGCACGGATCATGCGGTACATGCTCTTGACGTTGAGATCCATCGAGAAGTCCCAATCTTCCTCCGTGCATTCCAGGATCGTGCCGTTGGCAACGAAACCCGCGCAGTTGAACAGAACGTCGACGACGACGAATTCCTCGGCAAGACCCGTGATCGCCTTCTCGTCGCGCACGTCGAGCTGACGGATCGTGATCCCCTTTGTGCGCGCGAGCGGGGCGAGCTTGCGCAGGTCGATGTCGGTCGCGACCACCTGGGCGCCCTCTCGCACGAAGGCGAGCGCCGTTGCCTTGCCAATGCCCTGCCCGGCCGCGGTCACCAGCGCCGTCTTACCCTTCATCCGGTTTGCCATCGCACCTGCTCCTTATTGCTTGGTTGCTTCGGTTCTATCAGATGTGCCGGAAGCGGGAAAAGCGCTTGGTGGCACCCTGGCGCCTCGCCCCGGCGGCGAAACCGCCAGCGGGCACCGATGACGGATGTCGCTTGCGATAGATCAATGGTCGGGACGGCGCACCGTGATAGCTGATCCTTGTTGAGTTTCCCACGATGCGCGGCTTGCCACGCGCACCCCAGATGGAGATGCCCAATGCCTCCTCATTGCGACACGATGGATGGACCGGTGGTCACAGCCGCCCGCAAAGCGCTGGATTCGAACAACGTCAACCTCGCCTTAGCCTTTGTGCCGGAAAGCGGCAGCGCCGAAGTCAGGGCGGCATTTGCGAAGGTGCAACAGGCCCGCAAAGCGGGTCCAGCCGCACGCGACGTGGCCGACCTTTATTTCTTCGAAACAGTGGTGCGACTTCATCGCGCCGGGGAAGGTGCGGCGTATACCGGTCTCAAGCCGGCCGGGCTCGACGAAGGGCCTGTGATCCCCATAGCCGAGAGAGCCATCTCGGCCGGCTCGCCCGACGCGCTGATTGAAGTGTTGACCGAGACGCTACGCGAGGAAGTCAAGCACCGCTTCGCGCACATGAAGCACCTGCAACACTACAATCCGGACGACTTGGCAAAGGCCCGCGAGTACGTAGAGGCCATGCTCGGCTTGCAGGTCTATGCCCACCAGCTCCATGGCGCGATGAAGGCGAAACCCCATGACAGCGGTCATGGCCATTCTCACGGTGAGCCGAAGTAGCCGGCGGCCCGGAAACCGTCAGATCAAATTCTTGGCGACGTCGACAACCGTCATTGTAAACTGCCAAGGGAGATTTGCCCGCTGATCGAACGGAAGAAACCATGGCCGCCAGCAGCGCTCTGACCATTCGCCTGCACCCCGCCGACAACGTCGTCGTGGCGCGGGCCGACATCCTGCCCAACACGGCGGTCCCCGGCGAAGGTGTGACGACGCTCGGTCACGTTCCGGCCGGCCACAAGGTGGCGACGCGGCCGATCTCCAAGGACGAGCCTGTCCGCAAGTACAACCAGATCATCGGTTTCGCGGTCGAGGCAATTCCCGCGGGCGGCCATGTCCACACGCACAATTGCGAGGTGCGCAGCTTCGCGCGCGACTACGCCTTCGGCCAGGAGGCGCGCCCGACCGGCTTTTTCAATGACGACGAGCGCGCCACCTTCGAGGGCATCGTGCGCCCCGACGGGCGCGTCGCCACGCGCAACTACATCGGCGTGCTGACCTCGGTGAACTGCTCGGCGACTGTGGCGCGCTACATCGCCGATCACTTCCGCGGCGGCGCGCTCGCCGAATTTCCCAATGTCGATGGCGTGGTGGCGCTGACCCACACGACGGGCTGCGGCATGGCCAGCACCGGCGAGGGCATCGACATACTCAGGCGCACGATCACCGGTTACGCCAAACACCCGAACTTCGCCGGCGTGCTGCTGGTCGGGCTCGGCTGCGAGTCCAACCAGATCGGCGGCATCCTGCGCGACGGCGACCTGGCGCCCAGCCCCAACTTCCACGCCATGGCGATCCAGGACACGGGCGGCACGACCAAGACCGTCAAGGAGGGCATTCGCCTGATCAAGGACATGCTGCCGGCGGCGAACAAGGTGAAGCGCAGCCGCGTGCACGCCAGCCACATCACGGTCGGCCTGCAATGCGGCGGCTCGGACGGCTATTCCGGCATCACCGCCAATCCGGCCCTCGGCGCCGCCGCCGACCTGCTGGCGCGCCATGGCGGCACGGCGATCCTGTCGGAGACGCCGGAGATCTACGGCGCCGAGCATCTGTTGACGCGCCGCGCGGTCAGCCGCGAGGTCGGCGAGAAGATCGTCAGCCGCATCAAGTGGTGGGAGGAGTACACGGCGGCCAACAAGGGCGAGATGAACAACAACCCCTCGCCCGGCAACAAGGCGGGCGGTCTCACGACCATCCTTGAGAAGTCGCTGGGCGCGGTCGCCAAGGGCGGCACCAGCAATCTCGTCGAGGTCTACGAATACGCCGAGCCGGTGACCGCGCGCGGCTTCGTGTTCATGGACACGCCGGGCTACGACCCGGTGTCCGCCACCGGCCAAGTCGCCGGCGGCGCCAACATGATCTGCTTCACCACGGGCCGCGGCTCGGTCTTCGGCTGCAAGCCCGCGCCCTCGCTCAAGCTCGCGACCAACACGCCGCTCTACCGCAAGATGACCGACGACATGGACATCAACTGCGGCGACATCATCGACGGCGGCGCGACGATCCAATCCAAGGGCGAGGAGATCTTCAGGCTGATCCTGGAGACCGCATCGGGCCGGAAGTCGAAGAGCGAAGAGCTCGGCTTCGGCGAGGATGAGTTCACGCCCTGGGTGGTCGGCGCGACGATGTAGCGCCGGCAGCGCGAAGAACCAACCAGGGTGATGAACATGAACGCCGACGAACTGCGCGCCATGCAGGCGCCGATCAAGGAGCGCTACAAGCAGACGCCCGAAGCGGCCGTGATCACGTTGAAGGCGCAGGGACGGCTCGGTGATGACGTACTGACCTGCAAGGTCGAGACCGGCAAGGCGCTGGTCGAGGCGGGGCTGCACCCGGCAACCGGCGGCAATGGGTTGGAGGCCTGCTCGGGCGACATGCTGCTCGAAGCGCTGGTCGCCTGCGCCGGCGTGACCCTGCGTGCGGTCGCGACCGCGCTTGCGATCCCGGTGCGCGGTGGCACGGTCAGGGCCGAGGGCGATCTCGACTTCCGCGGCACGCTGGGCGTTGCCAAGGACGCGCCGGTCGGCTTCCGCGACATACGCCTGGTCTTCGACCTCGACACCGACGCGACGCCGGAGCAGATCGCGACGCTGCACAAGCTGACCGAGCGGTTCTGCGTCGTCTACCAGACGCTGCGCCAGCCGCCGCCGGTCAAGGTGGCGGTCAACGCACAATAGCTAACTGGGGTTCCTCCCCTGCGCACATGCGCGAAGGGACCGAAGCGGCAAGCGTTGGCCGCAAGGGCCCCACCCCGGCCCTCCCCCGCCTCCGGCGAGGGAGGGGGAAATTGAGGTGGTGAGAATAGTCAGTCGCCCTTCGCGCGCTCGAGCAATTTCCGGCCCAGCACCTTGCGCGCGATCTTCATCAGCTTCGGATCGATCGGCGACGGCGACAGGTCGACGCCGCGGGCGAGCTCATCGGCGATGAGTTCGAGCGCGGTCACGCGGGCATACCATTTGTGGTCGGCCGGGATGACATGCCAGCGCGCGTTGCGCGTCGAGGTGCGCTGGAACATGTCGTCGTAGGCGCGCTTGTAGTCCACGCGCCTGGCGTGCGCGCGAAAGTCGTCAGGCGTGATCTTCCAATGCTTGTATCGGTCGGTGACGCGCTCGGCGAAGCGGCGGAGCTGTTCCCTGGCGCCGATGTGCAGGAAGATTTTGATCAGCCGGATGCCATCGTCGACCAGGATGTCCTCGAACTCGTTGATCTCCTCGTAGGCGCGCTTCCAGTCCTTCGGCGGGATCAGCTTGTCGACGCGCTCGACCAGCACGCGTCCGTACCAGGAGCGGTCGAACACGGCGATGGTCGACGGCTCCGGCAGGCGCTGCCAGAAGCGATAGAGGTAGTGACGCGCCTGCTCGTCGGGCTTGGGCGCGGCGATCGGCCAGACCTTGCACTGGCGCGGATCGAGGCGCGCGCTCAGGCGCTGAATCGCCCCGCCCTTGCCCGCCGCGTCCCAACCTTCGAACACGACGATGGCCCGGCGCCTGTCGCGCAAATAGGCCTGCTGAATCGTGAGCAGCCGCTTCTGGACCTTGGACAGGCGCTCATCGTACTCGCCTTCATCTTTCAGCTTCTTGTCACGGTCGACGTCGTCGAGCCGGATTCTCTTTGGCGCCATCATCGCCTCCGGAAACGCCCAAATCTGCAACGAACGGCTTGCCCCGCCTCGGGTTCGCCGTTAAGCCTAAACCCTCGCCTAGGGTGCGATCGTTCCACATTGAAGCAATGCTTCAACGTGGAATCGCCCCCTGACTTATTTGGGTAGACCGCGATTCACGCCTCAGATTGTACTGCCCCCTTCGACCAGCTCAGGAGGCGATACAATCTGAACCGATCACGGTCTGCCAGCGCGAACGCCACGAGGGGGTCATGAAGCACGAGATTCTGATGTCGGGGAAGATGTACGCCAAGACCATGGAGGTGCTCGATGCGACCTACACGACGCACAAGCTGTGGGAGGCGCCGGATCAGAAGAAGAAGCTGGCCGAGCTGGCGCCGCGCATCCGCGCGGCCGCGGCCGGCTCGGGCAAGTTCGACGCGGCCATGATGGATGCGCTGCCCAATCTCAAGCTGATCGCCAATTTCGGCGTCGGCGTCGACAGCATCGACGTCAAGGCCGCGACGCAGCGCGGCATCGCGGTGACCAACACGCCCGACGTGCTGACCGACGAGGTCGCCGATCTCGCCATGGGCCTGGTCATCGCGGCGGCGCGCCGCATGGCTTTCGCCGACCGCTATGTGCGCGACGGAAGCTGGGTCAACAAGGGCTCGATGCCCTTCACGCGGCGCGTTCACGGCAAGACGCTGGGCATCCTGGGGCTCGGCCGTATCGGCCTGGCGATCGCCAAGCGCGCCGAGGCGTTTGGCATGCCGATCCTCTACAACCAGCGGCGCAAGCGCAGCGACGCCAATTACCGCTATGTCGCCGACCTCACGGAAATGGCGAAGCTGTCGGACTTCCTGATGGTGTCGTGCCCGGGCGGCCCGGAGACGGCGCGGCTGGTCAACGAGAAGGTGCTACGCGCGCTCGGACCGGACGGCATCGTGGTCAACATCGCGCGTGGCTCGGTGATCGACGAGCCTGTGATGGTGCGGCTGCTCAAGGAAGGTGCCATCGGCGGCGCCGGTCTCGACGTGTTCGCCGACGAGCCCCGCGTGCCGGCCGAGCTGCTCGCCATGGATCACGTCGTGCTGCAGCCCCACCAGGGCAGCGCCACGCCGGAAACGCGAACCGCCATGGGCCAGCTGGTGATCGACAATCTGGCGGCCTTCTTCGCGAACAAGCCGTTGCTGACGAAGGTCGGCTAGGAAACCTAGCGCTCGTCGCCGCGCTTGTAGGCGTTGTTCACGGTCTCGCGCCGGTAGCCGGGCGGTTCCATCACCGCGCCCTTGCGGCTGCGGCGATCGTTTTCCGTCCAGACGAAAACCGAGCACTGGCCGGTGCGGTCGCGATGGAAGTAGTAGTAGCTGTCCTTCTTGGCCACACGGGTCGGATCGTAGAGGTTCCAGCCGTCACCCTTGGCCATGCCCAGCACGCCCTGGCCAACCGGACCGCTGAATCCGACCGTGACGCGGTTGGTATCGACCTGGTTGAAGCGGCCGGTCGAGCACAGCATGCTCAGATTCTTGTCGAGCGTGCCAACCTCCCAGAAGGGCATCTCCGAACGCCGGGCCATGATGCCGTCGACCTCGTGGTGCGTAATGATGCGCTGGGGCCGGGTCGGATCGACGGGCGGACCCAGCTCGCGCGCCGTGGCACTCGTGCCGAAATGACTGGGATGGGTGCGAATCTGGTCGGCGCGGGCCGCGACCGACAGGATCAGCAGCACCAGAAAGGCCAGCAGACCCAGCGCGACGCCAGGGTTGAAGCCCGGCGCGGCGGCACGGGCGGCAAATCGAGATCGTCGCGAGCGCATTGATTCAATTCGATAATTGAGATGACCCATGGGCGGATTCTCCGCGTCCTGCGACCGTTTTGCCGCCTGAAGAGTATAGCCTAGGCTGAACTTTGCCCGAATTTTGACCAAGCCACTGATGTGACTCGCGTTTGTCTGCGGGTCCTGACTACAGGCTGGGCT
>VGDO01000091.1 GCA_016869645.1 Alphaproteobacteria bacterium
GCTGGTTTTTGGCATGACGATCTTTGCCGGCCTGCTGGAAGCCGCAGCGGCGCCGATGCTGAACCGATTGCGGGCGATTTTCCCGCCCGAGGTCTCGGGCCTCGTCATCTTCGTCATAGGGCTTTCGGGCGGCATCGCCGGGCTGCGGGCGGTGTTCGGCCAGGGAGCCGAACCCGTGCTGCCGTTGGAATGGGCGGTCGGCGTCCTGACGCTCGGCACGATGGTTGTCCTGAATGTATGGGGCAAAGGTGCCGCGCGCATGTTCTGCGCCCTGGTGGGACTGGTCGTTGGCTACGTCGCGGCTGCATTGGCGGGCTTGGTCGATACCAAAGAGATGTCGGTCGTCGCTGCTGCCCCGTGGGTCGGGATGCCAAGTATCCATTTGTCCTGGTCATTCGATCTGACACTGGTCGTGCCGTTCGCAATCGCGAGCATCGCAGCAGCCATGAAAGCCGCAGGCACGATCACTGTGTGCCAGAAGACGAACGATGCGGATTGGGTACGCTCCGATATGAAATCCGTGACCTCCGGCACGCTTGCCGACGGCCTATCGACCGTGCTCGCGGGCGCCGCTGGCGCGCTCGGGACGAACACCGCGACCCCGTCGGTCGGGTTGGCCGCGGCCACGGGTGTGGCGAGCCGCAGCGTGGCCTATGCGGTGGCCGCGATCTTTCTGTTGCTCGGTTTTTTCCCCAAGCTGCCGGCCTTGCTCGGCGTGATGCCGCGCCCGGTGATCGTCGCCGCGCTGCTGTTCGCGGTCAGCTTCATCATGGTCAATGGCTTGCAGATCATGATGTCGCGGCTCCTGGATGCGCGGCGGACGCTGATCATCGCGCTGTCAACCATCGCCGGCATGGCGATCGAAGCGTTCCCGTGGATTTCTGGGTGGGCGCCAGCGCCGCTCGCCCCGCTCGTCGGGAGCTCGCTGGTGCTGGCGACGGTGACCGCACTCGTGCTCAATCTTGTCTTCCGCATCGGCGTGTGGAAATCGGCCAAATTCACCATTGAGGATCGCAAGATCGAGCCGGAGGCCATCGAGCGCTTCTTCCAGGCCCAAGGCGCCACGTGGGGCGCTCGCCCGGACGTCGTGAAGCGCGCATCCTATGGTGCCATCCAGCTCGTTGACGCGATCGCGGCGGAGTATCTACGCAAGGGGCCGATCGTGATCGATGCGAGATTCGACGAGTTCAATCTCGATGTCCATGTGTCCTACCGTGGCGAGCAGCTGACTTTTCCCGATCAACGCCCGACCTTGGCGCAGATCCGGGAGAGCGACGCGGGCGCCCGTCTGCTGGCTGGCTTCCTTCTTCGGCGCAATGCGGACCGCACGCGCGCCGAATGGAAGGACGGCAGCGCTCGTGTGCTGTTTCATTACGATCATTAGCGCTTGTGGATCGTCCTGCGGCCGGCGGGGCGCGAGCCATGGATTGCCTGTTTGAGCATCATTTGGATCAGTTGCCACCGAACGCGTTCACCCACCGTTGATCTACTGATGAACCCACAAGGCGCCGCCCCGGCCGGGGCGGCGCCTTTTTTGATTCGTGCCTGACCAGTCGCGCCCGATTTTCGCCGCGCGGACGGCCGGCCCTCAGAGCTGGTGATGCGGCTCGTAGCGCTTGAGCTCGGCGGTGAAGCTGCCGAAGAAGGACTCGCCCTTGACCCGGATCGGCACCCAGAGCGTCTCGTCGGACAGGCGCTGGAACCACACCTCGCTCGGCAGGCGCGGCCGGAACGGGCGTGACCGGAGGTAGCCCGCGATCGGCTCGACCACGAGCAGGCACTTGACCGTCATGCCCACCGCGATGCTGCCATTGCCGGCCGGCAGCTGCTCGACGCCGACCGGGTCGAGCCGCATGTTGTAGCGCCGCCGTCCGTCAAACACCGGCACCTTCGCGGGACACGGGCTCTCCGCGCGCAATCCAAGGCTCAGCGTGACGACCGGGCTGAGCGGGTCCAGCGTGTCGCCGCGCATCGCCTCGGGCACCGGCTCGCGGTCGTCCTCGATCGTCGGAGGATCGAGCTCGACCGCCACCTCCGGGCCGCGATAGATCAGATCGGCCGAGCGTCGGCTGCCGCGCCAGCTGCCGACGGTGGTGTAACGTGTCGGCCTGACCGTATCGTCGGCGATCACGCCGTCGACCGCCGACTCGTTGCGCACGCGGAACATGAAGTCGAGCACGCCATAGGTGAAGAAATAGGTGCGCAGCGCGTAGCGGTCGCGCGACACGACGGCATTGACCTCGAGCGCCATCAGCGGAATGCCGGTCAACGACACGTCGTAGGCAAGGCTAAAATGGTGCGGCTCCTCGATCGCTCTGGCCGGAGCGGCCGGCGCCGCGGCCGCGAGCAGCAAGGCGAGCAGCAGAAGGGCAGAGCGCCTGTTTGGCCGGTTTCTACTTGGTCTGCGCGACATAGACCCCATCCCAATCGGGCGGCGGCGGGTTGAGCCGGCAGTCGGTGATGCGCGCCGCATAGAGATCATAGAGCCCGTCGAGTCGGCCCTGGGCCCGGCTCCGCCCTTTGACCATCTCGCGGCATTTCTCCAGGATCCGCTCGCCGCCGTCCCAATCGCGCGTGCGATAGGCCGTGATCAGCGACTCATGCGCCGACTTGAGCGCAGCGAACTCCGGTTGCGCGGCGACCGCCCCATCGCCCAGAAGCGCGTAGACCCGGACCGGCTTGGTCTTGCCCTTGACCTTGATCAGGTCGAGCTCGAGCGTGGCGAACCCGGAGACACGCTCCAACACGTTCTCGCCGATGACGATCGGCACGCCGTACATCTTGGACTGCCCTTCCAGGCGCGAAGCGAGATTGACGTCGTCGCCCAGCACGGAATAGTCGAAGCGCTGATCCGAGCCCATATTGCCGACGCAGCAGGCGCCTGAATTGAGGCCGATGCCGATGTCGACCGGCCGGAACGGCCGGCCTTCCGCCTCGGCCTCCTTGCGCCAGACCTGGTTGAGCCGGTTGAGGTCGGCCATCATGGCGAGCGCCGCGCGGCAGGCGTTGACCGCGTGCTCGCGGTCGTCGAGCGGCGCGTTCCAGAACGCCATGATCGCGTCACCCATGTACTTGTCGATCGTGCCGCGCTGGCGCAGGATCACGTCGGTCATCGGCGTGAGGAACCGGTTGATGAAGCGCGTCAGGCCCGCGGCGTCGAACTGCTCGGAGATCGAGGTGAACCCGCGGATGTCGCAGAACAGCAGGGTCATGTCGCGGATCTCGCCGCCGAGCTTGAGCCGCTCGGGATGGGCGGCCAGCTGCGCCACCAGATCGGGCGACATGTAGCGCGTGAACGCCGTCCTGACCGTGCGCCGCTCCGCCTCGCTGCGGAAATAGAGGATCAGGGACTCCGCGATATAGATCATGATCACGACGACCGAGGGATAGACCGGGTCGAACAGGAAGCCGCCCTGGCTGAAGGCGAGCCACGACCCGCCGGTCGCGAATGCGACGGCCGCGACGGCGATCGCCGCGCAGCCGATCGCGCCCCAGCGCGGCAGCAGCAGGATCAGCACGATGCCGAGCGCCAGGATGAACAGCCGCTCGGCGCCATCGGCATAGTCGGGCCGCGCGAGAAACGTCTGGGTCAGGATCTGCTCCAGGATCTGGGCATGGATCTCGACGCCGGCCGTGACCGGGTTGAGCGGCGTCGTCCGCTGGTCCTTGAGGCCGGCCGCGCTGGTGCCGAGGAAAACGATGTTGCCGTCGAGCCGTTCCGGCGGCGCCTTGCCCTCCATGACCTGCCAGACCGGCAGGAACCGCTCGGCGATCTCGCCGGAATCGTAGAGCCAGACGTTGCCCCGCCCGTCGGTGGGCACGTTGAACTGGCCGATCCGCACGCTGGTGATGCCGGTCTGCTCGCCGAAGGAATGCTCGCCGCTGGCGCCCGACGACTTGATCACATAGGTGTTGGCGCCCTGGGCGATGCGCAGCGCTTCGGCGAGCAGGCTCGGATAGATCTTGTCGTTGAGGCCGACCAGGAGCGGCTGGCGGCGGTGGATGCCATCGGGATCGGGCGCCGAGTTGAAGCTGCCATTGCCGGCGGCGGCGGCCTCGAGCTCGGGCAGATTGGTGAGCGCGTGGCTGAA
The DNA here is from genome assembly GCA_016869645.1 of Alphaproteobacteria bacterium. Taxonomy (GTDB): domain Bacteria; phylum Pseudomonadota; class Alphaproteobacteria; order SHVW01; family SHVW01; genus SHVW01. Next base: position 4,092 of record VGDO01000091.1, read on the forward strand.
GCGCGCGACGAAGCGCTGAGGCGGATCGCCGGCGGCGGCCGTCCCGAACTTCATCGCCGGCGCCTGTTCGTCGCCGGTCGGGCCCAGCACGAATCCGGTCACGACATTGCCCCGGCCGATAGCGCGCGCGAAGACCTCGTCGTTGTCGGGCAGCGTGCTGCCCAGGGCCTTGAGCTGCTCGAGGCCCGATATCGCCGGGAGCTGCTCGACAACGCGGCGCGGCGAGGTCCGGTCGGGCTCGGAGAAGACGACGTCGAAGGCGATCGCGGCAACCCCTGCTGCCATCAGCTTGTCGACCATCTCGGCGAGCAGGCTGCGCGGCCACGGCCATTGCCCCAGCCGGGTCAACGATTCGTTGTCGATGTCGATGATGCGTACGGGCACCGGTTCGTAGGGCCTGGGCTTGATGCGCTGGAACTCGTCGAACACGATGAAGCGGAACTGGTTGATCAGCATCGGCTGCGCGCCCGGCAGCACGATAGCGACCACGAGAATCAGCAGGGGAACGATGTAATGCGGGTGCCGCTTCAGCCATTCGAGCACTTTGTGCGCGTTCATGTTCCCCTCTGCCTGGCCCCGTCCGAGCTTAGCTCATCCGGCTGGTCGAGGTAAGCCAAACCCGATCGGCCCCCCGCCCGGCGAGCGGTGGGGGGGCCACGCAGTGCCGTACGGGCCGTTCGGCAGCGGCGCACGGTCCGCAGTTGGCCGCGCCCGCCCGGCCGGCTATTCTGGCCGCCATAAGAAATAAGGGATATTGCGATGGCGGCGAATGAAAGCGGGCGGGACCCGCACTGTCTTTTTTGCGCGATTTCGGCGGATCGGATCGTGGCCGAGAACGACCTGGCGCTGGCGGTGCGCGATGTTCATCCCGTCACGCCACTCCATACCCTCGTGATTCCCAAGCGGCACATCGAGGATTTCTTCACTGTGAAGGGCGAGGAGTGGCAGGCGCTCTTCGATCTGATGAACCGCTGCCGCGACGAGATCCTGGTCATGGACAGCGAGGTCGACGGCTTCAATTTCGGCGCCAATATCGGTGCCGTTGCCGGGCAGACGATATACCATGCCCACATGCACCTCATCCCGCGCCGCGCCGGCGATGTCGACAACCCGGCTGGTGGCGTGCGCGGCGTCATCCCTGGCAAACAGAAGTACTGAGGACGAGGCCATGGCAGGATCGGTCAAACCGGCATCGATGAAACCAGGCGAGCGCGACGCGCTGATCGTCATCGACATGCAGAACGACTTCTGTCCGGGCGGCGCACTCGCGGTCGGCGAAGGCGACCGGATCGTCCCCCTGATCAATCGCATCGCCGGGGCCTTCGCCCATGTCGTGCTGACCCAGGATTGGCACCCGCCGGGCCACCGCTCCTTCGCCAGCGCGCATCCCGGCCGAAAGCCGTTCGACACGGTCGAGTTCCCCTACGGGCCGCAGACGCTGTGGCCTGACCATTGCGTGCAAGGCACCGCCGGTGCCGCTTTTCATGCGGGGCTCGAGGTCGGGCACGCCGAGCTCGTGCTGCGCAAGGGCTACCGCACAGGCATCGATTCCTATTCCGCTTTTTTCGAGAACGACCGTCAGACACCGACCGGACTTGCCGGCTATTTGCGCGAGCGCGGCCTCACGCGTCTTCACTTCGTCGGTCTTGCCACCGATTTCTGCGTTCAGTACTCGGCTCTCGATGCGCGCCGCGCCGGCTTCGACGCGATCGTCGTCGCCGAAGCATGCCGCGGCATCGATCTCGGCGGCTCGCTCGCCCAGGCCTGGGCGGCGATGAATGCAGCCGGCGTGGTCAGGCTCGACGACGCGGCTGCGCTTGCGGCATGAACCTGGGCTCGGCGTCGGCCTGCGGGGCGGTGCGTCCGGTGGTGGGGCATCCGGCGTGAAGGGGGTCGTCATCCCGGTCACGCCGTTCCAGCAGAACTGCAGCCTGATCTGGTGCGAGCGCAGCATGAAGGGCGCCGTCGTCGACCCGGGCGGCGACCTCGAGCTGATCGAGCAGGCGGTCGCCGAGCACAAGATCGAGCTCGAACGCATCCTGGTGACCCACGGTCATCTCGATCACGCCTCGGGCGTTGTCGACCTGGCAGAGCGACGCTCATTGCCGGTCGAAGGCCCTCACGAGGCCGACAGGTTCTGGATCGACCAGATCCCGGATTCGGCGCGCCGCTACGGCTTTCCGCCAGCGCGCGCTTTCACGCCAGGGAGCGCATCGACGCCGGGCCGCTGGCTCGGGGACGGCGACGAGGTGACGGTCGGCGAGGAGCGCATGTCGGTGCTGCACTGCCCGGGCCACACGCCGGGCCACATCGTGTTCTTTCACGCGGGCATGCGGCTCGCCTTCGTCGGCGACGTGCTTTTTCGCGGCTCGATCGGGCGCACTGATTTTCCGCGCGGCAATCACGCCGATCTCATCCAGTCGATCCGCGGCAAGCTGTGGCCATTGGGCAGCGACGTCACCTTCGTGCCCGGCCACGGTCCGCTCTCCACCTTCGGCGCGGAGCGCGAGAGCAACCCCTTCGTCGGTGACGCAGTGCTAGGCGCAGGTTCCGGCTAGCTCATCCGACCTTCAGATAGGCGAAGCCCTTCGACTGCAGCACCGCGACGGCGGCCACACCCGACGGCACGAAGCGGATGAACTCGGCCGCGCGCACGGTGTCGCGATTCAGCTTCAGCCGTTGGAAAGTGATCTCGCAGAGATAGGCGACCAAGCCGTTCTTGGCGAGGCTGCCCATGCGCTCGAAAAGCTCGGGCGCGATCTGCTCGGATTGCCACGGCGTGCCGTCGAGGCGGTCGAGGAAGAATTTCACGCCCACGGAATGAACGACCATGGCGAGTTGGATGTCGAAAGTATTGGAGCCGTAGACGGCGTAGTGGTTGGAAATGTTGTTGAGCATCTGCGCGAAGCGCGCCGGCTCTCCGAAGTCGCAATGATAGAGGCAGGCGACCTCGGCCTCCTTGGCGATGTCCGCCGGCTTGACGGCAACGGGACCGGCCGCGGCGCGGGCCGCCACGCCGGCGGCGCCGGCTGCGGCGAGCGAGGTCAGGATGGTGCGGCGATCGAATCGTGGCATGGCTGTCCTCCCTGGTTTGTCCTTGTCCGATTGGTCGCGCGCTGGCGCCGGTGCCTTTGCGGCTAGTCGACGCTGCCCGCGCCTTTGGCGTCCTCGGGCGTGACGTCAAGCACCCGCGCGCGATTGAGTATCATCACCTCGGACTTGCAGTTGATCATGCACGGCTCGCGGTTCCACAGCGCGCGCTCGGTGATTTCTCGGTCGTCCTCGTAGAATCCGTTCGCGTTCGGCAGGCGGACGCTGGTGAACGTCTCGGGACTCAGCACGAAGTCGTCGCCGACCACATCATTGATGAAGAGCAGAAAAGCGGTGACGGCGTAGACCTCGTCGGAGGTCAGCGACTGCGCGTTGCCGAACGGCATAGACCGCCGCACATAGTCGAATATCGTCGAAACGTAGGGCCAGTAGGCGCCGATGGCCTTGCCGGGATTGTCGTCGGTGAGAGACCCGCGCCCACCAGCGACAGCCGGCCAGCGTCCGGCCCCTTCGCCGAACTCGCCATGGCAGGCCGCGCATTGCTGCAGAAAGAGCTCCTCGCCCTGCTTGACCGAACCCTTGCCTGACGGAAGACCGACGCCGTCCGGCCGAACGTCGATGTCCCACGCGGCGATCTCCTCAGGCAGCGCTGCGCGGCCAAGCGCGATCGCCGGCTCCGCCGAGGCGGAATCGCCGTGCGCCGCCGACCCCAGCACGAGCACACTGATGATCAGCGCAAGTCTAGGAAATCTCGACATTCTCGGTCTCGCCGTTGGGTCGCACCAGCCAGGTCTGGATGCCGTTGTTGTGATAGATGGAATTCGTACCGCGGAAGCGGCGCAGCTCGTGCTTGGTCGGCTGCACATAGCCCGTCGCGTCGATGGCGCGTGACTGCACGAGCAGTTCGCTGCCGTTCCAGTCGAACTCGGCATAGAAGCGCACGAAAGACGGCGACAATACGGGCTCGTCGATGCGCGCGGTGCGCCAGTTGCGACCGCCGTCCAACGAGACATCGACTCGGCGGATCGCATCACGGCCCGACCAGGCGAGTCCGCTCAGCACGTTCGGCCCCCTGTGGCGCAGCGGCGCTTGCGGGCTGGGATTGGCCACGACCGACTTGGCGTCCATGATCCAGGTGAAGCGGCGCGCCCGGCCGTCCGCCAGGAGATCGGTGTATTTCGAGGTCTCCTCGCGGTGGTGCCAGGGTTGATCGCCGACCTCGATTCGACGCAGCCACTTCACCCACATGTTGCCTTCCCAGCCGGGCACCACTAGGCGCAGGGGGTAGCCCTGCTCGGGACGCAGCGCCTCGCCGTTCATGGCCCATGCCACCAGGCAGTCCTTCATCGCCTTGTCGAGCGGCAGCGAGCGGGTCATTGCGGCCGCGTCGCCGCCTTCGGCGAGCAGCCATCGGCCGTTGGTTCGCACGCCACAGTGATCGAGGAGCATGCGCAACGGAATGCCCGTGTACGCCACGTTGTGCACCATGCCGTGCGTGAACTGGCAGCCGTTGAGCTGTGCGCCGCGCCATTCCATGCCGGTGTTGGCGGCGCATTCGAGGAAGTGGATGCGGCCGACGCGGCCGGGGAAGCGCTTGAGGTCGTCCAGCGTGTAGACCATTTGCCGGTCGACGAGGCCGTTGATCATCAGCCGATGCTTGGCTGGATCGATATCGGCGATGCCGGCATGGTGCCGCTCGAAGCACAGCCCCGACGGGGTAATGACGCCGTCGAGGCTGTGCAGCGGCGTGAAGCTGACCGAGGACTGGCGGCTTGCCGTCAGCCATTCCACGTCCCGGCGCACGACATGCTTCTCGAACTCCGACGGCATGCCATAGGGCCGGGTGGCGACGCCATCGCCCAACCCGCGCGCCCAGTCCTGAACTTCGGTGATCGCCGGGTCGGGCGTGGCCGACCGCGCCGCCGAGGCGGCGAGGAGCGCCGCCGTTCCGGCGCCGGCGGCGCCGAGGAAGCGTCGACGGCCGAACCGTTGACTCCGAGTTGTGCCGTTGTCCATGCGTCAACTCCCGAACCGGGGCGCGGCCGCCGCGCTAGGTTCCCTTCACTTTCACTGCCGTGTTGGGTGCGATGTTCACCGTCTTGACGCGAGCGAGATGCTGCTCGACGACCTGCCAGATCGGCGGCCCCTGGGGCTCGGGCGCGACGCTTGCCCAACCGCTGACGGCGTAGCGGCGCGCTGGATCGATCGGCGCTCCGGTCTTCAGGAGAACCATGTCGGAGATGCGCTGGCCGATCGGCTTCGAAACGTCGATCGTGTAGCCCATGCCGCCGACGCGCACCATGTCGCCGCCCTGCTGGTAGTACGGATCGGGATGGAACAGGTTGTCGGCGACGTCCTCCATGATCTCCTTGAGCTGCGTGCCCGACATGGTCGTGCGGTAGCAGGTCGGGTAGGTCATGGCAGTGGCGTTGGTCAGCGCCTCGAAGGTGATCGGCTGGCCGGGCAGTAGCGAGCCGCCCCAGCGGAAACCCGGCGACAGCGCGATCTCGGCGTCGCGCTCGGCCAGCATCGCATCGCAGATCAGGTCGTCGAAGGTTCCGTTGAAGTTGCCGCGCCGGTAAAGCAGGGACTGCGTGTGACCGAGCTCGCGCGCGAGGTCGGCGGCCCATGGCGCGCGGGCGGCGGCGACCGCCGCGGAAACGGTCGGCTGCGGCGCGATCGCATCGGAGAAAATCGGGATGAGCCGGTAGCGGTAGTCGGACAGCTTGCCGCCGGCGATCGCGATGTCGAGACGGGAGACGAACTTGCCGTGCGAGCCGGAAGCGATCAGCAGGGTGTTGCCGACCTTGACCGCGTCGGGAATTGCGTCATGGGTGTGTCCGGTCAGGATCACGTCGACGCCGCGCACCCGGCCCGCCATCTTGCGGTCGACGTCGAAGCCGTTGTGCGACAGGACGACGACGAGCTCGGCACCCTCTGCGCGCGCTGCGTCGACCTGCTTCTGCATCTCCTCGTCGCGGATGCCGAACTCCCACTGCTCGACCATCCAGCGCGGATTGGCCACAGGTGTGTAGGGAAAAGCCTGGCCGATGACGGCGATCTTCACGCCGCCGCGCTCGAACATCTGGCGCGCCGGAAACACCGCCTCCTGCCACTCGGCGTCGCGCACGTTCTGGGCGAGAAATGCAAACGGCAACCGCTGCACCGCCTGCTTGACGCGCTCGATCCCGTACGTGAATTCCCAGTGGCCGACCATGGCATCGACGCGCAGCAGGGACATGATGTCGATCATGTCCTGCCCCTTGGTCTGGAGCGACGTCCAGCTGCCCTGCCAGGTGTCGCCGCCATCGAGCAGCAGGACGCGGTCGGTGCCCCGCTCGGCACGGACGGCCTCGACCACGGTGGCGATGCGGTCGATGCCACCCATGCGGCCGTAGGCCTTCGCCAGCGCGCTGAAATCGTCGCTCGTCAGCGCGTGAGCTTCGGCCGAGCCGGACGAAATGCCGAAGCGTTCACGCAGAGCCACACCCGTCAGGTGGGGTGGCAGGCCCTTGACCTCGCCGACGCCGAGGTTGACCTCCGGCTCGCGAAAATGCAGCGGTATGAGCTGGGCATGAATATCGGTCACGTGCAGCAAAGTGACGGTGCCGAGCGGATCGAAGGCTAGCAGTTCGCGCTGAGTCAGGCGTTGCTGGGCGGCGGCGCGTCCCAGTGGGCCGAGGCCGGCCGTCTTGGTGATCACTGCCGCCGCAAGCGCAGCCTCGAGGAACTGTCGCCGTGAGATCATGATCAAATCCACCCCTTTCCGGGGTCGTGATCCATGGCCGGTCAGGCCTGGAGTCGGTGCGCCGGGCGACCCGGCGCCGCAATGCGGCCTTTAGCCGACCGTCAGATTGCTGGTGGCCGTGTAGACGGAACCGTCGTCGTCCTTCCACGTGAAGGTGAATTCGCCGGACTCCTGCGCCTTGAAGTAGAACGACTGGTACGGATTTGCCGAGATCGCGGGATGCCAGTCGGCCTCGAAAAAGGTCTTGCCGTTGAACGCCGCGGTGAATTTGTTGATGATCTTGCGCGGGATCGTCTTGCCGGCGGCGTCTTTGCGCTGGCCGGTTTCCATCGCGTGCGACATGAGAGTCTTGATCTCGATCAGCTCGCCCTTGGCCGCAGTGGCGGGAATGCGAATGCGCGGTTTGACCTGGGTGCTCATGGTGGTTTCCTTCCCTTGCGCCGATTCGCCGGGCGACTCAGCCGCCGCAGCCGCCGATGGTGACCTTGACGTTGGCTTTTGCCATGTAGACTTGGCCGTTGGACATCTCCGCCACGCAGACCACGTTCTGTGTCTGCGCCAGACGTACGCGCGTTCCCGCCGACGCCTTGCCGCCTGGCTGGAAATGATAGCTGACCACGCCGGGCAGGGGATTGCCGTCGGCAAAGACGTGCACAGTCGTGACGTAGTCGGTCTCCGACATCGGGCTTTCGACCTCGACGTTGAGCGGCACGACCAGGCCGTTCTCCGCAATCGGCGGCACGTCCAGCTTGATGCGGCCCTCGGTCATGGGCTTGTCGCCGTACAGCTTCTTCAGCGCCGCGGTGACGGCCGCGGGGTCCGCGCTCGATAGGCGCGGCAGCAACGCCGCCAACGCGGCGGCGGCACTCGCGATGACCACGGTCCGGCGGCTCGTCGTCTGTTTATGCTGAGTGGCGGTGAACATCCGGTCTCCTCCGAAATTGGCCGCTTGTCGTCGGCCGGTCGGCCGCGACAGCCATTTCATAGTTGCAAAAATTCTTATATGAAATTATGTAGATGTAAAGGACATTCGTCGCCGCGACTGCCATGTCCTGATCGCGGCGAAACGACGGGGAGGTGATGGCGCGACGACATCCGCACATTCTCGAACTGGGCGGCGGCCGGCCCGCGTGCGTAGCGTACGCACGCTTCACTGCTCGGGCGAGCGCGGTGCACGCCGCAAGCCGATGACGACGGAGCGCGGCAAGCGACAATTTGGGGAGGACATGCCCGTGAAGCCACGACGAATGCTGCTGGCGGCTGCCTGCATCGCCTTGATTCTGCCATTTGCGGCACCGGCCCAGGACGAGACCGAGAAGGGACTGGAGAAGTATCGGCAGATGCTCAAAGAGGATCCGTGGAGCAATCCCGGGTTTCTCGACGCAGATCGCGGCGAGACGCTGTGGATGACGCCGCGCGGACCCAAGAATGTCTCGCTCGAAGCGTGCGACCTGGGCAAGGGGCCCGGCCGGGTCGACGGCGCATTCGCGGAACTGCCGCGCTATTTCGCCGATGCCGATCGGGTCATGGATGTCGAGACTCGCGTGTTGTGGTGCATGGCGACTCTCCAGGGATTCTCGCGCGAGCAGCTCACGACCAAGCCGCATCCCGCCGGCGGGCAGCCGGTCAAGGAGATCGGCGCGATCGCCACGTTTATCGCGAGCAAGTCGAACGGGCTGGCGTTCGCTGCGCCGCTGGGTCCCAAGGAGAAGGAGATGGCCGCTCTGGGCGAAGCGCTGTTCGTTCGGCGCTCGGGTCCGTTCGACTTCGCGTGCGCGACCTGCCATGCCGAAGAGGGTCGCCGCATCAGGCTCCAAGGGCTGCCCGTCCTGGCCCAGCCGGAAGCGGCGCGCAAGGTGGTCGGGGAATGGCCGGGTTATCGCGTCTCCGCGAGCCACGTCATGACCATGCAGCACCGCCTCTACGACTGTTATTGGCAGATGCGGATGCCGGAGCTGGAGTTCGGATCGGAGGCGAGCGTCGCCCTGGTGGCGTACCTCGTCAAGCAGGCGCAAGGAGGTCCGATCTCCGCGCCTGGTCTGAAGCGCTAGTCACGGAGGACATCCCATGCGCTCGACGCTCGTCAGCCTCGCCGCCTTCGCCCTGCTGGCCGCCCTGCCGGCGTGGGCCCAGACATCGACGATCAGTCCCGACCGTATCGATGCGGTGATCAAGTCCGCCTTCCCGAATGCGCCGGAGGACTTCAAGTCCCGCCTGTTGCCGGACGCGACGATGAAGGACTGCACGGCCCACGCCAACAATCCGCCGCCGGCGATCGCCGAGGCGATCCAGAAGAGCGAAGCCGCAACGATCCAGTACCCGCCCGACGGCAAGTTCCTCGGCGATTGGCGCAAGGGCGAGGCCCTGGCGCAGTCGGGCTACGGCCTGCGGTTTTCCGACTATCCGCCGACCCGCGCCAACGGCGGAAACTGCTACGCCTGCCACCAGTTGACCCGGCAGGAGCTGAGCTATGGCACCGTCGGCCCGAGCCTCCTGGAGTACGGCAAGCTGCGCGACTTCAAGGCGGAGGATGCCAAGACGGTCTACGAGAAGATCTATGACCCTCATGTCGCACTGGCGTGCTCGCTCATGCCGCGCTTCGGATCGAACAAGGTCCTGACCATCGACCAGATCAAGGACATCGTCGCGCTGTTGATGAGTCCGGACAGCCCGGTCAACAAATAGCCGGAGATTGACGCCGACGCTGCCGGGAGTGGCGGCCGTGCCAGACGCGCGCGTGGGTCAGGCTTGACGCTTGAGCCAGGCCTCGAAGGGCTCGGTCGTGTAGCCCTTGGCGTGCACGTAGCGGAACATGGCGAGGAACACCGCCGGCTCGGGCAGCGTGGCCAAGCGTGCCACCTCGCGGCCGGCCGGCGGACGGCCCGCGATGGCCTCGATGCTTTCCGGGAAGAACTGGATGGTCGGCGTCGCGCGCACGCCGTAGCGCCGGGCAAGCTCTTTCTCCGGCAGCCGGGTGCCGTCGAAATCGGTCACCTCGCGCGACCCCACGATGTCGAGATGGACGATGTCGAAATGGTCGCGGATGTAGCCCGCGATCGTCGGATCGGCCAAGTGTACCTCGTGCATCCGCCGACACGCCGGGCAGCCCCGGAGGCCCCAGAGCACGGCCAAGCGCTTGCCGCGCGTGGCGGCGTCGGCAAGGTCATCGGCGAGCTCAAGCAGGCTCGCGACATACCAATCCATGTAGTAAAGACCGTCGTCACCGAGCCGCGCGGCAGCACGCGCGGGCGCATGCCGCAGCCCAGCCGCCAGGGAGCACAGACCGGCCAGAACTGCGCGGCGGCCAAGCCGCCATGCCTTTGCATGACCGTACTTCATGCGCACAGGTTTCCGCAGACGACGGGACGGGGATGACGTGTAAACATATTATCGTATATAAAAGCGTGAATGCAAATGTGGCAGCCGGCGCCCGCGTGTGCCGGCGCCCGCGTCCCCCATGAACGAGATGCACGAGATGCCGGCCATACTTCCCCGCTCCATCGAGAACGAGCTGCGCGAATCGCAAGAGCATTCGCCCGAGCTGCGGGAGATCATGGGCAATGCGCGCAAGGCCAGCGACTTCCTCAAGGCGCTGTCGCACGAGAGCCGTCTGCTGGTGCTTTGCTTGCTGGCGGAGCGCGAGAGGTCGGTGCGTGAGATCGAGGAGATCCTGTCGCTCAACCAGCCCACCGTGTCGCAGCAGCTTGCGCGGCTGCGCTACGACGACCTGGTGACGACGCGGCGCGACGGCAAGAACATCTATTACAGCCTCGCCAACGACGACGTGCGCGAGGTGATTTCGGTCGTCTACAACATCTTCTGCAAAAAGAAGCGTACGCGCGAGAGCTGACGTCGCCGCGGGGCGACGCGCGCTCCCAGCGGGACCGCGCAGGCGCGGAGATTGGATCGCGGTGGAGGGATTGCCAGGCTACTCGGTCGGGCTCGCCGGCGTCGTGATCGGCGCGGTCCTCGGTTTCGCGGCGCGCCATGCGAAACTCTGTACCTTTGCCGCCATCGAGGACGCCACGATCGGCGGCGACACCCGCCGTCTCAAGACTTTCGCGCTCGCCCTGGCCATCGCGCTGATCGGCACCCAGGCCCAAGTCGTGTTCGGCCTGGTCGATCCGCGCGTGACACCTTATGTCCCCACTGCTCTTCCCTGGCTGGCGGCGACACTGGGGGGATTTCTGTTCGGCGTCGGCATGGCGCTGGTCGGAACCTGCGCCTTCGGATCGCTGGTGCGCCTCGCCGGGGGCGATCTGCGCAGCCTGGTGGTCCTGATCGTGTTTGGCTTGGTGGCGTACGCGACGATCCGCGGCGTCATTGCCGCGATTCGCGTGGACGTTCTCGATGGCACGGCGCTGCGGCTGCCGAGCCTGCAGCAGGGCGACCTTCCGTCGCTCATCAGTCTGGCCCTGCCGTTCGACACGCGCGTTGCGCTCGGCGCGGCGATCGGTCTTGGCCTGCTCGCTTGGGCGTTGACCGACAAGCGGCTGCGTCGCTCGCGTCGGCTGGTTGCGGCGGGCGCGATTCTCGGCCTGTCGGTCGTCGCCGGGTGGCTGGCGACCGCGGTGCTGTCCGACCCGCTCGACCAGGCGGCTCGGGTGCAAAGCCTGAACTTCGTGGCGCCTGTCGCCCGTGCCATCTACGGCGCGTTGCTCGGACAGGTCGGTCTCGCCGATTTCGGCGTCGCGGCAGTTCTCGGGGTCGTGCTCGGCGCTGCCTTGGCCGCGTGGCGCGCCCACGAGTTCCGTTGGGAGGCGTTCGACGACCAGCGCGAGATGCGCCGGCATCTACTCGGCGCGGTACTCATGGGTTTGGGCGGCGTCATCGCCGGCGGCTGCACGATCGGGCAGGGGCTGACGGCCGCATCTCTGCTCGCCTTCGCCGCGCCGCTCGCCATTGCCGGCATGATTCTTGGAGCCCGCGTCGGCATTTTCTTCCTGGTTGAAGGATCGACCGGCAGAGCGCTCTGGCGAGCCGTGCACGTGGCTCGCCCGGGCGAAGGTTGACCGCCCGGCTTCGCTGACAGGTCTACGAAGACCGTGTGACCGATTTCCCCGCCAGGCAGCGTCATCACCTTCGCGCGGCTGGCCCGCCGAGAGGCTGACGGCTCATGCCGGCTCGCGCGCAATGACGTCGAAGCCGACGTTGATGCGCGCTTCGTCGGTGCCGGGTGCCGAGGTCTGGTGCATGACGTGACCGGGAAATACGAAGATGTTGCCTTCCTCGGGAACCACCCAGGTGCGACTGTCCATCAGCTTGTTCTCGCCGAAGCCGAAGTAGAGACGGGCCGCCGTGCCGTCCGCGGTCTGCGGCACGCGGACGTAGTAGCTGACGACCAGGATGGCGCCACCATGCAGGTGGGGGTAGTGAAATCCGGCGCGGCGAGTGGCCGCGGCGAAGGAACGCAGACCGAAGCGGTCGAGCGCCGACACGCCGAGCTGGTCGGCCAGGCTGTCATCCAGCGTGCGGCGATAGGCACGCACCGCAGCGTCGATGGCCGTGACCAGCGGGACCATGGCGGGTGCACCATGGTCGAGATCGCCATAGTTGATGATCATGCGCTCGTCGGGCCGGATCGAATCCTTGCCGTCGCCGACGAATCCGATCGAGTGCAGATAATCGAGCAGACCCGCATTGACGGCCAGCTCGTTGCGGATCCGCCAGCGCCTGACCACGCGCCGGCAATCATAGATCGCGTCTGGCGGATCTTCGCCTCGTTGTCGTCGCAGCAGGTAGATGCGGTTGAGCGCCTGGTGCCGCCGCATGTGCCCCGGCTCGCATTCGGTGACGACGGCGCGCAGCCGGAGGATCTCGTCGTCGACCCGATGCGCCGCCTCGCCAGTCGTCGATTGCCGCTCGGTGCCCATGAACCAAAACTAGCTCAGACCCGGCATCGACGAAAGTTCATGCGCCGTGGAACGACGTGCCGCAGATTTCGTTGGTTGACGAGGGCTTGCGCGCCTGGTCGGGCCGCGTTCGTCACGCCGGCAAATCGAGATGACGTGCGGGAACCATCGGGCTGCCGGCGGGGTTTTTCCGGTATCGCAACTTGCAAGGAGAACCCGCATGTTTGCCCGTCTCTTGTGCGCGGTCAGCGTCGTCGCGTTGGCAGCGATTGCCCAACCGAGCTACGCCGCCGGTACCCAGCAGCAGAAGCTGATGAGCGCCACGTCGCAAAGCCAGACGACCGGCCAGGTGACCGCGCCCCAGGCGTCCAATCAGGTCACAACCAAATCGGGCATGAAGGCAAAGACCGCCCAGACCGGCAAGGTCTCCCAGAGGAAGATGGGAAAGAGGGCGACGAATGCGCAGGAGCGACGCATCACGGCTGAGTTGAACAATCGCGAGCATGCCCGCGCGATGCAGCAGCAGTCGGCTGCCTTCCCATCGACCGATGCGGCGCTGTCGCCGCAGTCCGGAGCCGCCACCCGTCTCGCGGCACCGATCGGTTCCGGCAGCGACGATCGCCCAGACGGTCGCGAGTAGCGTCAGTCCGCCTGGCGGCAGGATCTGCGGGACCGCCAGAATCGAGCAGGGGAGCAAGGGTCCCAGCGGCCCTTGCCTCACCTGATGCTTGCCACGTGAACGCTCGTGCAATGTCCCCGGGTCCCGCCGGGCGGCATGACAGGTTGCACAAACTAATTTCGACGAATGCGGAACTCCGGGGCGGTCCCCGGAATTGGTTTCGGGGAACCACCTTTGTCACAGGAGCTTCGCGATGCTCGCGCGTCTTTGCTGCATAGTCACCCTGATTGCGTTGCCGGCCTATGGTCAGACCTACAGTCAGACCAACAAGGCGGCGGCGCCCAAGGCTCAAATGAGCACTCAATCCGATTCGACCCTGCGGATGAAGCCCGGCACGGGCTCGGCGACCACCTCGCGTGCGCTCCAGTCGGGTGCCTCGACGGATTCCAGGACGAAAGCCAAATCGGCGAAGTCGGCATCGGTCGAGAACACGACCGGGGTCTCCTGGTACGGGCGGCGCGATCCGAAGGCCGACGCCGTGGAGATGCCGATCACCCAGCAGCTGAACAACCAGCAGCACGAAAACTACGTCAAGACCCAATAGCTGGGCCAGCCAACGCGCAGCGTGTCGCCGCCCGGGGTTCGGGCGGCTGCGCGCGGCTTTGTCATGCGCGTGGTGCCGCGTGTTCAGCAGCATCGGGGCGACGTGATGTCGCGACGACCTGCGATGTGCGTGCGGATTGGGGAAAGAACTGGTCGGAGTGAGAGGATTTGAACCTCCGGCCCCTGCCTCCCGAAAGCAGTGCTCTACCAGTCTGAGCTACACTCCGACCCTGGCGCAGCTTATAACCTCATCGGCCGGCTCCTGCAAGCGCACGGCAGCCGAGCGTCGGGCCTGCGAGCATGGCGCGCCAACGCCGGCTCTCTCCTGAATCGTGATCGCCCCACACAGAATCGCTATGCGGTCCAGTTTCGGGCGTCAATCACGGTCTTTCCTATGGAAGTCAGGGGGCGATTCACGTCTCTCATTGAAGCGCTGCTTCAATGAGAGACGAACGCGCCCTAGTAGGCGCGTTCGATGCAGAAATCGACCGCCTCGATCAGCGCGCGCTTGGCCTCGCTGTCGGGAAAGATGCCGAGCGCGTCGCGGGCGATGGCGCCGTAGTGCCGCGCGCGCTCCAGCGCATCTCTCAGCGCACCGTGGCGCTCCATCAGCGCTTGGGCGTGGGCAAGGTCACCTGGATTCTGCTCGAGCTGCTCCAGCGTGCGGCGCCAGAAGCGGCGCTCCTCCTCGTCGCCGCGCCGGAACGCGAGGATGACCGGCAGTGTGATCTTGCCCTCGCGGAAATCGTCGCCGACCGTCTTGCCGAGATCGGCCTGGCGCGCGGAATAGTCGAGCACATCGTCGACCAGCTGGAAGGCGATGCCCAGGTTGAGCCCGTAGCCATCGAGCGCCTCTTCCTCGACGCGCGGCCGCCCGGCGACGACCGCGCCGATGCGGGCTGCCGCCGCGAAGAGCTGCGCCGTCTTGGCGCGGATCACGTCGAGATAGGCGGTTTCGCCGGTCTCGGTGTCGTTGCTGGTGACGAGTTGCTGGACCTCGCCCTCGGCGATCACCGCCGAAGCGTTCGACAGGATCGCCAGCACGGGCAGCGAGCCCTCCTCGACCATGAGCTGGAAGGCACGGCTGAACAGGAAATCGCCGACCAGCACGCTCGGCTTGTTGCCCCACACCGCATTGGCGCTTGCCATGCCGCGGCGGAGATCGCTTTCATCGACGACGTCGTCGTGCAGCAGGGTCGCGGTGTGGATGAACTCGACGCAGGCCGACAGCTTGAGATGGCTGTCGCCGCGATAGCCGCACATCCGCGCGGCGGCGAGCGTCAGCATGGGTCTGAGCCGCTTGCCGCCCGCCGCGATCAGGTGGCCGGCCAGCTGCGGGATCAGCGCGACCGGGCTTTGCATGCGCGCGATGATGATCTCATTGACGCGCTGCAGATCGGCAGCGACCAGCTGGACCAGCCGATCCATGCTCGCCCGCGGCTTCTCGCGCCGCTCGCTACCCAGACTGACGACAACTGCCACGCGACGCACTCCCCCGGACGACGCCATACATGCTAACTTTATTATGATGCGAGCATAGGTTGTCAGCGGGTCCGGTCAAGAGGGCGGTGAACGCAGCCGCGCGATTGACGTGGATCCCCGGCGGCCGGTGCAGACGGTTGGATCCGCAGCGCGGCAGGGAGGCGCATCCGGGGTGAGGGAGCTGCTGCGCACCAATGACGCCGTGCGCCTGTCCTGGCTGACGGCGCTGCTCGCCGATTCCGGCATCGAAGCGGTGATCCTGGACATGCATACGAGCATCGTGGAAGGCAGCATTTCGGCCATCCCCCGCCGCCTCATGGTCGCCGAAACGGACTATGCGCGCGCCCGCTCATTGTTGTTCGAGGCTGGTGAAGCAATAGTTTCGACCGGGCCCTCAGCATGATTGCGCCGAGTTCCGCAGGCGAATCCGGGGGTGGGACGGTTCCTGACGCGGCGCCGGGCGACGACTTCACGCTCGACGGGTTGCTGGGCGGCGGCGTGCGCCTGTTGCAGCCGCGCCGGGGCTATCGTGTCGCGATCGATCCGGTGATGCTCGCCGCCGCCGTTCCGGCGCATGCCGGCGACACGGTGCTCGATCTCGGCTGCGGCGTGGGTGCCGCCGCCTTGTGCCTGGCGCGCCGCGTCGCCGATGTCACGCTGGTGGGACTGGAAATTCAGCCTGAGCTGGTGGAGCTCGCGCGGCGCAACGCGGTCCTCAACCGCATTGCCGAGCGCTTCACCGTTCATGCAGGCGACCTCATGGCGCCGCCCGCGGCTTTGACGGCCATGAGGTTCGACCATGTCATGGCCAATCCACCCTTTCGTGCCGCCGCCGGCGCCGATCCGTCACCCATCCGGTCGAAGGCGACGGCGACCGTCGAGGGCGCAGCTACACTCGCGCACTGGCTTGCCGCCTGCTTTGGCTTCCTGCGGCCGGGCGGCTGCGTCACCCTCATTCACAGCCCGGACCGGCTGCACGAGATCGAAACCTGCCTCGCCGCGGAGCCTGGAGCGATGGATGTATTGGCCCTCCATCCCAAGGCTGGCGCCGCACCGAAGCGCGTTATCGTGCGCTTTCGGCCGCGCCGCCCGCCCGCCCGGCGCATGCTGGCGGCATTGGTTCTGCACGAATCCGATGGACGCTACACGCCCGAGACGGAGCGCATTCTGCGCGCCGGCATGGCGCTGCCGGATTGAACGAGAGCTGGTTCGACGATCTGAGATGCGCAGGGGCTTGTCAGCCAGGTGCGCATCGCGGGCTTCAGTCCGTGACCGATTGCAGCGTGTTGCGCACGATGTCGAGGTCGAACGGCTTTTGAAACGTCGCCGCGATGGTCAAACCGTGGCTTTCTCCGAGCCGCTGGGCGAGCTCGAGGTATTTCGGCTCGTTGGCGCTGACCAGAATGATCCTCGCCTTGGCCTCGACCGACCAGAGAAAGCGCAGCACGTCCAGCCCGTCTTCGTCGGGCATGACGATGTCGGAGATCACGATGTCGGGCAAGAATTCCGGATAGATCGTGCGAAACTCGGCGCAAGAATGCGCGACGCGCGTTTCAAGGCCGGCCGCCTTGGCGCAGCCCCAGGCGACCATGGCCGAAACCTGGCTATCGTCGACGATGATGCAACGGCCTGACACACATGCCTCCCCAGCCCCGTTACTTGGGCTTATCACCCATGCCGTTAGTGGGGGGTGTGCGAGCGAAGAGTTGCTAGCAGGGTGCACAATGCCACAGCCGGCACGGACAACCTAAGAGAAAATAACAAATTCCATTGAGTAGCCCTGCTATCTTTGTCCATAGGCCGGCGTTCGACACTGTGAAAAAGCGCGGCGAGTGAGTGCATTGGATATCCTCTCGAGCATTGGCGGGGTGTTACCGGGGCGGCGCGGCCCGGTCGTCGCGGTCCTGCGCATGACCGGCATGATCGGCGGATTGGGTCCGTTGCGCACCGGCCTGAATCTGGCCGGGCAGGCGGGCGCCATCGAGCGTGCCTTCAATTTGCGCGGCCTCAAGGCGGTGGCACTCGCGATCAACTCGCCGGGCGGTTCGCCCGTGCAGTCGTCCCTCATCCACCGGCGCATCCGTGCGCTGGCGGAGGAAAAGAAGGTGCCGGTGCTGGCCTTCGCCGAGGATGTCGCCGCCTCGGGCGGCTATTGGGTGGCGCTCGCCGCCCAGGGCTGTTCAACGCTCATCACATGAAGCGCAGTGAACGGATGGCGTTGAGTCCGCCGATGGCGAGGCGATAGCGGGCGTCGGTGACGTTGTCGACGCCGTTGTGGCGCAGAATGTTGGCGGCGAA
>VGDO01000092.1 GCA_016869645.1 Alphaproteobacteria bacterium
AGTCCTGCGCCCAGGGGTGCTCGGCAAGCGTCGTGCCGCGCACGGGCGCATAGAGGTGGCGGGTCACGCCGGGAAGCGCGGGGTTGTCGCGGATCGACAGTGCGCGGACCTCGTGCCCGCGCGCGGCCAGCGCGGCTGCCAGATGGCGGTATTGGCCGGGGAAGTTCTGGTGGATGAAGAGGATCTTGGCGGGCGTGCTCATGCTTGGTCGACTCGTATCGGGCCGGCGCGGCGTCGCGGCAATGATTCGGCCCCGTCGCCTTGCTCAGCATAGCGCCACCTACGCTGGAGTTGGAGCCTCCGGCAATGCCGGGGCGGCTCGAACCGCACCATGCACTTGCAGCCATGCGTCGGCGCTATCGCAATTGTTTTCGCCCGAAACGCCGTCGCCGGCATGACGCAAAGAGGCAAAATCATGGCGCATCGCGCCCTTGGTGAAGCGCTCCGGCCCATGCTTTAGTGCCGACGCGCCGGCTGCGGCGGATCGCGGTCGGGGCGGAGCGAGGTGGGTTTCGTCGGTGCGCTATCATATCGGCAATTTGCTGCGCGGCAGCCTGTCGGGGCAAACCGGCTGGCCGGCGCAATGGCGCGATCCGGCGCCCAAGCCGTCCTACGAGGCCATCGTCGTCGGCGCCGGCGGGCATGGGCTTGCCACCGCCTATTATCTCGCCAGCCGCTATGGCGTGAACCGGGTGGCGGTGCTGGAAAAAGGCTGGCTCGGCGGCGGCAATACCGGGCGCAACACCACCATCGTCCGCTCGAACTATCTGTGGCAGGAATCGCAAGGCATCTACGAACATGCCATGAAGCTGTGGCAGGATCTGTCGCACGAACTGAATTACAACGTGATGTATTCCGCTCGCGGCGTTCTGACGTTGGCCCATTCGGTCCACGACATTCAGATCGTCAAGCGTCACGTCCACGCCAATCGCTTGTCCGGCATCGACAACGAATGGCTGACCCCCGCGCAGACCAAGGAATTTTGTCCACCGCTCAATATCTCGCCTAGCCTGCGCTATCCGGTGCTCGGCGCGTCGCTGCAACGCCGCGGCGGTACCGCGCGCCACGATGCGGTCGCCTGGGGGTTCGCCCGCGCCGCCGACCGGCTGGGTGTCGACATCATCCAAAATTGCGAAGTGACGGCCATCCGTCGCGGGCCGGACGGCGCGGTGACGGGGGTCGAGACCACGCGCGGCGCCATCGCTGCACCGAAGATCGGCGTGGTCGCCGCCGGCCATACCAGCCACGTCATGGCGATGGCCGACGTTCGTATGCCGCTCGAAAGCTACACGTTGCAGGCGTTGGTGTCGGAGCCGGTCAAGCCGGTTCTGCCCTGTGTCGTGATGTCGAACGGCGTCCATGCCTATATCTCGCAATCGGACAAGGGCGAGTTGGTGATCGGCTCCGGCACCGATCAGTATCTCTCCTATGCCCAAACCGGCGCGCTCCATATTTCGACTCATACGCTCGAAGCGATCTCGGACCTGTTTCCGGCCTTCCGTCGGATGCGGATGTTGCGCAATTGGGGCGGGATCGTCGACGTTACCGTCGACCGCTCGCCGATCGTCGGCCTGACCCCGGTACCTGGCCTGTTCGTGAATTGCGGCTGGGGCACCGGCGGGTTCAAGGCGACGCCGGGCTCGGGCGAAGTATTTGCCGCGACGATCGCCAAGGGCGTGCCTCACCCCATCGCCGCGCCATTCTCGATGGAACGGTTTCGCACCGGGCGACTGATCGACGAAGCGGCCGCAGCCGGCGTGGCGCATTGAGGGGCAGATGCTGAATATCCGTTGCCCCTATTGTGAAGAAGACCGCCCGGAAATCGAGTTCCGCAATGCCGGCGAGGCGCATATCGCCCGACCGGACGAACCGGACAGGGTTGACGACCGGCAATGGGCCGATTTCCTCTATACCCGCGACAATCCCAAAGGCTGGCATGCGGAACGCTGGCGGCATGTGCATGGCTGCGGACGGTTTTTCAACGCCGTCCGCCACAGCGTCGACGACCGCATTCTGCTGACCTACAAGGCCGGCGAACCTAAACCCGATATCGAACGGATGCTGCGGGAGCGCGAGGCGTGAGCGCGTCCTATCGCATCAGCGGCGGCAGCGCGCTCAAGCGCGAAAGGACGGTCCGCTTCCGCTTCGATGGGCGCGACTATGTCGGGCATCAGGGCGACACGCTGGCGTCGGCACTGCTCGCCAACGGCGTCGGGCTGTTCGGGCGCTCGTTCAAATATCACCGCCCGCGCGGCATCGTCTCGGCCGGCGCGGAAGAGCCCAACGCGCTGGTTGGCGCGTTCGGCCCGACCGGCGGCTTCACGCCGAATCTGCGCGCCACACAGGTCGAACTGTTCGACGGGCTGGTGGCGGAAAGCCAGAACCGTTGGCCGTCGCTCGATTTCGATGTCGGCGCGATCAACAACTGGCTCTCGCCCTTGTTCATGGCGGGCTTCTACTACAAGACCTTCATGGGTCCGAAAGCTGCGGGCGGCAACTGGGTTTGGCGGCAGCTGTTCGAGCCGGCGATTCGCGCCGCCGCGGGACTGGGCAGTCCGCCGACCGAGCCGGACCCCGACCGCTATGCATCGATGTTCGCCTATTGCGATCTGTTGGTGATCGGCGGCGGCGCCGCCGGGTTGGCGGCGGCCGAGACAGCGGCGAATTCCGGTGCACAAGTCATCCTTTGCGACGAACAGGCAGAATTCGGCGGTTGGCTGCTGTCGGAAGCGCAGGCCGAGATCGAGGGCCGTGCCGCGCGAGATTGGGCGGCCGATGTCGTGGCGCGGCTGCGCGGGCGCGACAACGTGCAGTTGCTCACCCGCACCCAGGCCTTTGGCTATTTTCCGCATGACTTTGTCGGCCTGTGCGAAACCATCGAAGACGCCGCACGTTGCCGCAATCCGGCTCTGCCGCGCGAACGGCTGTGGCAGGTCCGCGCCGGGCGGGTCGTGGTCGCCACCGGTGCGATCGAGCGGCCGCTGGTGTTCGTCGACAACGACCGGCCGGGGATCATGCTTGCCGGCGCGGCGCAAACCTACCTGCAGCGCTGGGGCGTGATGCCGGGGCGGCGGATCGTGCTGTTTACTGCTTGCGACAGCGCCTACCCGACGGCGCTGGCCCTGGCCGAGGCCGGCGGCAATGTCGTCGAATTGATCGATCTGCGCAGCAATGTAGCCGAAGCGCTGTCGGCGCCGCTGCGCGCGCGCAACATTGCGGTCAGCGTGGGGGCAGCGGTGACCGGCAGCCGCGGCGGGCTTCGGCTCAACTCTGTCGAGATTCGTTCCGTCGACCGCAACGGGCAAACCGGCGCCATGGCGCGACAACTGGCTTGCGACACCTTGTTGATGTCGGGCGGCTGGACCCCATCGGTTCACCTGCATTCGCAGGCGCGTGGCAAAGTGGCGTGGAGCGAGGAGGCCAAAGCCTTCCTGCCGGTCGCCCGCGCCGGGGGGCCGATATCGGCCGGAGCCTGCGCTGGCAAGTTCGGGTTGAGGGCGGCGATCCGCTCGGGCGCCGACGCGGCGCTGGCGGCTCTCGGCGCGCCGCCGACCGTCGATGTGACGCCCGCGGTGGCTGAGCCGGCGCTCGATCTCACCGGCATGGTCGGGCGGGTGCCGTTCGCGGGAGATCCGCGCCGCGGCAAAGCGTTCGTCGATTTCCAGAACGACGTTTCGGCGCGCGATCTGCTGCTTGCCAACCAGGAAGGCATGGTCTCGATCGAGCACGTCAAACGCTTCACCACCACCGGCATGGCGACCGATCAGGGCAAGACCTCGAATCTAAATGCCCTGGCTATCGTCGCTAGCAATCTCGGCAAACCGGTTCCGGCAGTGGGGCTGACCACGTTCCGCATGCCCTACACTCCGGTCAGTTTTGGCAGTTTTGCCGGCATCGGGCGCGGTGACCAGTTCGATCCGATCCGCCGCACGCCCATCGACGGTTGGGCCCAGGCGCAGGGTGCCGTGTTCGAAGACGTCGGCACCTGGAAGCGCGCGCGCTACTTCCCCAAGCCGGGCGAGGACATGCATCAGGCGGTGGCGCGCGAATGCCGGACCGTTCGCCAAAGCGTCGGGATGCTCGACGCGTCGACGCTGGGCAAAATCGAAGTTGTCGGTCCGGATGCGGCCGAGTTTCTGGAACGCATGTACGTCAACAGCTGGAGGAAGCTGGCACCAGGGCGCTGCCGCTATGGCATCATGCTGAACGAAGCCGGCTATGTGATTGACGACGGCGTCATCGCCCGCGTCGCGCCGGATCGCTTCCATGTCACCACCACCACCGGCGGCGCGCCGCGCGTCCTCCATATGATGGAGGACTATCTGCAAACGGAATGGCCCGACCTCAAGGTCTGGCTGACCTCGACCACCGAGCAATGGGCGGTGATTGCGGTGCAGGGACCGAAAGCGCGCGAAGTGCTTGCGCCGCTGATCGAGGGCGTCGATCTCGCGCCAAAGGCGCTGTCGCATATGGCCTATGCCGAGGGTCGGATTTGCGGTGTCAAGATGAAGCTGTTCCGCGTCAGCTTTACCGGCGAACTGGGCTACGAGGTCAACGTGCCCGCCGACTACGGCCGCGCGGTGTGGGAAGCGATCTGGGAACAGGTCGAAAAGTACGGCGGTTGCGCCTATGGCACCGAAAGCCTGCATGTGCTGCGGGCCGAGAAGGGCTTCATCATCGTCGGTCAGGAAACCGACGGCACGGTCACGCCCGACGATGTCGGGCTGAGTTGGGCATTCGGCAAAGGCAAGGGAGATTTCGTCGGCAAGCGCTCGCTCAGTCGGACGGACCTGGCGGCGGCGGGGCGGCCGCAGATGGTTGGACTGCTGACCGACAATCCAGCGATCGTGCTGGAGGAGGGCGCGCAGATCGTGGCCATGGTCAACGCGCCGATCGGCACGGAGGCGCTGGGTCATGTCACGTCCGCGTACTACAGTTCCAACGCCGGACGATCCATCGCTCTGGCGCTGGTTGCCGACGGCCGCAATCGCCTTGGCACCAAGCTCCATGTGCCGATGCCGGGCGGATCGGTTTCGGTCACGCTCGTCGAGCCGGTTTTCGTCGATCCCAAGGGGGAGCGCGTCAATGGTTGAGCGCCGCGTCGAGCCGTCGACCGCAACCGTAGGGTTGATGCTGCCGGCCTTTGCCGATGTTGCCGCCTTGACGCAAACAGAGCGGGCCGAGCGCTGGACGTTGCGCGGACCCGACGCCGCGTTGGACGGGCTTTGCGCCGCACTGGGACTGGCAAGACCCCAGCGGCTGCGTGCAACCGTTGCCGGTTCGCGCGCGGCGTTTTGGCTCGGACCGGACGAAATCCTGGCGTTGGCGGAACTCGGCGCCGCGCCGGTCGATTTCGGTGCCGGATCGGATGGGGCGGCAGTCGAGGTCGGCGACAAGTTCGTCGGACTCGATCTGGCAGGTCGCAGGGCCGACGCGGTGCTGGCCTCGCACTGCCCGCAGAACCTGTCGCTCGCGGCGTTTCCGGTGGGCAAGGTCTCTCGCACCCTCTACGCCAAGGTCGAGATCGTTCTATGGCGGCGAGGCGCTTCGAGTTTCCGCATCGAGGTGGTGCGCTCGTTCGCGCCTTATCTGGTGGCGGCGCTGACCGCAGCGGCCGAAGACCTGGCGGCGTTGGATCGCCGCTAGCCGCGGCGGCGTCGGCCTTCGCGCCGGCCGCCGGCCGGTTCGGCGCCCGGTGCTGCCGGATCGCGAAACCGCCTGATCCAGCGGGCACAGTTGGGATCGTGGCCCATCATCACGTCGGCTCCCATCACCGCCGAGATCGTCTCGGCGTGACAGGGATTGGTGATCGCCGAGGTCATGCCCGCGCCGATCGCCATGCTCAAGAACGCCGCATTGATACCTTGGCGCGCCGGCAGACCGAAGGAGATGTTGGAGGCGCCGCAGGTCGTGTTGACCTTCAAATCCTCGCGCAGGCGGCGAATCAACCGGAAGGCCTGCACGCCCGCCTGATTGATGGCGCCGACCGGCATTACCAGCGGATCGACCACCACATCGGCGGCAGGGATGCCGTGATCGGCAGCGCGCTCGACGATCTTCTTGGCGACGGCGAAGCGGACGTCGGGATCTTCGGAGATGCCGGTTTCGTCGTTTGAGATCGCCACCACCGCGGCACCGTATTTCTTGACCAGCGGCAGCACTTCCTCCAAACGCTCTTCCTCGCCGGTAACCGAATTGACCAGTGCCTTGCCCTTGTAGACAGCCAAGCCCGCCGCCAGCGCGGCAACGATGGACGAATCGATCGACAACGGCGCATCGGTGATCGACTGCACCAATTGGACCGTTTGCGCCAAGATCGCCGGTTCGTCGGCCAGCGGAATGCCGGCATTGACGTCGAGCATCGTCGCGCCCGCCGCCATCTGGTCGACGGTGTCTTTCTCGACGCGAGTGAAATCGCCGCGCGCCATTTCCTCGGCCAGGACCTTGCGGCCGGTCGGATTGATTCGCTCGCCGATGATGACGAAGGGACGTTCGAAGCCGATCACCACTTCCTTGGTCGCTGAACTCAAAACGGTATCGGTCATTGCATCGCCTCTTTGGGTTGTCGGCTTCGGTCGCGGTCGGGATACCAGGGGGTGCGTCCAGCCAGCACGCCGCACCGGTCGATCACTTCGGCGACCGCTTCCTCCTGGCGATAGGCCATGACATGGACGCCGCTAGTCCCCTTGATCTTGCGAATCTGTTGAATCAACTCCACGCAGATGTCGCGGCCTTCTCGTCGCTGGTTCTGCGCGCCGCTCAGGCGGTCGACGATGCTGTCCGGAATATGGACGCCGGGAACGTGGGTTCGCATCCATTGCGCGGTCTTGGCCGAACCGAGAGGCCCGACGCCGACCACGACGAAGACCTTGTCCAACAGCCCGAGATCGTCGATCCGCGCCATGAAGCTGCGCAGGCGCGGGACGTCGAAGCAATATTGGGTCTGAACGAATTGCGCGCCGGCCGCGACCTTTTTGGCCAGGCGGAGCGGCCGCCAATCGAGCGGCGGGGCGAAGGGATTCTCGGCCGCGCCGATGAAGATCTTCGGCGCCGCCGTCAGCTTGCGGCCGCTCTCGAAATGCGCTTCGTCGCGCAAGACGCGGGCGATAGACAAGAGCGAAATCGAGTCGAGATCGAAGACCGGTTTGGCCTGCGGGTGGTCGCCCGATTGCACCCCGTCGCCGGTCAGGCACAGAATGTTGGCGACCCCCATTGCGGCGCCGCCCAGAATCTCGCCCTGAATGGCGATGCGGTTGCGGTCACGGCAGGAGATCTGCATGACCGGCGAATAGCCGACGCGTGTCAACAATGCGCAGACGGCGACGCTGGACATGTGGCAGTGCGCCCCGCTGCCGTCGGTGGCGTTGATGGCGTCGACATAGCCGTCGAAAATCCGGGCGCGGCGATAGACCTCCTCCGGATCGGCCGAATCCGGCGGGGCCAATTCGGTGGTGACAGTGAAGGCGCCGGCGCGCAGGACGCGTTCCAATCGTCCCGGCGAGACATGGCCGGGTCGGATCGGCAGGGGCAGGCCGGGCTCTGGTTCGTCGGCGAAAATCATCTCAGTTCGTGCCTGCCGCGCGCCGTGCCACCGCCAGCCAGGACGAGCGGCCGGCAAGCCGCCAGTCGAGCGGCGGCTGCGCCTCGCAAATCCGCGCGACCCCGTCGCGCATGGTTTGTGCGCCGGTCCAAGCTTCGGTCCAAACGCAGACCATGTCCGGGTCGACCTCGCAATGCCCGTCTTGGCGGACGCCGCCGCAAGGGCCGTTGCGCAGGTTCTTCGGACAAACCATCGAGCAGGTCATGCCGGTCGCCGACAAGGCGCATTGCCCGCACATGCGGCAATCGAACAGCAAGCCCTTGGCTGCCTGTTCGACGGCCACCACCGGCCCCTCGGCCCGCTCGAACCCAAACCGCCGCCACAAGGGATTGAGCGCGACAAACCCGGCCTCGAAGCGGCGATAAAGCGCTTCGAGCCCGTTCGCGTGACGCGTCGACCAACGCTTAAGCGAGGCCACGACCCCTTCGCCTGCCGCTCGGCGGGGACATCAGGCGCTGGCCAGGCGGCGCAGCGACGGGGCTTGACGACGTTCTGCGATCAGGCTCTTTGCCATCTCCACCGCCATCGCCGCGTCGCGGCAGTAAGCGTCGGCGCCGACCGCTTTGCCGAAGGTTTCGTTCAGCGGCGCGCCGCCGACCATGACGATGTAATCGTCACGCAGTCCCTTTTCCTTCAGCGTGTCGATAACCACCTTCATGTAGGGCATGGTGGTTGTCAGCAGCGCCGACATGCCGAGGATGTCGGGCCGGTGCTCTTCCAGCGCCTTGAGATAGTTCTCGACCGGATTGTTGATGCCGATGTCGATCACCTCGAAGCCGGCGCCTTCCAGCATCATCGCAACCAGGTTCTTGCCGATGTCATGAACGTCGCCTTTGACCGTGCCGATCACCACTTTGCCGATGGGTTCGGCGTCGCAGGCGGCGAGCAGCGGGCGCAACAGTTCCATGCCCTTTTTCATCGCATTGGCGGCCAGCAGCACTTCCGGC
This sequence comes from Alphaproteobacteria bacterium, assembly GCA_016869645.1. GTDB lineage: Bacteria > Pseudomonadota > Alphaproteobacteria > SHVW01 > SHVW01 > SHVW01. The sequence goes on from VGDO01000092.1 coordinate 8,548, forward strand.
ACGAACAGGATGCCGTCGCGGAAATCGACGCCGACGATGCGCATTCCCTCGACCAGGGCTTCGTTCAGCACCTTGTCGGCCGGCCAGCCGCGATCGAGCAGGATCTGTGTTCCTTGCGCGATCTCCGCGGCCAAACCGTCATAGAGATCGTCGTGCATCTGCTCGACCAGTTCCGGCGTTTCCAGGCTGTTGAGATCGAGATCGCCCCCGTTGTCGTCGGCCACGCATATCTCCCTTGATCTTTCGCCGCTATCTTGGCGGTTGGACGCCGATTTCACTGGCTCTGCTGGGACAAACTCTTGTCAAAAAGCGACATAGGGCGGCGCTCAGGCCAACACCCGAATGTCGTCGACGTTGGCGATCAGCGCGTCGGCGTGGGGTGCCAGCTCGTCCTGGCGGCCGGCGCCGCTCAACACGCCGATGCGGCAACCGGCGCCGGCGGCGGTGCCGGTCGACAGATCGCCCACCGTGTCGCCGACCATCGCGATACGGCCCGGGGCGACCCCAAAATGCCGACCGAGATGGAGCAGGGCGTCGGGCGCGGGCTTGTTGGGGATCGGGTCGTTGCCGCAAACCAGGGCGGAAACGTAACCGTCGAGGCCCATCAGGGCCATGGTCGCCTCGGTCGCGTCGCGGTCGTCGCCGGTGACGATGGCGACGCGCGCCCCCGCCTCGGTCAGTTTGCGAAACAGCCGCTGGATTTGTCCCAGCGGCTTGACCAGATCGGCGGTGGGGATCGCGCCGAGCGCGGCGGCAAAGGCGCGGCGCGCGACCGCTTCGGCATGGTGCCAATTCAGCCCATGCTGATAGAGCACGACGGCACATATCGTGTAGAGCTTTGGCATCGAGGAGATGGCGAGCGGCCCGTCGGCGGCCGCCAATCCGCTGGCCGGGTCGTAACCGATGGAGCGGTAAAGGCGCGCGGCCAGATCGGCTTCGGCGCCGACATCGGCGACCACCGCTTCGACCGCCAGCCGCGCTTTGCGGCCCCACAGATGGTAGAAATCGATCAGCGTCCCATCTTTGTCGAAGGCGACCAGATCGACATCGGCCTCGCGCGTTCCGGCTACGATACGGGCCATGATGCCCTCCAAAGGTCTGCGGCAAAACTTCGAGCGTGGACCCTATAGCACGGCCGGAAACCGCGAGCCAATTTTATTAATTGCTCGTCCAATTAAAAAACGCTAGGTCGGCGCCGGAATCGAGGAACCGGATGCCTAAACTCGGCATGGAGCCGATCCGCCGCCGTCAATTGATTGCCGCGACGATTTCGTCGGTCGGCCGCTATGGCTATGGCGAGACGACGGTGCTGCGCATCAGCAAGGCTGCCGGGGTGTCGCCGGGAATCATCCACCACTATTTTGGCGGCAAGGACGAATTGCTCGAAGCAGCGATGCGATCGTTGCTGGAACAGTTGCGCCAGGAGGTGATCGGGCGTCTGAGCAAGGCCGACGGCCCGCGCGCCCGGTTGTCAGCGATCGTCGACGGCAACTTCGCATCCAGCCAGTTCGAGCCGCAAGCCGTCGCGGCGTGGCTGGCCTTCTGGGCCGAAGCTCGCCACGCGCCCAAACTCGGCCGTCTCCAGCAGATCAATCGGCGCCGTCTTCATTCCAATCTGCGTCAGGCCTTCGGGCTGCTTGGCGAAGCGGAATGGGCCGACCGGGCCGCGGAAGGATTGGCCGCACTGATCGACGGGCTATGGCTCCATGCCGCGTTGGCGCGCGCACCTGACGGCGCCGAAGCGTGCGCCATCGCACACAGATTTATCGACTGCGAACTAGAAGGAACGGACCGGCCATGACCGCATCCCTGCCGCGCGAACAGCTCCACATTCACGGCCGCGCCGCGGCCCCGCTGGGCGGCGAATATTACGTCGACACCAATCCGGCGACCGGCGAGGCCCTGGCCGAAATCGCGGTTGCGGGTCCAGCCGATGTCGAGGCCGCGATCGCCAGCGCTGCCGCCGGTTTTAAAGTCTGGTCGGCGATGTCTGGCGCCGAGCGCGGTCGTATCTTGCAGCGCGCGGCAACGTTGCTGCGCGAACGCAACCGGATGCTCGCCGAAATCGAAGTTCGCGATACCGGCAAGCCGATCCAGGAAGCGGAAGTCGTCGACATCTTGAGCGGCGCCGATTGTCTCGACTATTTCGGCGGCATGGCCGCGACGATCGTCGGCGAGCATATCGGGCTGAAAAACGCCTTCGCCTATTCCCGGCGCGAACCGCTGGGGATCTGCGCCGGCATCGTGGCTTGGAACTATCCCATTCAGATCGCTTGCTGGAAGGCGGCACCAGCGCTGGCTTGCGGCAACGCAATGATCTTCAAACCCGCCAATCCGACGCCGTTGACGGCGCTGCGTCTGGCCGAGATTTTCGCCGAAGCCGGGTTGCCGCCCGGCGTGTTCAACGTGCTGACGGGCAAGTCGTCGACCGGGCAGGCGCTGGTCGCCGACCCGCGCATCGCCAAAGTGTCGTTGACCGGATCGACTGCCACCGGGCGGCGGATCGTCGCCGACGCCGCGCCGACGTTGAAAAAAGTGACGATGGAACTGGGTGGCAAATCGGCACTGATCGTTTGCGCCGACGCCGACCTCGATCAGGCGGTGTCGGGCGCGATGCTGGCCAATTTCTATACCCAAGGCGAAATCTGCACCAACGGGACCCGGGTCTTCGTCGCCGAGCCGGTGCGGATGGAATTCCTCGACCGTCTGTTGGCGCGCACCGCCAAATTGAAGGTCGGCGACCCGATGGACCCGGCAACCCAGGTCGGTGCTTTGATTTCGGCCGACCATCTGCGTTCGGTGCTCGACTACATCGAGATCGGCAAGCGCGAAGGCGCCAAGCTGCTTTGCGGGGGCAAACGCCCGGACGATCTGGCGCTGGCACGCGGGCATTTCGTCGAGCCGACGATCTTCGCCGAGTGTCGCGACGACATGACCATTGTGCGCGAGGAGATTTTCGGTCCGGTGATGTCGGTCCTGTCGTTCCGGACCGAGGACGAAGCAATCGCCCGCGCCAACGATTCCGAATTTGGCCTGGCGGCGGGCGTGTTCACCCGCGATCTGGCTGCCGGCCACCGGATGGCCGCGCGGCTGGAGGCCGGAATTGTCTGGATCAACAACTACAACGTTACGCCGATCGAGATGCCCTTCGGCGGCTACAAGCAATCGGGCCTCGGCCGCGAGAACGGCCATGCCGCCATCGAGCATTATACGCAGCTGAAAAGCGTCTATGTCGAGTTGGGTGGCGTCGCCTGTCCCTACGCGTGAGCGCCCCATGACCGCCGTTGCAACCTACGACTACATCATCGTCGGGGCCGGATCGGCCGGCTGTGTCCTGGCCAATCGCCTGAGCGCGGACCCGCATGTCAAGGTTCTGCTGCTGGAGGCCGGGCCGGAAGATCGGACTTGGAAAATTCATATGCCGGCGGCATTGACCTACAATCTCGGCGACGACAGCTACAATTGGTATTACGAAACCGAGCCGCAGCCGCATATGAACGGTCGGCGGATGTATTGGCCACGCGGCCGGGTTCTCGGCGGATCGTCGTCGCTCAACGCCATGGTTTATGTCCGGGGTCATGCCTGGGACTATGATCGCTGGGCCAGGGCGCCGGGACTTGAATCTTGGGCCTATGCCAGCGTGCTTCCCTATTTCAAACGGGCCGAAACCCGCGCCAAGGGCGGCGACCTCTATCGCGGCAACGACGGGCCGCTGCATGTCTCGACGGGCGCCACGCCCAATCCGCTGATCGACGCCTTCATTCAAGCCGGCGTCGAGGCGGGATATCCGTTTACCGAGGATATGAACGGTTATCAGCAAGAGGGTTTTGGCCGGATGGATATGACCATCCATCGCGGCAAGCGCTGGTCGGCGGCGCGCGCCTATCTCAAGCCGGTGCGGTCGCGGCCCAATCTGACCGTTGCGGTCAAAGCAATGGCGGAGCGGGTGCTGTTCGAGGGGCGCCGCGCCGTCGGCGTCGCCTATCGCTCCGGCGGCCGGCGCATCGAAGCGCGGGCGGCGCGCGAGGTGGTATTGTGCGGCGGCGCGATCAACTCGCCGCAACTGCTGATGCTGTCGGGTGTCGGTCCGGCGGACCATTTGCGTGCGCATGGCATCGACGTCCAGTGCGATTTGCCGGGGGTCGGGCAGAACCTGCAGGACCATCTGGAACTCTATGTCCAATATGCCTGCACCCAGCCGATCACCCTCTACGCCGTCGAAAATCCGCTGGTGAAGCTGAAGATCGGTATCGAGTGGTTCTTGTTTCAGACAGGCTGGGGTGCGTCGGCGCATCTCGAGGCCGGTGCGTTCATTCGCCGCAACGGCAATGTCCCGCATCCCGATCTGCAATTCCATTTTCTGCCTTCGGTAGTCAACGATCACGGACGGCAGCCGGGCGACCGCCACGCATTCCAGGCTCATGTCGGGCCGATGCGCGCGACATCGCGCGGCGCCCTGACACTGCGCTCGAACCGACCGGACGATCATCCGCTGCTGCAACCGAACTATCTGGCAACCGATCAGGACCGCACCGAAATGCGCGACGCGGTCAAATTGGCGCGCGAGGTATTTGCGCAACCCGCTTTCGACCCCTATCGCGGCGCGGAAATTCAGCCGGGTCCCGAGCTGCGCAGCGACTCCGACATCGACGATTTCGTCCGGCGCAAAGCCGACAGCGCCTATCACCCCTGCGGCACCTGCAAGATGGGCAACGACGAGGCCGCCGTAGTCGACGGAGCGCTGCGCGTCCGCGGCGTCGAAGGGCTTCGGGTGGTCGACGCATCGATCATGCCCGATGTCGTTTCGGGCAATCTCAACGCGCCGGTGATAATGATCGCCGAGAAGGCGGCCGATATCATCGCCGGACGCGAACCCTTGGCTCCGCTCGACGCGCCGGTCTACGTGCCGCCGGATCCGACCGTCGCGCGTCAGCCGTCCGCGCGCAACCGGGCGTTCGCCGGGTCGTAAGGGCTGTCGACAACCACCTGGGCCGGGTAGTGGCGGTCCAGCATCTTGATCGTCAGCGCCTGGCCGACCGCGGCGAATTTCGGGCGCACGAAGGCCATCGCGATCTGCTTGCCGAAATGCACCGAATAGCCGCCGCCGGTGGCCCGGCCGACGACCGTGTCGCCCGACCAGACGCCTTCGACGCCCCAGGGATCGGCGTCGTTCGGGCCGTCGATCAGCAGCGTTACCAATTGCCAGTTGAGACTGCCCGAGGCGCGCTGCGCCTCCAGCGCCTTGCGCCCGAGAAAATCGCCGTCTTTGTCGAGACGAACGAATCGGTCGAGCCCGCTTTCCCATGCGGTGACTTCCTTCGACAACTCGGTGCCGAGCGCACGATAGGATTTTTCCAGCCTGAGCCAATTCATCGCCCGCATCCCGGCGAGTTTCATGTCGAAGGGGCGTCCTGCCTCTTCCAGCACGTCGAAGATGTGGTTGTGATACTCGATCGGGTGATGGACTTCCCAACCCAACTCGCCGACATAGTTGACGCGCATTAGCCGGACCGGCGCCAAGCCGACCGTTCCCAACCGGCCGGACAGCCAGGGAAAGCCCTTGTTGGTTAGATCGTCGCCGTCGACCAGCGGTGCCAGAACCTTGCGCGCGTTGGGACCGGCGACCACGAACACGCCAAATTGGGTCGTCACTTTGCGCAGCGCCACCGAACCGTCCTTCGGCAGGTTGCGGGTGAGATAGTCCCAGTCGTAGACCTCGGCCGCACCGGCACCGACCAGATAGAGCGACTCTGGCCCATCGCGCATAATGGTGAATTCCGAGCGCACCCCACCGCGTGCGGTCAGAGCATGGGTCAGTTGGATGCGGCCGTCTTTCTGCGGCAACTTGTTGGCGATCAAACCTTCGAGCCACCGATTGACGCCCGGCCCGCTGGCCTCGTACTTCGCGAAAGTCGAAGCCTCGAACAGCGCGACGTTGTCGCGGGTCGCCTGCGCTTCGGCCTTGGCGAACGGCCACCAATTGCCGCGCCGAAAGCCCCAGCTTTCCTTGAAATTCGGGTCCTGGTCGGGGCGCGGCCCGAAGAAATTGGGGCGTTCCCAGCCGAATCGCTGGCCGAACACCGCGCCGCGCGTTTTCAATCGGTCGTAGGATGGGGCGGTGCGCAGCGGCCGGGCCGCCGGCCGCTCCTCGTCGGGATAGTGCAGGATGAAGACGTGCTCGTAGGCCTCCTCGTTCTTCTTCACGGTGTAGGGAAGGATCGTGTGAGCGCCGAAGCGACGGGGATCGACCGCCAGCATGTCGATATCCGCTTCGCCCTGGGTAATGATCTGCGTCAGATAGTGGCCGGCCCCGCCGGCGGCGGTGATGCCGAACGAGAAACCTTCGGCGATGTAGAAATTGCGCAGGCCCGGCGCAGGTCCGACCAGGGGATTGCCGTCCGGGGTGTAGCTGATCGGGCCATTGTAGGTGGTGCGCACCCCGCCCTTGGCGAAGCAGGGCACACGGTGGAAGGCTTCCTCGATATGCCATTCGAGCCGGTCGAGGTCGGGCGGCAGCAGATCGGCGCGAAAGTTCTCCGGCACCCCGCGGACGGCCCAGGCTGGCGCCCCCTTTTCGTACGGCCCCAGGATCAACCCGCCGCGTTCTTCGCGCATGTACCAGCGCGCGTCGGCGTCGCGCAAGATCGGATGCTCGGGATTGCCGGCCTTGCGCCATTCGACGATCTCGGGGATTTCGCCGGTGACGATGTATTGATGCTCGACCGGGACGGCGGGCAACGACAGCCCGACCATCTTGCCGGTGCGCCGGGCATGGTTGCCGGTGGCCGTCACCACCACCTCGCACAGGATATCGCCCTGATCGGTGGAGACGCGCCAATCGCCCGATGCCGTGCGCGCGATGGCGTTGACGTCGGTCTTGCGGAAAATCTGAGCGCCGTTGGACCGCGCGGCGTCGGCCAGCAGCGTGGTGATGTCGGCTGGGTTGATATAGCCGTCGGTCGGGTGATAGAGCGCGCCGACCAGACCGTCGGTATTGACCAACGGAAAGCGCCGTTTGATGTCGGCGGGCGACCACCACTCGTAGGCGACGCCAATCGTATCGGCGGTGGTGGTGTAGGTCTGGAACTCTTCCATTCGCTCGCGTGTGCGCGCCATGCGCAGATTGCCGACCTGCCGGAAGCCGACGTCGCGCTTCCAGTCGCGCGACAACCGTTGATAGAGGTCGATGGAGTACTTGTGCATCTGCCCGGTGGCATAGGACATGTTGAACAGCGGCAGCAGCCCGGCCGCATGCCACGTCGAGCCAGCGGTCAACTCGTCGCGTTCCAGCAGCACCGCATCGGTCCATCCCGCCAAAGTCAGGTGATAGAGGATCGAGCAGCCGACGACCCCGCCGCCGATCACAACCACGCGCGCCCGATCTTTCATGGCGCCATCTCCCTCTCGAAAACTTTAGACAACATAAGCCGTTGCAGGTGGCTGCCGAAAGCCCTTGCGCCGCCGCGCGCTCTCTGGCGATGTAGTCGCTTGCGGACTTGCCTGACGGAGGAGGCGGCGCGGTGCGGCTGGGTTTTCTGCCCTTGGCCAACTACTCGATGATCGCCTTTGCCAGCGCGCTCGAGCCGCTGCGCATGGCCAACCGTGTCGCGGGCAAGGCGCTTTACGAATGGCAGATCGTCGATCCGACGGGGCGCGCCGCGCAGGCCTCGAACGGGTTGACCGTGATGCCGACGCTCGACCCGTCGGCCGCGCCAAAATTCGATATCGTTTTTGTCTGCGGCGGCGTCGATGTCCATGCCGCCTGCACTCCGCCAGTGCTGAACTATCTTCGGCGTTCGGCGCGACATCAGACTGCGCTCGGTGCGATTTGTACCGGTGCCTACGCCCTGGCCAAAGCCGGATTGGTCGACGGCTATCGTTGCGCGATCCATTGGGAAAACATGGCGGCAGTGCGCGAGGAGTTTCCGCGCGTTGCCTTCTTGCCCGAACTGTTTGTCATCGATCGCGATCGCTACACCGCCTCGGGCGGGATTGCGCCGCTCGATCTCATGCTGCACTTGATCGAGCGCGACCACGGCACCGAAATCGCTGCGGCGGTGTCCGACGTTTTCATCGTCGAGCGTATCCGCGACGCTCGCGACCGCCAGCGCATTCCGTTGCAGAATTTGGTTGGCGCCCGGCAGGGCAAGATTATCGACGCGGCATCGCTGATGGAGGCGCATATCGAAGAGCCGCTCAGCCTCGAGGACTTGTCGCACCGGGTCGGGCTGTCGCGTCGTCAACTCGAGCGGTTGTTCGCCAAGCATCTCGACTGCCACCCGGCGCGTTACTATCTCAGTCTGCGGCTCGATCGCGCGCGGCAGCTGCTGTTGCAGACGGGATTGTCGATCACCGACGTCACCATCGCCTGCGGCTTCCAGTCGCCGCCGCATTTCAGCAAATGCTACAAGGCGCATTTCGGCCATCCGCCCAGCAAAGAACGTCGCTCGATCCCGGTTCAGACATTGGAGTCGGGGAACGACGCCTTGCGCCGCGCGACATAACCGCAGAGAGCCTCGTCAATAGCCGGGTCGAGCGGCGGCGGCTGATAGTCGGCCAGCATCTTCTTCCATTGCTGATTCGCCCGCGCCGCCATGTCCAGCGCGCCTTCCGCTTCCCACTGCTCGACGCTGTTGTTGTCGGCCAGCGGCGAGCGGTAGAAGGCAGTCTCGAAATTGGCTTGGGTATGGCTACAGCCGAGATAGTGCTTGCCCGGGCCCACTTCGCGCATGGCGTCGATGGCTTGTCCGTTTTCGGACAGATCGACCCCGGCCAGCAGCGTGTGCATCATGCCGGCCTGATCGGCGTCCATCACGAACTTCTCGTAGCCCATCGTCAGGCCGCCTTCGAGCCAGCCGGTGGTATGGAGGACGAAATTGACGCCGGCAAGGCAGGTCGGCGTCATGGTGTTGGCCGATTCGTAGGCCGCCTGCGCGTCGGCGATCTTGGACGCGCAGAGCGCGCCGCCGGATCGGAAAGGGACGCCCAGCCGACGTGCCAGTGCCGCCATCGTATAGAGCACCAGCGCCGGTTCGGGTGTGCCGAAGGTCGGTGCGCCCGACTGCATCGAGATCGATGAAGCGAAGGAGCCGAGAATCACCGGCGCGCCGGGGTTGATCAACTGCGTCAACGCCATCCCTGCCAACGCTTCGGCCAAGGTCTGAGTGGCGACGCCGGCGACCGTTACCGGCGCCATGGCGCCGGCCAGGATGAACGGTGTCACGAGGCAGGCCTGGTTGGCGCGGGCATAGACCTTCAACGCGCCGACCATGGTGTGGTCGAACGCCAGCGGCGAATTGGCATTGATCAGACTGGTGGTGACGGTCTTCGGTCTGCCGCTCGCCGGATCGATATAGTCGGACCCGAACAAGATTTCGCACATCGCGACCGTATCGGCGGCGCGCTCCGGATGAGTGACCGATCCCATGAACGGCTTGTCGGAATATTTCATGTGGGCGTAAACCATGTCGAAGTGCCGCTTGTTGACGGGCAGATCGACCGGCTCGCAAACCGTACCGCCGGAGTGGTGGAGATACGGCGAGACATAGGCGAGCTTCACGAAGTTCTGGAAGTCGGCGATGGTGGCGTAGCGGCGCCCGCCGTCGAGATCGCGCACGAACGGCGAGCCATAGGCCGGTGCAAAGACGGTGCAGTCCCCGCCGATGGTTACGCTGCGCGCCGGGTTGCGCGCATGTTGGACGAAGGTTTTCGGCGCGCTGTCCTGGATGAGTTTGCGGCAAAGGCCGCGCGGAAACCGGACCCGTTCGTCCTGGACGTCCGCCCCGGCGCGTTTCCACAAGTCCAGGACCTCCGGGTCGTCGCGGAAGTCGATGCCGATTTCCTCCAAAACCGCGTCGGCGTTGCGTTCGATCAGTTCCAGCCCGTCTTCGTTTACCAGTTCGAAGCGGGGAATCTTCCGGGTGATATAGGGAACCGCGGCAAATTGCGGCGCGGCGCGGGCGGCGCGCTTTGCCTCGCGGGCATGGCCGCGGCGTCCGCGTCCGGCGCTGGGTTGGTCAGCCATCGCTCTCTCCGATCATTGTTGCGCTCGCCGTCGCGACCGTCGCGCGCCGCTGTCGCGGTTGGCGCTCTTGCGTTCGGGCAACGTCACCACCTTCGCCAATTCCGGATAGGGGGCGCTGGCGTGGGGAATTGCCATAGCGGCGACGAAATGGGCTTGGAAGTTCGGCTCGACCGCAGTTTCGATTTTCTCGATCCGCCGCACCAGGTCTTCGATCTCGCCGCGCGCCTTGGCGCTCAGAAGCGCGATGCGTGCGCCGGTGCCGGCGGCATTGCCGGCCGAACTCATTTGCGAGATGGCGCAATCGGGCAGCATGCCGAGCACGGCGGCGTATTTGACATCGATATGGCTGCCGAAGGCGCCGGCCAAGCGGATGCGGGCGAGCTTGTCGACCCCAAGCCGATCCATCAGCAGTCTGACGCCGGCTTGCAGCGCGGCTTTGGCCAGTTGGATGGCGCGCACGTCGTTCTGGGTAATCCAGATGCCGGGGTCTCCGTCGCGCAGCACATAAGCGAAGACCGGCCCGTCGGCGCGTACGCGCTGACTCCTTGCTGCCATCGTTCCGTCGATGCGGCCGTCGGCGTCGATCGCTCCGGCCAGAAACAGTTCCGCCACCGCTTCGATGATGCCGGACCCGCAAATGCCCGTCACGGCGGCGTCGAACTCCGGCGCGTCCGACCAGAATTCGGAGCCGATGACCTTGAACCGCGGTTCCAAGGTAACGGGATCGATGCGAACCCGCTCGATCGCACCCGGCGCGGCGCGCTGCCCGGCGCTGATCTGCGCGCCCTCGAACGCCGGGCCGGTGGGGCTTGAACATGCCAGGAGTCGGAACCGATTGCCCAGGACGATTTCGGCGTTGGTACCGACATCGACAAGCGCCACGATCTCGTCGGACAGATCCGGCCGTTCGGCCAATATGACCCCGGCGGTGTCGGCGCCGACATGGCCGGCGATGCAGGGCAAAACGTAGGCTTGCGCGCCCGGATGCAGATCGAGGCCCAACTCGCGCGCCGGCAGGCGCGTTGCCATGTCCGTCGCCAGCGCGAACGGCGCGCCGCCCAATTCGGTCGGGTCGAGCCCCAGCAGCAAATGATGCATGACCGGATTGCCGACGAAGGTAACCGCCAGAATGTCGGCGGCCCCGGCCTTGGCTCGCGCGGCCGCTTCCGCCGCCAGGCCGTTGATTGCTTGGCGGACCGCGTGGGTCAGTTCGCGTTCGCCGCCGGGATTCATCATTACATAGGAGACCCGGCTCATCAGATCTTCGCCGAAGCGGATCTGCGGATTCATCATGCCGACCGAGGCCAGTACATCTCCGCTCAACAGATCGCAGAGATGCGCGGCGATGGTGGTGGAGCCGACATCGGCAGCAAGTCCCAGCGCGCGCTCCTGCAAGCCCGGCCAGATCGCGATCATGGTGCGGCTGTCGTAGATCGCGACCGTCGCCTTCCAGCCGCCTTGTCGCAACGTCTTCTGCAACATCGGCAGCAGCGAGCCATCGCAGTCGAGGTCGGTCAGGCCCCAATCGCGCGCCAGCGCATCGCGCAGTCGGCGCAAGTCGCTCGACGGCGCATGCAGATCGGGCTCGGCAACTTCGACGTAGCAAAGCCGCACCACCGGATCGAGTTCGATCGATATCGCCTCGGCCGCTTTGCGCACCAACTGGCGGTGCAACTGGCTTTCCGGCGGCACGTCGACGACGACGTCGCCGCACAACCGGGCGGAGCAGGAGAGGCGGCGGCCAGGCAAGAGCGACTTGCGCTTGGCATAGGCCGCTTCCGTATCGCCGCTCGGCGTCAGCGCGTCGGCGCGCGAAACCAGCCCCAGTTTGGGGAAGTCGCCTTCGGCGACGGAGATTTGACAGCGGCCACAAATGCCGCGTCCGCCGCAGACCGAGTCGACATCGACGCCAAGCGTGCGCGCCGCTTTGAGCAAGGAAATGCCCGGCGCGAACCGGCCGCGCCGGCCGGACGGCAGAAAGACGACCTGCGCTTCCTCGCTCAAGCCATGGTCTCCGCCCGTGCGAGATTGGCCAGGCTCCGCGTCAGGTCGCCGTAGCCTGTTGGACGGTGGACGAATTCGAGGCCCAGCCGTTCGGCCGCTGCGCGCGCCTGCGCCAGACGGATCGGCGAGTCGGTTTGGGCAAGATAGACCAGCCGCCGGTAGTTGCCGAAATAGAGCGGCAGCAGCTCGGGGTGGCGGTCGATCCCGAGCCCTTTGATGATCAGTGTGTCGAAATGCCAGGCAAGAAAGTCGGTCAGATAGAACGAGCACGGCTCTTCGTCGGCCAGTGTGGCGAAATCGGGGCCGCCAGCGAAGAACTCGTAGCAATGCGCGCCGGGGATCCGCGATACGCCTTCTTCGTCCAGCACCGCGTCAAGCGCTCCGCCCGTGCCGCAATCGCCGTAGAGCACGAAGATTTTGGCGAAGTTGGCGCGCTCCGCGCGGATCTTGTCGCGGACGGCGGCGGGGATGCGCTGAGGTTGATTGTGCAACTTGGCCGGCAGACACTTGACCGTCATGTGAGGCCAGGCGTTGGCTTTGAGCACGCTCAAGGTTTCGTGCGCCAAAGCGCCGCAGGCGATCAGCAAAATTCCTGACGAGTCCGCAGCTTGGCCCAATCCGCCCTCCATCCGACGGGCGCCATGATACGGCGCGGGAGGGGTTGCTCCAGCCGTCCCCGGGACGCGGTCTTGCCAAAATGCGACATGGTCGGGCGATCCGTTCTCGCACGCGGGGCGGCGATCGCTTCATGTCCCGGCGAGGTTACGGGCTCGGCTACGCGACCCGGCGCAAGTCGCCCGTCGACCGCGCGCACCGTGCGAAAGACCAGGTCGAACAAAAGCTTTGGTGGGACGATGACGGCAATCCCTGCCCGGCGGCCGCTACGAGGTGCACCTCGACCGCAAGCTCGAACGCATGCTGGCTATGCTGCTGCGCCTCAAGGACCTGCGGGCGGGCGCCGTTCCCGGTTGATCCGTTTGGCAATACAGCGCCCAAGAGCCTGGGTCCTTCCGGGCGGACATCGCATGCGGGAGGGCAAGGCGCGGCGTTTCGCTAGCGTCAGGGCGCTTTTTCTGGGTTACCGGCCGGAAAACCATGCCCCGGACCCTGTGAAATGCCCGCCCGGGGATTGATTGCGATGCAATCA
>VGDO01000093.1 GCA_016869645.1 Alphaproteobacteria bacterium
CGCGCGCGCGGGATATTCAGGCCGGTCCCTATGACGACTTCCTGCAGACCGACGCCTCGATCAACCAGGGCAATTCGGGCGGCCCGCTGTTCAACATCGAGGGGCAAGTCATCGGCATCAACACCGCGATCTACAGCCGGACCGGCGGCAGCGTCGGCATCGGCTTCGCGGTTCCGTCGAGCCTCGCCCGGCCGGTGATCCAGCAGCTCAAGGATTACGGCCGCACCCGGCGCGGCTGGCTCGGCGTGCGCATCCAGCAGGTCACCGACGAGATCGCGGACAGCCTCGGACTGACCGGTGGCGCGCGCGGCGCGCTGGTCGCGGACGTCACCAAGGGCGGTCCGGCCGAGAAGGCCAAGATCAGGGGCGGCGACGTCATCTTGAGCTTCGACGGCAAGCCAATCACGGAGATGCGGCGCCTGCCGCGCATCGTGGCGGAGACGCCGATCGAGAAGGAGGTCACGGTCGCCCTGTGGCGCGACGGCAAGGAAATGTCGGTCAAGGCCAAGCTCGGCGAGCTCGAGGAGGCGGAGAAGACCAATCTCGCCACCACGACGCCGGAGCGCGGCAAGAGCGGCGACCGTCAGGGCCGGGTTGAAGCGCTGGGCATGGCGCTGGCATCGGTGACACCCGAGCTGCGCGAGCGGTTCGAATTCGGCGAAAACACCGAGGGTGTCGTCGTCACGGATGTCGATCAGAGCGGTCCGGCAGCGGAAAAAGGCATCCGCCCGGGCGACCTCATCGTCGAGGTCGGCCAGGAGGAGGTCAAGACACCGGCCGACATCGCCGCCAAGGTCAAGAAGGCCCAGGACGCCAAGCGCAAGTTGGTCCTGCTCCTGGTCGAGCGGCAGGGCGAGATGCGATTCGTGGCACTGCGCATCGGCGGCTGATCGCGCTCACCGTCCCATGAAGCGGCGCCAATCCGGCGCCGTTTTCATTTTGTGAGCAGCTTGCCGCCATGCCGGAGCCCACGCAGTACTTCGCCAAGGGCAGCCTGAGCACCGCGCTTTACGATTTTCTGGAGGGCGCGGTCGAGGGCGCGCGCGGCGACGCCGATTTCTATTTGAATCTGGCCGACCAGCTCGGCGACCCGGTCCTCGATGTCGGAACCGGCACGGGGCGCATCGCATGGCGCCTGGCCGATGCCGGCTGCGAGGTGGTCGGCGTCGACTTGTCGCCCAGCATGCTCGAGCGCGCCGAGGCCAAGCGCGCGAACCACGCCGCTTCCAGCGCGCGCGTCACCTTCCTTTGTCAGGACATGACGGCGCTCGCGCTCGACCGGCGGTTTCCGCTCGTGCTGGTGCCCTACCGCAGCTTCAATCACCTGCTGACGCCGGACGCGCAGATCGCGGCCCTTGGCGCGCTTCGGCGCCATCTGGCTCCCGACGGCCGCGCGGTCATTCACCTGTTCGACCCGCCTGTCGACCTGTTCAGTTCGGCCGAGGATTTCGAGCGGCACCGGCATCTCAACATCGTGCATCCCCGCACCAAGGAGATGCTCCGCTGGCGCATCGAGGAGCGGCAGGTCGACGCATCCGCTCAGCGGATCCGGCAGGTCGTGTCCTACCGCATCGAGCGGCCCGACGGAACGCCGGTGCGCGAGACGCGCGAGGTGATCGAGCAGCGCTGGATCCTGCAGGACGAGATGCGGGAGCTGCTCGGCCGGACCGGGTTTGCGGTCGTCGCCCTTCATGGCGACTTCTTCGGTGGGCCGCCCGCCCGCGGGCGCGAACAGGTCTGGGTCTTGCGCGGCAATTGATCCGGCTTGACAGCGTGGCGGCACCTATGTAAGTAATCGTTTACTTACATAGGTGCCGCCTCATGCCGCGCAGCCGGTCCGACACCAGGCAACGAATTCGCGATTGCGCCCTTAAGCTCTTCGTCGAAAAGGGCTTTGGCAGCACCAGCATGCGCGACATCGCGCACTGCGTGGGCGTCACGGAAGGCGCGCTGTACCGGCATTTCCTGGGTAAGGACGAACTCGCCTGGCATCTCTTTTCCGAGGGGTTCGTCGGTCTGGCCGAGCGGCTCGAGCGGCGCCAGGCCGCCGCACATGGTGTGGCGGCCAAGCTTGATGGCATGCTCGATGAGTTCCTCGCCCTGTTCGACGCCGATCCGGCCCTTTTCAGTTTCCTGCTGCTCGCCCAGCACGGCCAGCTCGACAAGGTGACGGCCGACATGCCGAATCCCGTTGAAATCGTCCGCCGGGTCGTCGCCGAGGCCATGGAGCGGGGCGAGATCGCAGCGGGCAACGCCAACCTGGTCGCGGCGCTGGTGCTCGGCTTGGTGCTGCAGCCCGCGACCTTCGCCGTTTATGGACGGCTGACCCGTCCGCTTGGCCTGCGCGCGCCGGACATCCGCCGGGCATGCCGGCGCATCCTCGATCTCCCGCCGAGCTGACACGGAACCGGAGGACAAGATGGCCGCACCGACCTTCGAGCTGCTCGCCCGGCGGCGCTTCCTGCCGCTCTTCATCACCCAGTTCCTCGGCGCCATGAATGACAACGTGCTGAAGAACGCGCTGGTCATCCTGGTCATCTACCGGCTGGCCGATGCCGCGGGTCTCAACGGCCAGATCCTGGCCACGGTGGCGGCCGGCATCTTCATCCTGCCCTTCTTCCTGTTCTCGGCGACCGCGGGTCAGCTCGCCGACCGCCTGGACAAGAAGCTCATGACGGTCGCCGTCAAGGCGAGCGAGGTCGTGATCATGCTGCTCGCCATCGTCGGCTTTGTCGCGGAGAGCATCTTCCTGCTGATGACCGCGCTGTTCCTCATGGGCGTGCACTCGACCTTTTTCGGCCCGATCAAGTACGGCATCCTGCCCGCCCATCTCGGACGGCACGAATTGCTGGCCGGCAACGCGCTGATCGAGGCCGGCACCTTCCTCGCCATCCTGATCGGCACGATCCTCGGCGGCGTGCTGATCCTGCTCGATGGCGGCGTGGCGCTGACGACCACGCTCATGCTCGCAGTCGCGCTGGGCGGCCTCGCCTCCAGCCTCTACATCCCCAACGCGCCGCCGCCCGCGCCCGATCTTGCGCTCGACGTCAACCTGGTGCGCGCGACAGTCGATCTCCTGGCTGGGGCGCGGCGCACACGCGCGATCTGGCTGTCGATCATGGCGATCTCCTGGTTCTGGCTGGTCGGTGCGACCTTCCTGTCGCAATTCCCTGCCTTCGCCAAGGATGTGCTCGGCGCCGACGAGCACATCGTCACGCTTTTCCTCACGGTGTTCTCGGTCGGCATCGGCCTCGGCTCGCTGCTGTGCAACCGCCTGCTTCGCGGCCTGATCTCGGCGACCTACGTGCCGCTCGGCGCGCTCGGCATGGCCATCTTCGGCGTCGACCTGTTCTTCGCCAGCGCAGGCCTGCCGCCCCGCCCGGATCGGCTCCTGACCATCGGCGAGTTCCTGGCCCATGTCTGGGCCTGGCGCATCGTCATCGACCTGCTGCTGGTCGCCGTGTTCGGCGGCATCTACATCGTGCCGCTCTACGCCATCCTGCAATCCGAGGGCGAGGAGAGCCACCGGTCGCGCCTGATCGCCGCCAACAACGTGGTCAATGCAGCGTTCATGGTCGCCGCGGCCCTGATCACGTCCGTCATGCTGGCGCTCGAAGTGACGGTGCCGCAGGTCTTCCTGATCGTGTCGCTGCTCAACCTGGTGGCGCTCGTCGTGATCTGCCGCATCCTGCCCGACGCGCTGGTCAAGAGCATGATCCAGGCGGTGCTGCGCCTGCTCTACCGCGTCGAGATCACGGGCATCGAGCACGCGCGTGCCGCGGGCCCGCGCGTGCTTTACGTGGTCAACCACGTGTCCTTCCTCGACGGTCTGCTGCTCGGCGCCTTCCTGCCCGAAAAGCCGACCTTCGCCATCAACACCTATACGGCGCGCCAATGGTGGGTCCGGCCGTTCCTCAGCCTGGTCGACGCTTTCGCGCTCGATCCGACCAACCCGATGGCGACCAAGGCCCTGATCCGCGTCGTGCAGGAAGGTCGCCACTGCGTGATCTTCCCGGAGGGGCGCATCACGGTCACCGGGGCGCTGATGAAGGTCTATGAGGGGCCCGGTCTGGTCGCCGACAAGGCGGGCGCGCGCATCGTGCCCGTGCGCATCGACGGCGCGCAGTACTCGCCGTTCTCACGCCTGCGTGGCAAGGTGCGGCTGCGCTGGTTCCCCAAGATCACCATCACGCTGCTGCCGCCGCGCGATTTCGCGCTCCCTGCGGACATGATCGGCCGCCAGCGCCGCCACGCCGCCGGGGTCAAGCTCTATGACGTCATGGCCGAGCTGATGTTCGAGACCTGCGAACGCAACCAGACGCTGTTCCAGGCGCTGCTCGACGCACGCGCCATCCATGGCGGCAGCCGGCCGATCCTCGAGGATGTCGAGCGCAAGCCGATCTCCTATGACCGCCTCGTGCTCGGCAGTTTCGTGCTCGGCGGACGGCTTGCCCGCTTGGCCGCGCCGGGCGCGCGCATCGGCGTGCTGCTGCCCAACTCGATCGGCGCCGTCGTCGTGTTCTTCGCGCTGCAGGCCTTCGGGCGCGTGCCTGCCATGCTCAACTTCTCGACCGGCCTCGACAGCATGCGCGCCGCCTGCAAGGCGGCACAGATCGGCCGCGTGCTCACCTCGCGCGTCTTCATCGCCCGCGCCAAGCTGGAGCGTGTTGCCGCGGAGCTGTCGCGCGACGTCGAATTGATCTATCTCGACGATCTCCGCGCCGAGATCGGCCTCGTCGACAAGCTGCGCGGTCTCGTCATGCGACTCTTCGCGCGCGGCGTGGCGCGCCGCAGCAGCGGCAATCCGACGAGCCCGGCGGTCGTGCTGTTCACCTCCGGCTCGGAGGGCACACCCAAAGGTGTCGCGCTGAGCCACAGCAACATCCTCGCCAACAAGCACCAGCTCGCCGCGCGCATCGACTACAACCCGACCGATATCGTGTTCAATGCGCTGCCGATCTTTCATTCCTTCGGGCTGACCGGCGGCCTGATGCTGCCCTTGCTCTCGGGCATCCGCAGCTTTCTCTATCCCTCGCCGCTGCACTACCGCATCGTGCCGGAGCTGAGCTACGACACGAACGCCACCATCCTGTTCGGCACCGACACCTTCCTCACCGGCTATGCGCGCGCCGCCAATCCTTATGACTTCTACAGCGTGCGCTATGTCTTCGCCGGTGCCGAGCGGGTGAGACCAGAGACGCGCGCAATCTGGGCCGACAAGTTCGGTCTGCGCATCCTCGAAGGCTACGGCGCGACCGAGACCTCGCCGGTGCTCGCCGCCAACACGCCGATGCATTTCAAGGCCGGCACGGTCGGCCGGCTGCTGCCCGGCATCAAGTATCGGCTCGACGCCGTGCCGGGCATCGAGACGGGCGGCAAGCTCGTCGTGTCCGGTCCAAACGTCATGCTCGGCTATCTCAAGGTCGACAACCCCGGCGTCGTCGATCCGCCGGCCGATGGCTGGTACGACACCGGCGACATCGTCGAGATCGATGCCGACGGTTTCGTCACGATCCAGGGCCGCGCCAAGCGCTTCGCCAAGATCGCGGGCGAGATGGTGTCGCTCGCGGCCGTCGAGCAGCAGGCCGAGCTTGCTTGGCCGGGCCATCACCATGCCGCCGTGGCGCTGCCCGATCCGCGCAAGGGCGAACGCGTCGTGCTGGTGACGGACAATCGCGACGCGACGAGCGCCGCCTTTCTCGCCGCCGCGCGCGAGCGCGGCGTTGCCGAGGTCATGGTGCCGCGCACGGTCGTGGTCGTCGACAAGCTGCCGGTGCTCGGCACCGGCAAAACCGACTATGTCGCGGTCAAGAAGCTGGCGGAGGAGGCGCGGGAGGTCACGGCGTGACCGATCGCAGGCGGCGAGCGCTGAGGCGCTCCGCCCGCGCCAGCAGCCGCTGCGCGTTGAGATAGGTCGGCACCTCGACCCAGGCGCCCTCGAGCAGCACACGATCCTCGCCGCGCGCGCGCGCAGCCTCGAAGGCGGCGATCAGGCGTTGTGCGCGCGCGACCTCCTCGGCGTCGGGCGTCAGCGCGACGTTGATCGCGGCGACGTGCTCGGGGCGCACCAGGCTCTTGGCGCGATAGCCGAGGCGGCGGGCGTAGAGCGTATCGCGCCGCGCGCCCTCGACATCGGCAAAGGTGTAGGGGCAGTCGATTGCCTCGACGCCGGCGGCGCGGCACTCGACGAGAAAGCGCTGGCGGACATGGGCGAGCTCGGCGGCGTCGGGGTGGCGCTCGGCGCCGAGGTCGGCCGCCATGTCCTCGGCCGCAACCAGGCAGGCGACGACGCGCGGGCTCGCGCGCGCGATCTCCAGCGTTCGCACAAGTCCTGCCGCGGTCTCGATGTTGGGCACGATCGCCGTGCTGCCAAGTGTCCAACCCAGCCGCGCCTCTTCGGCGCCGATCGCCCGATCGAGTGCGGCGACCTGGTGCGGATCGATCGTCTTGGGCAGCAGCACGAGATCGGGCCGGCCGGTCATGACCGCGGCCAGGTCGGCGCTGCCGTCGCCGGCCAGCGGGTTGATGCGCACCGCGGCGCGCGCGCCGGTCTGCCGGCATTGCTCGAGCAATGCCGGGATCATCAGGCGCGCCTGCTCCCGGCGCTCCGGCGGCGTGAAATCCTCGAGATCGGGCACGACGACATCCGCCCCGCTGGCGAGGGCAGCGGCGTGGGCGGCGGCATCGGCGCCGGCGACGAACAACCAGGTTCGGAGCGTGTCCGCGGCGATCACGACTGGCCTCGCGCGGTGCGCGCCGGATCGACGATCTCGCTCTGGCGATAGCCCTGGAGATAGAGCAGCGCGGTCAGGTCCGCCTGCTCGATGCGCACCTTCGCGGCGGCGGCGACGCTCGGCTTGGCCCGGAAGGCGACGCCGAGGCCGGCCGCCTGCAGCATGGGCAGGTCATTGGCGCCGTCGCCGACCGCCAAGGTCTCGGCGAGCGCGAGGCCGCGCTCGGCGGCGATGCGGCGCAGCGTCGCGAGCTTGGCGTCGCGGTCGAGGATCGGCTCGATCACGCGGCCCGTCAGCTTGTCCTCGGCGAATTCCAGATCATTGGCGCAATCGGTGTCGAAGCCGACCAGCTCGCAAACCCGGCGCGTTACCGGCTTGAAGCCGCCCGACACGAGCACGGCGTAGGCGCCATGGGCGCGCATGGTCGCGACGAGCGCGGCGGCTCCCGGCATCACCGTCATCGATCTGATGACCTGATCGAGCGCGCCGCGCTCGAGGCCCTTGAGCATGGCGACGCGCCGGCGCAGTGCGTCGGCGAACTCGATCTCGCCGTTCATGGCCGCCTGGGTGATCCGGGCGATCTCGTCCTTGATGCCGGCATGGGCGGCGAGCTCGTCGAGCGATTCCGTCGTGATGATCGTCGAGTCCATGTCGGCGACCAGCAGCCTCTTGCGCCGTCCGGCGCGCGGCAGCACCGCGAGATCGGTTTCCGCCGGCAGCATCGTGCGCAGCACCGCCTCGGCGGCGGCGGCGTCAGCTTCACCGATCGGCAGCTCGCAGGCGCGCGCGGGCGCCAGCCAGTTTGGCGACGATTCGATGCCCAGGGCTGAAGCCGCCGATGCGACCATGCTAGCCTGGAGCGATCGACCGGGTGCGGCGACGAGAACGAGGACATGCGAGGGGATCGCGATCATGACGCAGGGCTGTATAGCCTCGGCCGCCCCGGTGTGAAACCGCTTTCGCTCTTGCCCGGTGCCCGATGAGCAAGCCCGTGATCGTGGTGGCCGGCCCGACGGCAAGCGGCAAGTCGGCGCTTGCTCTTGCGCTTGCCGAAGAGCTGCCCGGCACCGTCATCAACGCGGATTCCATGCAGGTCTACCGCGAGCTCGCCGTGCTGACCGCGCGCCCGACCGAGACCGAGATGGCGCGGGCGCCGCATCGGCTCTATGGCGTTCTGTCCGTTGCCGAGGCCTGCTCGGCGATGCGCTGGCGCGAGCTGGCGCTTGCCGAGATCGCGGCATCGCATGCCGCCGGCCGCGTGCCGATCTTGACGGGAGGGACCGGTCTCTATCTCAACGCGCTGATGCACGGTCTCTCGACGATTCCCGACATTCCCGAGGCGACGCGCCGCGCGGCACGCGCGCATATGGAGGTTCTCGGACCGGCGGCGTTCCACGCCGAGCTTGCCGCGCGCGATCCGGCGATGGGTGTGCGCCTGCGCGCCAGCGATCGCCAGCGCATGATCAGGGCGTGGGAGGTCTTGGAGGCGACGGGGCGCTCGCTCGCCGACTGGCAAGGCGAGGCGCCGGTCGCCGGCCACGATCTGCGCTTTCTCGTGCTCCTCCTGCTGCCGCCGCGCGCGGTCCTGCACGATGCGTCCGATGCCAGGCTGTGGCGCATGATCGGCGCCGGCGCTCTGGCCGAGCTCAAGGCCTTGCTTGCCCTCCAGCTCGATCCGGCTCTTCCGGCCCTGAAGGCGGTCGGCGTGCCCGAACTGACCGCCCATCTGGAGGGCGAGCTGTCGCTGGCCGACGCCGTCGCCCAGGCCCAGGCCGCCACACGGCGCTATATCAAGCGCCAGACCACGTGGTTTCGGCACCAGCTTGACCCGGGCGAGGGCGGGGAGGTGGTCACTCTGGCCGCGCAATTTTCTAACCCATTGCTGGCCGAAATCTTTCCGAAAATTCGTCAGTTTGTATTGACCCACTTGGGCTGACCGACTAGTTTACGCGCCGCTTCGCGCCGGGGGATGCGTAAAAACCCCAGTATTTCCGCGGAGTCGCACGAGGTTTGCCATGTCGACCGAGCCCATGTCCGGCGCCGAAATCATCCTCAAAGCCCTGGTCGATCAGGGCGTTGAGGTTATTTTCGGCTATCCCGGCGGGGCCGTGCTGCCGATCTACGACGCACTGTTCAAGCAAAACGCGCTGCGTCACATCCTGGTGCGCCAGGAAGGCGGCGCCGTTCACTCGGCCGAAGGCTATGCCCGGTCGACCGGCAAGGTCGGCGTCGTGCTGGTGACCTCCGGTCCCGGCGCCACCAATGCGGTGACCGGCCTGACTGACGCACTGATGGACAGCGTGCCGATCGTCTGCCTGACCGGCCAGGTGCCGACCCACCTGATCGGCAACGATGCGTTCCAGGAAGCCGACACGACCGGCATCACCCGGCCGTGCACCAAGCACAATTACCTGGTCAAGCACGTCAACGACCTCGCGCGCGTGCTGCACGAGGCGTTCT
Organism: Alphaproteobacteria bacterium; assembly: GCA_016869645.1. Lineage (GTDB taxonomy): Bacteria > Pseudomonadota > Alphaproteobacteria > SHVW01 > SHVW01 > SHVW01. Next base: position 9,195 of record VGDO01000093.1, read on the forward strand.
ATGTGGCCAAGTCGGGCCGGCCCGGGCCGGTCGTCGTCGACCTGCCCAAGGACGTGCAATTCGCGACCGGCCCTTACACGCCGCCCGCCGAAATCCAGCATCGCAGCTACAAGCCGCAGACCAAGGCGGACAGCCGGCGCATCGAGCAGATGGTCGAGCTGATGGCCAAGGCCAAGCGGCCGCTCTTCTATTGCGGTGGCGGCGTGGTGAACTCCGGCCCGGAGGCCGCCCAGCGGCTGACCGAGCTGGTGCGGCTGACCGGCTATCCCTGCACGCTGACCTTGATGGGCCTCGGCGCATTCCCGGCCTCCGATCCGCTCTTCCTCGGCATGGTCGGCATGCACGGCACCTACGAAGCCAACCTGGCGATGCACGATTGCGATCTGATGATCAATGTTGGCGCGCGCTTCGACGACCGCGTGACCGGCAAGCTCGCCGCCTTCTCGCCGGGCTCGAAGAAGATCCACGTCGATATCGATCCTTCGTCGATCAACAAGAATGTGCGCGTCGACCTGGCCGTGGTCGGCGACTGCAGCAGCGTGCTTGCCGATCTGCTCAAGGCCTGGAAGGCCAAGAAGCCCAAGGTCGACGAGAGGGCGATCGCGCAGTGGTGGAAGCAGATCGACGGCTGGCGCAAGCGCAACTGCCTCGCCTATGAGAAGACCGACAAGGTGATCAAGCCGCAATACGCCCTCGAGCGCCTCTACGCGCTCACCAGGGGCCGCGAGCTGTTCGTCACCACCGAGGTCGGCCAGCACCAGATGTGGGCCGCGCAGTTCCTCAAGTTCGAGAAGCCCAATCATTGGATGACCTCGGGCGGACTCGGCACCATGGGCTATGGCCTACCGGCCGCGATCGGCGTGCAGCTCGCGCATCCCGAGGCACTCGTCGTCGATGTCGCGGGCGAAGCCTCGATCCTGATGAACATCCAGGAAATGTCGACCGCGGTGCAGTACCGCCTGCCGGTCAAGATCTTCATCCTGAACAACCAGTGGATGGGCATGGTCCGCCAGTGGCAGGAGCTGATCCATGGTGGGCGCTATTCGGAGAGCTACACCGCCTCGCTGCCCGATTTCGTCAAGCTGGCCGAGGCGTTCGGCGCGGTCGGCCTGCGCGCGTCCCAGGCGGGCGAGGTCGACGACGTGATCCGTGAGATGATCAAGGTGGATAGGCCGGTCATCGTCGACGTGTGCGTCGACCAGACCGAGAACTGCTTCCCCATGATCCCGTCGGGCGCCGCGCACAACGAGATGCTGCTCGGTCCCGCGGACAAGGCGGAGAAACCGACATCGGAGGAGGGCATGGTTCTGGTCTAGCGTAGCGCGCGCGACCGACCGGCCGCGCGCATGCCGCGCGGCGCCATTGCCGCTCTCAGATCTCGGACCCGGGGGATTCGCCAAGTGAGTGACAGCAAACGACACACCATTGCCGTGCTGGTCGACAATGAGCCTGGCGTGCTGGCGCGTGTCATCGGCCTGTTCTCGGGCCGCGGCTACAACATCGAGAGCTTGACGGTGGCCGAGGTCGACGCGGCCGCGCGCCAGTCGCGCATCACCATCGTCACATCGGGCACACCCATGGTGATCGAGCAGATCAAGGCGCAGCTCGACCGGCTGGTTCCGGTCCATCGCGTCTCGGACCTGACGATGGTGGGACCGCATGTCGAGCGCGAACTGGCGCTGATCAAGGTGCGCGGCACCGGCGAGAAGCGCGTCGAATCGCTGAGGATCGCCGACATCTTCCGCGCCCGCGCGATCGACTCGACGATCGACTCCTTCGTCTTCGAAATGACCGGCTCGCCCGACAAGATCAACGCCTTCATCAAGCTGATGGAACCCTTGGGGCTGATCGAGGTGTCGCGCACCGGCGTGGTCGCCATTGCGCGCGGCAGCCAACCGATCTGACCGGACCGATTTGACCGACACACACTGAGGGACCTCGTCCCGCTCAGCGCCAATCAGGAGGAACCGATGCGCGTCTACTACGATCGTGATGCCGATGTGAACTTCATCAAGAGCAAGAAGGTGGCCGTGATCGGCTACGGGAGCCAGGGTCATGCCCATGCGCTCAACATGCGCGATTCCGGCGTCCGCGACGTCGTGATCGCGCTCAAGCCCGGTTCGCCCAGCGCGCCCAAGGCCGAGGGCGCGCAGTTCAAGGTGCTGAGCCCGGCCGATGCCGCCAAGTGGGCCGATGTGATGATGGTCGTGACACCCGACGAGCATCAGGCGGCGCTGTGGCGCAACGACCTGCGGGACAACATGAAGAAGGGCGCGGCGCTTGCCTTCGCCCACGGCTTCAACATCCATTTCAGCCTGATCGAACCGCGTCCCGACCTCGACGTGTTCATGATCGCGCCCAAGGGGCCCGGCCATACCGTGCGCTCCGAATATGTCCGCGGCGGCGGCGTGCCCTGCCTGATCGCGGTTCAGCAGAACGCGACCGGCAATGCCCAGGAGATCGCGCTCAGCTACGCCTCGGCGATCGGCGGCGGGCGCGCCGGCGTCATCGAGACGACGTTCAAGGAGGAGTGCGAGACCGACCTGTTCGGCGAGCAGACCGTGCTGTGCGGCGGCCTCACCTCGCTGGTGATCGCCGGCTACGAGACGCTCGTCGAGGCCGGCTACGCGCCGGAAATGGCCTATTTCGAATGCCTGCACGAGGTGAAGCTGATTGTCGACCTGATGTATGAGGGCGGCATCGCCAACATGCGCTACTCGATCTCCAACACGGCCGAATTCGGCGACTACACGCGCGGTCCGCGCATCATCGACGAGCGCACCAAGGCCGAGATGAAGCGCGTGCTGGAGGAGATCCAGTCCGGCAGATTCGCGCGCGAGTGGGTGCTCGAAAACAACGCAGGCCAGCCGAGCTTCAAGGCCATGCGCAAGCGCGGCGCCGAGCACGACATCGAGAAGGTCGGCGAGAAGCTCCGCGCCATGATGCCCTGGCTCAAGGCCAACCGGCTGGTGGATAAGACCAAGAACTAGGGATCCCGCCGGACCGGGCGGCGCGGGCGCAAGCACCGCCCGCTCGGGCGACGACGCTTTGTGCCGCGACATTCGGCCGCCGGGGCGGCTGTGACGCTTTGAAATTGCCCGATAAACGCGGCTTTACGGCGAAGTGCGAAATGAATTTCATTGCGCGAAGGCCTTGAAAAGTTTAGAAGTATAGCGCGGTCTGCCAATCGGCGCCCGGGTCTTGGGCAGGGCGGCAGGCTTTATTGTGACTTAATACTTGGTGACCCGGGGACGGGGGCATGGCCGGAGCAGGCACGAGGGCGGACATGACGGCCGGTGGCGCGACGAGCGCGCGCCGGACGCTGTTTGCCGGCGCCTGCGTCCAGGGCCTGCCGGCTGGTCGGCTTCAGCTGCGACTTATCGTCCCCTGATCGCTGGGGTCGCCTTTGCGACCGGCGTTCAGGGGCAACCGATGGTCGATGCTCGAAACCGGATCAGCAGAGGACAGCGAACCATGAGTACCCCGACCGACAAGAACCGCGTCATCATCTTCGACACCACGCTGCGCGACGGTGAGCAGTCGCCCGGCGCATCGATGAATCTCGACGAGAAGCTGCGCATCGCCCAGCTGCTCGAGGAAATGGGCGTCGACGTCGTCGAGGCCGGCTTTCCGATCGCGTCGAACGGCGACTTCGAGGCGGTCAACGCCGTTGCCAAGGCGCTCAAGACGTCGCGCGTGGCGGGCCTCGCACGCGCCGGCCGCGCCGACATCGAGCGCGCTGCCGAGGCGCTCAAGCCGGCGGCCCGCCCGCGCATCCACACCTTCATCTCCACCAGCGCGCTGCACATGAAATACAAGCTCCAGATGGAGCCAGAGGCGGTGCACCAGGCGGTGATCGACAGCATCACGCTCGCGCGTCGCTATACCGACGACGTCGAATGGAGTCCCGAGGACGGCTCGCGCACAGAGCACGATTTCCTGTGCCGCTGCGTCGAAAGCGCGATCAAGGCCGGTGCCCGCACCATCAACATCCCCGACACGGTGGGCTATGCCGTGCCGGCCGAGTTCGGCGCGCTGATCCGCATGCTGTTCGACCGTGTCCCCAATATCGATCAGGCCGTGGTTTCCGTTCATTGCCACAACGATCTCGGCCTCGCGGTCGCCAACTCGCTGGCCGCGGTCGCGGCAGGCGCGCGCCAGGTCGAATGCACCATCAACGGCCTGGGCGAGCGCGCCGGCAATGCGGCACTCGAAGAGGTCGTCATGGCGCTCCGCACGCGCGGCGACGCCATGCCCTATTCGACCGGCATCAAGACCGAGCTGATCACCAAGGCCTCGCGCCTGGTGTCGACCATCACCGGCTTCGTCGTCCAGCCGAACAAGGCAATCGTCGGCGCCAACGCCTTCGCGCACGAGTCCGGCATCCACCAGGACGGCGTGCTCAAGCACGCCCAGACCTATGAGATCATGACGCCGGAATCGGTCGGTCTGAACCGCTCGAACATCGTCATGGGCAAGCATTCGGGCCGTCATGCCTTCCGCGCCAAGCTCAAGGATCTGGGCTTCGAGCTGGGCGACAATGCGCTCAATGACGCATTCCGGCGCTTCAAGGATCTGGCCGACAAGAAGAAGCACGTCTACGACGAGGACATCGTGGCGCTCGTCGACGACGAGATCGGCCGCGCCAACGACCGTATCAAGTTCGTATCGCTTCAGGTCGTGTGCGGCTCGAAGGGGCCGCAGACGGCCGAGCTCGAGCTCGAGATCGATGGTCAGCTCAAGAAGACGAAGGCGACCGGCGACGGTCCGGTCGACGCCACGTTCAACGCGATCAAGGCCCTCTTCCCGCACGAGGCGGTGCTTCGCCTGTTCCAGGTCAATGCCGTGACCGAGGGCACCGACGCCCAGGCTGAGGTGACCGTGCGTCTGGAGGAAAGCGGCAAGAGCGTGAACGGCCAGGGCGCCGACACCGATACGTTGGTCGCCGCCGCCCGCGCCTATGTCCACGCGCTCAACAAGCTGCTGGTCAAGCGTCAGAAGACGGCGCCGGCGGCGATGACGGCGTGAGCCGAAAGGAATCGGTTGACCCCATTCAGGCTGGGGGAGTGATGGTTCGAATCACGGCGGCGGACGGCCCGGTCCGCCGCCATCTTTGATTCCGGTTGATGAGTCCGGGCAAGAGTCACGCGAAAGGGGCCTATGTTCGCAAATCTCCTCGGCATGCTGTCCGACGACATGGCGATCGATCTGGGGACCGCCAACACGCTGGTCTACGTCAAGGGTCGGGGCATTGTCCTCAACGAGCCCTCTGTCGTCGCCATCGCCAACATCAAGGGCAAGAAGCAGGTGCTTGCCGTTGGCGACGAGGCGAAGATGATGCTCGGCCGCACGCCCGGCAATATCTCCGCGATCCGTCCGCTGCGCGACGGCGTGATCGCCGACTTCGAGGTTGCCGAGGAGATGATCAAGCACTTCATCCGCAAGGTGCACCGACGCTCGAGCTTCGCCAGTCCGCAGATCATCGTCTGCGTGCCCTCGGGCTCGACCGCGGTCGAGCGCCGCGCGATCCAGGAATCGGCCGAGAGCGCCGGCGCGCGCCACGTGTTCCTGATCGAGGAGCCGATGGCGGCCGCGATCGGCGCCGGTCTGCCGGTGACCGAGCCGACCGGCTCGATGGTGGTCGACATCGGCGGCGGCACCACCGAGGTCGCCGTGCTGTCGCTCGGCGGCATCGTCTACTCGCGCTCGGTGCGCGTCGGTGGCGACAAGATGGACGAGGCGATCATCGCCTACATCCGCCGCAACCATAATCTGCTGGTCGGCGAAGGCTCGGCCGAGCGCATCAAGAAGGAGATCGGCTCGGCCTGTCCGCCCGAGGACGGCGAGGGCCGCGTCATGGAGATCAAGGGCCGCGACCTGATGAACGGCGTGCCCAAGGAGCTGATCATCAGCGAGCGGCAGATCGCCGAGAGCCTGGCCGAGCCGGTCGTTGCCATCATCGAGGCAGTCAAGGTGGCGCTCGAGCACACGGCTCCCGAACTCGCCGCCGACATCGTCGACAAGGGCATCGTGCTGACCGGCGGCGGCGCGCTCTTGTCCAATCTTGACTACGTCCTGCGCCACGCCACGGGCCTGCCCGTGTCGATCGCCGACGATCCGCTGTCATGCGTGGCGCTCGGCACCGGGCGGTGCCTCGAAGAGATGAAGGTTCTGAAGAACGTCTTGATCGGCTCCTATTAGCCGATCGCGCTCTTAAGGGAGGCGCGGAATGGCACTGAGGTCAGGACCGATGTCGCGGCTGTTGCTGCCGGGCCGGACCCTGATCCAGCGGTTCGCCTATCTCTTCCTCCTGCTCGGCGCGGTCGGCCTCATGCTGGTCGGCAAGGCCGACGTGGTGCTGGTCGAGCGCGCGCGCACTGCCGTGATCGACGCGACGGCACCGATCCTCGATTTCCTGTCGCGTCCCGCCGCCAAGGTGGCGGCCGCCATCGAGGATGTCCGTCAGCTCTGGGACCTGCGCCAGGAGGTCGACCGGCTGCGCCAGGAGAACGAACGCCTGCTGCGCTGGCAGCAGGCCGCGCGACAGCTCGAATCCGAGAACGCCCAGCTGCGCGAGTTGATGAACGTCGTGCCGGAACCGGGCGTGCGTTTCGTCACGGCGCGCGTGATCGCGGACGCCGGCGGCGCCTTCGTGCGCAGCCTGCTGGTCAATGCCGGCGGCCGTGACGGCGTGCGCAAAGGACAGATCGCGATGACCGCCCAGGGCATGGTCGGCCGCGTCGCCGAGGTCGGGGACCGCCAGGCCCGCGTGCTGCTGGTCACCGATTTGAACAGCCGCATTCCCGTCATGCTCGAATCCTCGCGCGAGCGCGCCATGCTGTCGGGCGACAACGCCGAGCGGCCGCGCCTGCAGTATCTCGGCACCAATGCCCGCGTCGAGGTGGGCGACCGCATCGTCACCTCGGGCCATGGCGGCGCGTTCCCGCCCGGCCTGCCGATCGGGCTGGTCGCCTCGGCGTCCGACTGGGAAGTGCGCGTGCAGCCCTATGTCGACATGAGCAGGCTCGAATACATCCGCCTCGTCGACTTCCAGCTCGACGGCATCCTGCTCGAGGCGGACCGCTCGCTGGCGCGCTCGCCCGGTCGACGCTAGGCGCGATCGGTGCGGTCGTGATCGCCGTATCTCTCAGCCGCTCGCTCGACAGGCTACGCCGCGTCACCCCGATCCTGTCGTGCTTCCTGATGGTACTGTTGAGCGTGGCGCCGCATGGCTTGCCGCAGTTCCAGGCGGTGTCGCCCGACCTCGCCATGATGACCGTGTTCTATTGGGCGATCTATCGGCCCGACTTGCTGCCGAACTGGGCGGTGTTCGTGGTCGGCCTGTTCCAGGACCTGCTAGGCGGCGTCATCATCGGGCTCAACGTCGCCGTGCTCCTGATCGTCCACTATGTCGGCTTGAGCCAGCGCCGCGCCTTCATCGGCAAGCCCTTCGTCATCGCCTGGGTGGGCTTCTTGCTCGTCGCGATCGGCACCGGCATCGTGTTCTGGGTGGCGTTGTCGATCATGTCCGGAACGATCGTCATCGGCCGAGCCGTGCTGTTCCAATATGTGCTCACCTTCGCGCTCTTCCCGGTCATGACCTGGGTGCTGGTGCGCGTCCACCGCTACGTCGTCGGCTAGCGCCCGTGGCGACATCGCGGCAGAAGGAGACCGATCGCGCCAAGCTGCTGACGCGGCGCGCGGTCCTGCTCGCCGGGGGCAAGCTCGCGCTGTTCTCGACGCTGATCGGGCGCCTTTACTATCTCCAGGTGCTCGAGTCCGACCGCTACACCATGCTGGCGGAGGACAACCGCATCAATCTGCGCCTGGTGCCGCCGCAGCGCGGACTGATCGTCGACCGCAACGGCGAGCAGGTTGCGACCAACCAGCAGAACTACCGCGTCGTCATCGTTTCCGAGCAGACGCGCGACCTCGAGGCGACGCTCAACCGGCTGGGCACCCTGATCCCCGTCAGCGAGCGCGACCGGCGCCGCGTGCTGCGCGAGGCGCGCCGCAAGCGCGGCTTCGTGCCCGTGATGATCCGCGAGAATCTGAGCTGGGAGGAGGTTGCGCGGGTCGAGATCAATGCGCCCGACCTGCCGGGCATCGGCATCGAGGTCGGCCTGAGCCGCCACTACCCGCACGGCACCGCCTCCGCTCATGTGCTGGGCTATGTGGCGGCCGTATCGGAGGCCGAGCTGACTGGCGACCCGCTGCTCGAGCTGCCCGAATTCAAGATCGGCAAGAACGGCGTGGAGAAGACCTACGACCTGACCCTGCGCGGCACCGCCGGGACCAGCCAGGTCGAGGTCAACGCGCTCGGCCGCGTCATCCGCGAGCTCGCCCGCGAGGAAGGCCAGATGGGCCGGCCGGTGACGCTCACGCTCGACATGGGCCTGCAGCGCTTCGTCATGAACCGGCTGGGCGAGGAGAGCGCCTCGGTCGTCGTCATGGACGTCCATTCCGGCGCGATCCTGGCGCTCGCCTCCAATCCCAGCTTCGACCCCAACCAGTTCAGCAAGGGGCTGAGCGCGAAGGACTGGGAGGAGCTGCTGTCCAACCCGCGCGCCCCGCTTACCAACAAGGTGATCGCCGGACAGTATGCGCCGGGATCGACGTTCAAGGTCTGCGTGGCGCTGGCCGCGCTCGAGAGCGGGCTCATTGCGCCGACGTATCGTCACACCTGCTATGGCCACATCGAGGTCGGCGATCTGCGGCTGCACTGCTGGAAGCACAAGGGCGGCCACGGCACGCTCGACCTCTACCAGGCGATTGCACGCTCCTGCGATGTCTACTTCTACGAGGTCGCGCGACGCATCGGGCTGGAGCGAATCGCGCAGACCGCGCGCCGTCTGGGGCTCGGCACGCCGAGCGGCATCGATCTGCCGGGCGAGCGGCCGGGACTCATTCCGAGCCGGGAGTGGAAGTTGGCAGTGGTCGGCCAACCCTGGCAACTGACCGAGACTTTGATGCTGGGCATGGGCCAGAGCTACATCCTGACGACACCGCTGCAGCTCACCGTCATGGCGGCCCGTATCGCCAATGGCGGCTTCATGGTGAAACCGCATCTGGCGCGCGATCTTGCCGTGAGCGACCGGATCAGCGAGCGCTCGGGCCAGCGTGCCCAGGCGCGTCAGCAGGCGCAGCCGGAATCTCTCGGCTTCTCGCCTGCCCATTTGGCAGTCGTGCAGCAAGGCATGAACATGGTGTCCAACGAGCCGGGCGGTACGGCGTTTTCATCGCGCATCAAGGACAAGGCGATGGCGCTGGCCGGCAAGACGGGAAGCGTGCAGGTTCGCCGCATCACCATGGCCGAACGGCTGGCCGGCCTGCGCAAGCAGGAGGACCTGCCATGGCATGAGCGCGACCATGCCCTCTTCATCTCCTACGCGCCGGTCGATCGGCCGCGCTTTGCCTGCACGGTCGTCGTCGAGCACGGAATCGGCGGCAGCCGCAGCGCGGCGCCGATCGCGCACGACGTGCTGATCGAAGCGCAGAAACTGGCGCCGCCGCGCAGCCGGCAGATCGCCGAAGCGCCGCCGTCCCGCGGCTAGCGTTCGATCATGGCGCTCCAGCTCGACAGCCTCAATCAGCAGCAGCTCACGTTCGGGCGCAAGCTGTGGCGCATCAACTGGTCGCTGCTCGTGCTGCTCGGCGCCACGGCGTCGGTCGGCTTCGCCATGCTCTACTCCGCGGCCAACGCCAGCTTCGAGCCCTGGGCCTCGAAGCAGATCATGCGATTCGGCTTTGGCATCGTCATGCTGATCTCCGTGGCGCTGGTCGACATCCGCGTCTGGATGCGGCTCGCCTATGTCATCTACGGCGTGGCATTGGTGCTGCTGATTGCGGTCGACATCGCCGGGGTGATCGGCATGGGCGCCCAGCGCTGGATCGCGCTCGGCCCGCTCCAGCTGCAGCCTTCCGAGATCATGAAGATCGCGCTGGTGCTGGCGCTCGCGCGCTACTTCCACAGCCTCAGCATTGAGGAAGTCGGCAATCCGATCTACCTGATCGCGCCGCTCATCATGGTCCTGCTGCCGGTCTATCTCGTCGTCATCCAACCGGATTTGGGCACCGCCGTCCTGATCCTGCTCGGCAGCGGCGCGATCTTCTTCGTTGCTGGCGTGCGCATCTGGAAATTCATCGTCGTGACCGGCGCCGGCATCGCCGCCATCCCGGTCGGCTGGCAATTCCTGCGCGAATACCAGAAGAACCGCGTGCTCACCTTCCTCAATCCCGAGCGCGACCCGCTCGGTGCCGGCTACCACATCCTGCAGTCCAAGATCGCGCTGGGCTCGGGCGGCGTGGTCGGCAAGGGCTTCCTGCAGGGCACGCAGAGCCATCTCAGCTTCCTGCCGGAACGCCAGACCGACTTCATCTTCACCATGCTGGCCGAGGAACTCGGCATGGTCGGCGGGCTGATCCTGCTCGGTCTCTATACGCTGCTCCTGGTCTACGGCTACGCCATGTCGCTCGGCAGCCGCAGCCAGTTCGGCCGGTTGCTCGGCATGGGCGTGACCACGACCTTCTTCCTCTACGTCTTCATCAACATCGCGATGGTCATGGGGCTGATCCCCGTGGTCGGCGTACCGCTGCCGCTGATCTCCTACGGCGGCACTGCCATGCTCTCGATCCTGTTCGCCTTTGGCCTGCTCATGTGCGTCCATGTCCATCGCGACGTGCGCATCGGCCGCCGGGGTCTGGACAACGAGGGCTGAGCCAGACTGTGTCGGCTTCTCGCCGTCAGCTCGCTATCGACAAGCCCGTTCCGCTTTGCTATATGCCCCCGTTCGCGTGGGGCTGTTAGCTCAGTTGGTAGAGCAGCTGACTCTTAATCAGCGGGTCGAAGGTTCGAGTCCTTCACAGCCCACCACATTTTTCCGACACTTCTTGTGTCAGCCATCCTGACTCTTCAGAATCATTCAGAACGCGGTTTCAGAATCTGGAGGGTTCTGTGAGGTCCCGCGGTGTGATCTGGCGCGATTGAGCACGGCGCTGGGCCCGGGACCTCATTGAAGCCGGATTGAACTGATCCGCGGTCCACCGCACGGCTATGGGGTTTGTAGCCGCGCGGCCCGCAGTTGGATGGTCGATGGAGGAAGTTGAGGGGACAAGCGGCGCACTGGAGAGAGCGCAGGTTTGTCCCCGCCCGGCGGCGGGATTGACGCGGTTGGGGACGTTGGGCTGATGGTCGGGGTTGGAATCGGGCGCAGCATGCTCGCGGCGGCGAACGGGCCAGTCTCGGCGTGCTGGAGCGCCGCGCGGAAGTTGCAGGGCATGGCGGCGAGACAGCGGCGCGCCATCATGACGTGTCCGGACGGCTCGTCGGCTGCCGAGCGCGGAACGGCGGCAATGAGCCGAGCGGCATCATGGGTCCGCCGCAACACGGGCAGATGTCGAGCGAATATCCGGTGAGCTGGCGGTATCGCTCGCGGTAGTCGGCCTGAGCGGTCGGTGGGGGCGCTGGCGGGGGCACGGCGAGCAGCTTTCGGCACAGGGCGAGCTTGGCCTCGCGCTGGCCGTTGGCGAGGAAGCCGTAGTGGCGGATTCGGTGGAAGCCGTCGGGCAGGGTGTGCAGGAGGAAGCGGCGGATGAACTCGTCGGCGGCGACCGTCATGACCTTGGACTTGTCGTGGTGTCGGTAGTCGCGCCAGCGGAAGCTGACCTTGCCATCGTCGAGCTTGATCAGCCGGCTGTTGGCGATGGCGACGCGATGGGTGTAGCGGCCGAGATAGGCCAGCACCTGCTGGGGGCCGCCGAAAGGACGCTTGGCATAGACGACCCAATCGATGCGGCGCAGCTCGGCCAGGCGCCGTGCAAAAGCGGCGGGATCGGCGAGCCCGGTGAGCTGGCCGAAGAAGCCGAGCTCGCCGGCCTCGAATGCGGCGCGCAGCTGGTTGTCAACGCCGGAGTAAAAATGCATCGGCTGGCCGGAGTAAAAATGCATCACGGCTGACGGCAGGAAGGCCCCTCGCGGGGGGCCTTCATGCGCCCTGGTTTATTCCTCGGATGGACTGTCGGGTAGGTCGGTGGCCCGTTTGGCGCGCTGGCGGCGCCTGCTCTGCTTGAGGCGGTAGCTGTCGCCGTTCATCTCCAGGATGTGGACGTGGTGGGTCAGCCGGTCGAGCAGCGCGCCGGTCAGCCGCTCGGAGGCGAACACGCCGGTCCACTCGTCGAACGGCAGATTGGAGGTGACAATGGTCGAGCCGCGCTCGTAGCGCTGGCTGAAGACCTCGAACAGCAGCTCGGCGCCGGTCTGCGACAGCGGTACGTAGCCGAGCTCATCGATTATCAGGAGCCTGTAGGTGGCGAGTTGGCGCTGCAGCCTCAGCAGCCGCTTCTCGTCGCGAGCTTCGAGAAGCTCATTCACCAGGGCTGCCGCCGTGGTGAAGCCGACCGACAGCCCCTTCTGGCAGGCCGCCAGCCCGAGGCCGAGCGCCACGTGGCTCTTGCCGGTGCCGCTGTTGCCGACCGCGATGACGTTCTCGCGACGCAGCACGTACT
>VGDO01000094.1 GCA_016869645.1 Alphaproteobacteria bacterium
TCTTGAGCATCACCGGCACCGCCGCGCGGCAACAATAGAAGACGCCGTCGAGATCGAGCGCCATGACCTTGCGCCAGTCTTCGACAGGATATTCCCACACCTTCTTGTTGGGGCCGGTGATTCCCGCATTGCAGACGAGAATGTCGAGCCGGCCGAGCGCACGTACCGTCGCGTCGGCCGCGCGGTCGACCTGACCCGCGTCGCTGACGTCGGCCACCACGGGCAGCACGCGGCCCCGGGCCCCCAGCTCGGCTGCAACGCGCTCGATCAGCTTGCCGTCGATATCCCAAATCGCGACTGCGGCGCCCGACGCGAGAAAACGTTCGGTCACGGCGCGGCCGATGCCCTGGGCGCCGCCCGTGACGACGCCGACGCGTCCGGCCAAGTCGATTGCATTCATGCCTGCACTCCCGCCCCGGTAGGTGCGGCACTCTAGGGTGCCGCGGACGCAGGCCGCCAGGGTTTTAGCGGTCGCCCCTTGCAAATCATACCTTTTCCTGTAAAATCAATACCATGTATTCATTTGTTAAGCTAAATTATCGACTGGGATCGACGCCCCCATGGCACGGGTAGTGGGAGTCACGCGCAGCGAGCGCCGGGCCAACCGGCGTGCCACCGCGCCTGTGCGCCTCGTGATCGAGGGTGAGACGGTACCGATCCTGAACTGGAGCTTGGGCGGTTTTGTCATTCCTTACAAAGCATTATGGACGGAGTGGCAATGTCCGGTGCCGGTCAAACTGGTGGTGCCCGACGACAAGGGCGAGGTCGAGCTCCATCTCGAGGCGCGCCTGGTCCGCCAGGACCGCGAGCGCCAGCAACTCGCCGGCTCTTTCCTTGAACTCAGTGCGGACGCCTTCGCTGTGCTCAATCGCTACGTCGCCCGGCGACTGGGCGCATCGCCTCGATCGAAGTGACCGGAAGCCGAGCCGATGGCCCTGTCCTCGTCCTCAGTCGAGATTGATGCGCAGGCCATCGCGCGCGACCATCGCGCCGGACCACGTGACACGCGCCGTCGCCTCGACCTCGGCCATGAAATTGTCTTCGTGGTCGGGGTCATGGTGGAAGATGGCGAGGCTCTTGGCCCCCGCGGCACGGCACAGGCGGATGCCCTCCTCCCAGGTCGAGTGGCCCCAGCCGACTTTCGCGGAGAACTCCGCATCCGTATAGGTCGAGTCGTAAATGACGAGGTCGGCCCCTTCGATCAATCCGAGGATGTTCTGGTCGGGCTTGCCCGGGACATGTTCCGTGTCGGTGATGTAGCAGGCGCTCCTGCCGCGGAAGTCGATACGATAGCCGGTCGCGCCGTTTGGATGATTGAGCGGCACCGTGCGCACCTTGATGCCGCGGCCGATGGTGAACTTGTCGCCGACCGCGAAATCCTCGTAGGTGATCGCGGCCTTCATCGCCTCGACCGGCACCGGGAAGTGCGGCGTCGTCATCTGGCCGGACACGACGCGGCGGATGCCGCCGGTGTGCTCGGAATGACCGGCCATGATCAGGAACGAGCGCTGCGGGTGATAGGCCGGGCTGAAGAACGGCAGGCCGTTGATGTGGTCCCAGTGGGTGTGGCTGAACAGAAGCGTCGCGTGCGTGACGTTCTGCCGCTTGATCCAGTGACCAGCCAGCCGTATGCCGGAGCCGGCATCGAAGATGACGTGCTGACCGCCGAGCGACATCTCCACGCAGCTGGTATTGCCGCCATAGGACATGTGATTGGGCGTCGGACAGGCAATGCTGCCACGCACGCCCCAGAACTTGATTTTGAAGCTCATCCCCTGCCCTGTCGTTCCCCCATCGACGCGGCGGCGTCAGCCTACACGAGGTTGAATGAGCGGCCAAATCCGCCGATTGGGCGATATGGCCATGCTCGGCCGGAGCCGACGTCGTGATCCGGCTGTTCTGGCGTGCCGGCAGTATTGCCGGACCGGGTGCCGCCGACTGTGACGGTGCGCACACCGGACAAGCCGGACGCCAGGACGGCATGGCACGACGCCGGGCCCTCGAACTGATCGGCGCGACCACGCTGGCGACCGGCCTGTTCCTGGCCGAGACCGCCGAGGTCATGGCGGCCGCCGCCAAGAAGCCGCCCGGCAAGGACGACAAGCCCAAGCCGCCGGCACGCCGGCGCCGGGTCGTGATCGATGCCGGTCACGGCGGCAGCGATCCCGGCACGATCGGCGCCCGCGGCACCTACGAAAAGGAAGTGGCCCTCGCCATGGCGCGCGAGTTGCGCCGGCACCTCGTGGCGACGCACCGCTACGATGTGACGCTCACCCGCGATCACGACGAGTTCATCAGCCTGGGCGAGCGCGTGCAGATCGCGCGCGAAGCGAAGGGCGAGTTGTTCATGTCGCTGCACGCCGACGCCATTCATCGCCCCGACGTGCGTGGCGCTTCCGTCTACACGCTGTCCGAGAAGGCCTCCGACGCACGCGCCGCGGCGCTTGCGGCCAAGGAAAACCGGGCCGACGCCATTGCCGGCATCGACCTGTCAAAGCAGAAGCCCGACATCGCCGCCATCCTGATCGATCTGGTGCAGCGCGAGACCAAGAACCGCTCGGCCACCTTCGCCAACATTCTGCTGCCGGAGCTGGCGCGTCATGTCCAAATGCTCGACCGCAGCCACCGGTTTGCCGGCTTTGCCGTGCTCAAGGCGCCGGACATCCCGTCGGTGCTGGTCGAGATGGGCTATCTGTCGAACCGCGAGGATGAGCGGCTGCTGACCAGTGCCGCTCACCGCACGCGGCTTTCCGCCACCCTGGTGCGCGCCGTCGGGCACTATTTCGACAAGCAGCCGCTGACCGCGTCGTCCTGAGCGCATGCGCGCGCGGCCACGTCGCGTCGAAGCGCCGCTTCAATGCCAATCGCCCTTGCTCTAAGTTAGCCGGCGATGACGGCCGGCGAACCCACCACCCCGCGCACACTCGTACTAACCGGAGCCAGCCGGGGTATCGGCCATGCGACGGTCCAATATTTCGCCGCGCGCGGCTGGCACGTGGTCACCTGCAGCCGCACCGACGTGCCGCCGGAGTGCCGCCGCGATCCGAATTGGAGCCACCACATCAGCGCCGACCTGTCGGACCCGGCGAGCACGCAGAATTTCATCACGGCGGCCATTGCCGCGCTCGGCGAGCGGCCGCTCCATGCGCTCGTCAACAATGCAGGCGTCTCGCCCAAGACGGCGTACAAGGAGCGTCTCGGCAGCCTCAACGGCGATCTGCAGGACTGGCGGCGCGTTTTCGAGCTCAACTTCTTCGCGCCGCTCCGGCTGGCGCGCGGCTTCGCCGCAGCGCTCCATCGCGGCCGCGGATCGATCGTCAATGTCACCTCGATCGCCGGCCACGCCGTGCATCCCTTCGCCGGCTCGGCATACAGCACCTCGAAGGCGGCGTTATCGGCCTTGACGCGCGAGATGGCCGTCGAATTCGCGGAGCTCGGCGTCAGGGTCAACGCGGTAGCGCCCGGCGAGATCGAGACCGAGATGGTCGGCCCGGAATACGAACCGTTGATTCCGCGCATCCCGCTGCACCGCATGGGCACGACCGACGAGGTCGCCTCCGTGATCTACCGCCTGTGCTCGTCCGATTTCGGCTACGTCACGGGAAGCGAAATCTTCGTGACGGGCGGACAGCACCTGACCTGAGCGCACCGGCAATGGGCCGCATCATCTATGTCTCGCCGCGCAACACCGAGCCGTCCGGCGGGATTCGTACGATGTATCGGCACGTTCAGCTGCTCTGTCGCAACGGCTTCGACGCCTATATCTGTCATGCCGTCGACGGCTTCCGGCCGAAATGGTTCAGCGGCGACGTGCCGTTCATCTACCGCAGCGAATTGATCACGCCGAACCGCCTCAAGCTCTTCCCCGACGACCACATCGTCGTCTTCGAAATGGGCCACAAGATCATTGCGTTCTTCAACCAGTATCGCGGCGCCACGCGGCATCTGTTCTGTCAGAATCACTTCTTCATGTTCGACGCGCTCGACGGGCTGGGCGTGAAGACCTGGCAGGAGTGCGGCGTCACCCGTGCCTTCGCCAGCTCGAGGGTGATCGCCGATACCGTCAAGGGCACCTTCAGCTTTCCCGAGGTTCCCGTCATCCCCTACGCCGTCGATCCCGGCCTGTTCAGCCCCGGACCAAAGACGATGCAGATCGCCTACATGCCGCGCAAGCGTGTGCGCGACGTGCCCTATATCCGCCGCTGTTTCGCCCTGTCTCATCCGGCTTTCGCCGACGTGCCATGGGTCGAGATCGACGGGCAGTCGGAGGATCGGGTTGCAGCCACGCTCGGTCAGTCCGCGATCTTCCTGTCGCTCGGGCGGCGCGAGGGATTCGGCCTGCCGCCGCTCGAGGCAATGGCGAGCGGCTGTCTCGTCGTCGGCTTCACCGGCATCGGCGGGCGGGACTACGCCGACCAGCACAACGGCATGTGGTGCGAGGAGGACGATCTTTGGGGGGCGGCCCTGCGGCTCGCCGACGCAGTCGACGGCATCAATCGGGGTAGCGCAGAATGCACCGCCACGATCGAGGCGGGCAAAGCGACGGCGGCCCGCTACACGCTCGCGGCCATGGAACAGGCGCTGGTCGCCTATTGGCGCGCCGCGCTGGCGTCCGCCGGCGGCTGAGACATCACCGGTTGACGTCGACCACGATCCGGCCGCGCACGCCGCCCTTGAGGATCTCGCCCGCCAGCCGCGGCAGGTCGCCGAGAGCGACCGTGTTGGTCATGTCGTCGAGCCGGTCCAACGGAAGGTCCTCGGACAGCCGGCGCCAGATCTGGCGTCGCTCGGTCATCGGACACATCACGCTGTCGATGCCGATCAGCTTGACGCCGCGCAGCAGGAACGGAATCACCGTGGTCTTGAGCTCGTTGCCGCCGGCCAGCCCGCAGGCCGCGACCGTGCCGCGGTATTTCATCTGAGCCAGCAGCGAGGTGAGAGTCGCGCCGCCAACCGAATCGACCGCGCCCGCCCAGCGCTCGGCGTCGAGCGGCTTGCCCGACGGCGCCGCCAGCACGCCGCGGTCGATGATCTCCGCCGCACCGAGCTTCTTCAGATAGTCGTGCGTCTCGGCACGCCCGGTCGAGGCGACGACGCGGTAGCCGAGCTTCGCCAGGATTGCCGTGGCAACCGAGCCGACGCCACCCGCCGCGCCGGTGATCGCGACGTCGCCGCCGGTCGGAACGAGGCCGTGCGCCTCGAGCGCAATGACCGACATCATCGCCGTGAAGCCCGCGGTGCCGATCACCATCGCGCGCGCGGGGCTGATGTTGGACGGTAGAGGCACGAGCCAGTCGGCCTTGACGCGCGCGCGCTGGGCATAGCCGCCCCACTGCACCTCGCCGACGCGCCAGCCCGTCAGCACGACCTTGTCGCCCGGTGCGAAGGCCGCGCTTTCCGAAGATTCGACGGTGCCTGCGAAATCGATGCCCGGCACGTGCGGGTAGTTGCGCACCAGCCGGCCGAGACCGTTGAGGATCAGTCCGTCCTTGTAGTTCAGCGTCGAATGGCTGACCGCCACGGTCACGTCGCCCGCGGGCAGGCGCGCATCGTCCAGCGTCTCGGTCGAGGCCGTCACTTTGCCGCCGCTTTCCTGCAGCAGCAGGGCCTTGAAGGTCTTGCTCATGACATCCTCGTCAGTCCGGTATCCATTCCTGCAGCACGAGTTCGAGCGTGATGCAGATCGGGTTTGCGCCGGCGATGAAACCACCGCCGTAGACGCGCGCCTCAGAGTCGGAGATCGTGCCGGTCAGCTGCGCCCTGGGCCGGCCGGCCGCATCGGGGCGGATCTCGCCCTGGAGCGACAGGATCTCGATGCCCGGCCCGACGACGTCGCGGCGCTGTGCGGTACCGTAGCTGAGCGCGGCGTCGACCAGGCTGCCGACGCCGGAACGCACGAGGGCGTGCCTGATGCCGTGTTCGCCGCACACCGCTTCGACGCCGCCGACCATGTCCTCGTTGGGCCGGATGCGCGCGACCAGAACTCGGCCGAACCGGCCCGCTTCCCACGCCGTCTCGGCGCTCATTCCGCGGCCTTCACGCCGGCCCGGGCCGCCAGCGCGACGGGGCGGAAGATCGGATAGTTCGTCTCGGCGTCGTACTCGGCGGCAAAGCCCGCGCGCTCGAGTGCGGTCACCCACAGCGTCACGCCTTCGGCGCCGACCAGACATGCCCCCGGCACGATGTGTCCGCCGTGAATGGCGCCGGCGCGATCGACGACGACGGCATGACAATGCACGATCGGCCCATTGCCGAGCTGGCCCGAACGGTCGCGGCCGAGAAAGGCATTGCCGGCGACGACGGCGACCGGACCTTCGAGCACAGTCGGCGCGCCATAGGTTGCGACGCGCGCCCCCGAGGCGTCGGCCATGCCTGTCATGTAGGACAGGCGGTCGAGGCTGCCGCTCGCCAGGCTGATCGCCGCGTCGGTCACGCCGTGGGCAAGCAGCGCATCGCGGATGCCGTGCAGCAGGTCGAAACCCGGCGCGAGGACCAGGCGGAATTGGCCGGACGCCGCGCCGGCGATCGCATCGCGGCGTGATGGCGTCACCGGCCCCGGCTGCCTCAGCGTCCTCATATCCCCTCCCCTTGCCGCAGCGCGCCCTGGTCGTAGAGCTTCTGCCGTATCAGGTGCTTCGGTACCTTGCCATAGCCCGATTTGGGCAGCTCGTCCCAGAAGAAAACCCGTCGCGGCCACTTATACTTGGCGAGCTTGCCGTCGAGGAAGCCGATCAGCTCGGCCTCGCCCGCTCCCGCCCCGGGCTGGCGCACGACGACGGCGACGCCGGCCTCGCCCCATTTCGGATCGGGCACACCGAGGACGGCCACTTCCGACACCGCCGGATGGGTCAACAGGACCTCCTCGGCATCGCGCGGATAGACGTTGGAGCCGCCGGATATGTACATGTCGGACGCGCGGCCGGTGATATAGAGGAAACCCTGGGCATCGAGATAGCCGAGGTCGCCGGTGTGGAACCATCCGCCCTTGAGCGCCTTGGCGGTCGCCTCCGGGTTCTCGAAATAGCCGGCAAACACCGCGAGACCGCGTGTGCAGATCTCGCCGCGCTCGCCGGGCCCGAGGCGCCGTCCCTCGCCGTCGACGATCTTGATCTCCATGCCCGTGCGCGGATAGCCGCAGGTCCCAATGCGCGCATCGGCCGCGTCGTCGTCGAGCGTGTGCAGGTGGGGCGGCAGCACCGTGATGTTGCCGGTCACCTCGCCGAGCCCGAAATACTGCACCAGGACCTTGCCGAGCTTGGTCAGCGCCAGCTTCTGGTCGGCCCGGTACATCGGCGCGCCGGCATAGATGACGTAGCGCAGCGAGGCATGGTCGTAGCGGTCGACCGCGGGATGCTCGATCAAAAGCTTCACGATGGTCGGCACCGTGAACATGTTGGTGACGCGGTGGTGCTCGACCAGACGCCAGGCCTCCTCGACGTCGAGCCGTTCGGAAGGCATGAGCACGCTCATCGCGCCGCGCGCCACTTGGCTCAGCGCGTGCGCGCCGGCGCCATGCGACAGCGGCGCCACGACCAGCGACACATCGCTCTCGGTCGTGCCGGGCATGAGGTCGGCGAGATGGTTGTTGACGACGAAGTTGAGCTGGCCGTGAGTCAGGATCGAGGCTTTCGGCCGACCCGTCGTGCCGGAGGTGTAGAAGAACCAGCAGGGATGATCGTACGCGACGTCCACTTCCACGCTCGGCGCCGGTCGATGGCCTGCGCCGATCTCGTCCCAGCTCCGCTCTCCCGCACGCGCCTCGGCGATCGCGACGACAGCCGGTGCACCTGCGCCAAGCTCGGCGGCCACCGCGTCGACATGGGGCGCGAACAGCGGGTCGTAGACGAGCGCCCGCGCGCGGCAGTGCTTGACCAGCCAGCCGATCTCGGGCGGCGACAGGCGGAAATTGGCCGGGACCCACACGAGGCCGGCCTTGAAGCAGGCCCACATGCTGACGAACATCGGAGGGTTGTTGCGCGACAGCACGAAGACACGGTCGCCCGGCGCCAACCCCATCGCGGCGAAGCCGGCCGCGATCGCGTTCGCCTCGGCGTCGATCTCGGACCAGGTCCAGCGCCTTCCGGCCTGCCATAGAGCCGCGCGATCGGGCAGCCGCCGCGCCGTGTCGGCCAGTAGCCGGCCGAGATTCATGACGGAGGCGGACATGGTGGCGCCCTAGGTCGATCGCGAGGGCCCCCACCCTCCCGCTCGTGCGGGTCCCTCCCTCCCCCGCCCTTCAGGCGGGGGAGGGTTGGGGTGGGGGCCCGTCGTGGTCATGCGCACTTCTGAAACCTACTTGATCGGCTCGAGAATGCTGACGTAGTTGGCAACGGCCGCGCCGCCCATGTTGAAGATGCCGGCGAGCTTGGCGTTCTTGACCTGCATGTCCTGGGCCTTGCCGGTCACCTGCATGGCCGCCATCACATGCATCGACACGCCGGTCGCGCCGATCGGGTGGCCCTTGGACTTGAGGCCGCCCGAGGGGTTGACCGGCAGCTTGCCGTCCTTCTCGGTCCAGCCTTCGAGCGCCGCGCGCGCGCCTTCGCCGCGCGGCGTCAGCCCCATCGCCTCGTATTCGAGCAGCTCGGCGATGGTGAAGCAGTCATGGGTTTCGACGAGCGACAGATCCTCGAGCGACAGGCGCGCGGCGGCGAGCGCCTGCTTCCAGGCGACCTCGCAGCCCTCGAACTGTGTGATGTCGCGCTTGGCCATGGGCAGGAAGTCGTTGACCTGCGCGGCGGCGCGGAACGCAACAGCCTTCTTCATCGCCAGCGCCGTCTCGACGTCGGCGAGCACGACAGCCGCCGCGCCGTCGGACACGAGCGAGCAGTCGGTGCGCTTCAGCGGGCCGGCGACCAGCGGGTTCTTGTCGGACACGGTGCGGCAGAACTCGTAGCCCAGGTCCTTGCGGATCTGCGCCATCGGGTTGACCGCGCCGTTCTTGTGGTTCTTGGCGGCGATGCGCGCCAGCGCATCGGACTGGTCGCCATGCTTCTGGAAATAGGTCTGGGCGATGCGGCCGAACACGCCGGCGAAGCCGCCCTCGATGTCGGCCTCGGTCTTGACGTAGGAGGCGCGCAGCAGCAGCTCGCCGACCTGCGGCCCCTTGGCCTCGGTCATCTTCTCGACGCCGACCACCAGCACGATGCGTGCCTGGCGCGCCGCGATGCGCGTCAATCCCTGGTGGATGGCCGCCGTGCCGGTCGCGCACGCATTCTCGACGCGGGTCGCCGGCTTGAAGCGGAACAGGTCGGAGGACTGGAAGACCAGCGAGGACGTGAAGTCCTGGCGCACGAAGCCGCCGTTGAAATGGCCGACATAGACGCAATCGACCTCGCCCGGGCCGATGCCGGCGTCTTTCATCGCATCGACGGAGACCTGGACGATCAGGTCCTCGACGTCCTTGTCCTCGTGCTTGCCGAAGGGCGTGTGCGCCCAGCCGACGATGCAGGCGGTCATGGCGAATCTCCAATGATCAGGCGCCGAAATGTTCGTCCGAGCGCTATGCAAGACGCTATCAGACCGAAGGCGGCATTTCTATGGCGCAGGCATCCCAACCACCGACACGCCGACCCGACTCGCACCGGCTGCCAATCGTCGATCACGCGTAGCAAGTCCCACTCCGGTTCGTGACGCCAGTTCGAGATAGGCCGCATCGTACGTCGTGAGGCCCAGCCTTCTAGCGAGCTCAATGAGGCCGAAGCCGTCAACGGGCCGATCATCGATCGAAATCGGCAATTCGGTAAGCGCAGCATAGATCGGTGCCGCGGTGTGCGCTCTGATCCTTTGCTTGCGCTCGGCAACGACCAAGGCATTGACAACTTCATAGGTCCAGATCGGCGGGACCACGGCTCCCTCCGACATCACCAGCGCCAGCGTATGCTCGCTTTCCGCGTCCCCTTCGTCTGTGAACTGCCATGTCATGGCCATGGAACAGTCCAGAACGACGGACACTACCGGCGACCTTCGTCAATGAGTTCCCGAATGGTCAACCCATTCAGCCGATTGCTCTTCCGGAACTCTTTGATCGCAGCAACTGCCTCTTCCGGAGTGCGGCGACGAGTACGCGCCGGTGGCACGAGTTCGGCAATAGGCGTGCCATGCCGCGTGATGGTGACGCGCTCGCCAGCTTCGACCAATGCCAAGAGCTTGGTCAGGTTCGATTTTGCTTCATAGACGCCCACGGTCTTCATAATGATCAAACTCCAAAATATGGTCTGACTATAGTCTGGTCATAATTGAAAGCAAAGCTCGATCTATAGACACTCCGCAAAGCGCACCGGCCGGCCGGTCGGTTTGCCCAAGACCTCGTCATCGCGCATGACGATCTGGCCGCGGATGATCGTGGCCTTGGGCCAGCCCGTGACGGTCTGGCCCGCGAAGGGCGACCAGCCGCTGCGGCTGGCGATCCAGCTCTCCTCGATGGTCCGCTTGGCCTTGAGATCGACGAGCGTCAGATCGCCGTCGTAGCCGAGCATGATCCGACCCTTGGCGGCGATCTGGTAGATGCGCTGCGGCCCGTGGCACAGCAGGTCGACGAGGCGCTCAAGCGTGAGCCGCCCCGCGTTCACGTGGTCGAGCATGAGCGGCAGCGTCGTCTGCACGCCGGGCATGCCCGAGGGCGATTGCGGATAGGGCTTGGCCTTCTCATCGCGCGTGTGCGGCGCATGATCGGAGCCGATCACGTCGACCACGCCGGAGCGGATCGCGCGCCACAGCCCCTCGCGATGCCGCGCCTCGCGGATCGGCGGGTTCATCTGGGCGAAGGTGCCGAGCCGCTCGTAGCAGTCGGGTGCCGCGAGCGTCAGATGCTGCGGCGTCACCTCGACGGTTGCGATGTCGCGATGGTCGGCGAGGATGTCCATTTCCTCGGCTGTCGTGATGTGCAGCACGTGGACGCGCCGTCCGGCATAGCGCGCCAGGCCGAGCAGACGGCGCGTCGAGGTGATCGCGGTTTCCTCGTCGCGCCACACGGGATGGAACTTCGGATGCTTGCCCTCCTCGGCCAGCGATTTGCGTGCACGCAGGCGCGGTTCGTCCTCGGAATGAATCGCGACGCGGCGCGTGCCGTTGGCGAGCACGGCCGCCAGCGTCTTGTCATCCTCGACGAGCAATCCGCCAGTCGAGCTGCCCATGAAGACCTTGACGCCGCAGCAGCCGGGCAGCCGCTCGAGGCGGCCGAGCTGTGCGGCGTTCTCCGCGGCCGCCCCCATGAAGAAGGCATGATCGCACCATGCCCTGCCTTCGGCCCGGTGCAGCTTGTCCTCGAGCTGGGCCTGGGAGAGCGTCGAGGGGTTGGTATTGGGCATCTCGAAGATCGCGGTCACGCCGCCCAGCACCGCGCCGAGCGTGCCGGTCGCGAGATCTTCCTTGTGCTCGTTGCCCGGCTCGCGGAAATGCACCTGGGTGTCGATGATGCCGGGCAGGACGTGCAGGCCGCGCGCATCGATTGTCGTCGTCGCTGGCGCCATCGTGAGATCGCCGATCGCGGCGATGCGCCCGGCGCGGATGCCGATGTCGGCGGCGGCCACACCCGACGGCGTGACGGCCGTGCCGCCGCGCACCAGCAGATCGAGCGGCCGGCCAAGCATGTCGACGACCGGCGCGTCGGCGGCCGTCATGTCGGCGACCCCAGCAGCTTCTTCCTCAATTGCTCGGCTTGCTCGCGCGCGCCAGGCAGATGCGGGTGGACCTTGAGCGCCGCCTCGAAGGCGCGCAGTGCTGCCCGCTCGTTGCCGAGCTCCATGTTGATCATGCCAAGACCCGACAGCGCGCCGAAGTGGCGCGGCTCGAGCGCGAGCGTCCGCTCGACGTCCTCGACCGAGGAGTCGAAATTGCCCATCAGATAGTGAACGGTCGCACGCTTGTTCCAGCCCTCGGCGAAGCCGGGCTCGTCCTTGACCATCTGGTCGAAATATTTGAGCGCAGCGCCGAAATTGCCCTGGTTCATGGCGTTGACGCCGGCGCGCATCAGGATGTTGGTGTCCTCGTTCTCCGAGCGCAGCCAGATCTGCCAGATCGTGCTTTCGATCTGCTGAGCCTCGGGCAATGCCAGAGGCTGCAACAGCCGCGCGAACAGGCCGGGCAACCTCCAGTCGTCCTGGGCAGTGAGGGCCGGCTGTGCGAATGCAACCAGGCCGGCTAGCAGAAGTAAGGGAGCGAAGCGGCGAGTTGTCATGATGCGAGTATGCGCGCCTCGGCCCGAACCTGCCAAGGGGTCGTCCCTATGTCGACTGCGCACGCACGAGTGCCGACGGCATGGGTCCGCCGGTCGCCCAATCGAGCAATTCCACCGTGTGCACGACGGGGATCGACGTGCCCCGGCTGATCTGCACCATGCAGCCGATATTGCCTGTCGCGACGATGTCCGGCTTCACGCTCTCGATGTGTCCCACCTTGCGACGGCCGAGCCGCTCGGCGAGCGCGGGCTGCAGCAGATTGTAGGTGCCGGCCGAACCGCAGCAGATATGGCCTTCCGGCACGTCGCGCACGCCGAAGCCGGCGGCAGCGAGCAGGCGCTTCGGCTCGTCGCGCACGCGCTGGCCGTGCTGCAACGAACAGGCGGAATGGTAGGCCACGACCTGGCCGGTCGTCCGCGTCGGCCGTGCCAGGCCAAGCTCCGCCATGACCTCGCTGATGTCGCGCGCGCGCGACGACACCGTCGCCGCGCGATCCTTCCATTCCGGATCGCTGCGCAGCAGGTAGCCATAGTCCTTGACCATGGTGCCGCAGCCCGAGGCGTTGACCACGATGGCATCGAGCCCGCGCCGCTCGATCTCCGCCGACCACGCGCGGACATTGGCGCGCACGCTGGCAAGCGCATCGTGCTCGTGCCCGAGATGATGGGCGAGCGCGCCGCAGCAGCCGACGCCTTCCGCGATCACGACCTCGCAGCCGTGGCGCGTCAACAGGCGCACCGTCGCGGAATTGATCTCGGGCGCGAGCGCCCGCTGCACGCAACCCGTCAGCAGCGCGACGCGCTTGCGCCGCGCGCCGCCGGCTGGAAAGACCTGGGGCCGATCGTCGGACGAGGGCGCATGCACCGGCATGGAGGCCATGCCGAGCATGGCTCTCAGCCGTCCAGGCATGAGGATGGCCAGAGGCCGCGCCAATCTCGCCCCGACCATTGCCAGGCGGAACAACGCGGGGCTCGGCAGCACCCGGGCGAGCAGGCGGCGCAGCCAGCGTTCATGCCAGGGACGGCGATAGGTCTCCTCGATATGTACGCGCCCCTGATCGACGAGGTGCATGTAATGCACGCCCGAGGGACAGGTCGTCATGCATGCGAGGCACGACAGGCAGCGGTCGATATGGGTGACGACCTTCTCGGTCGCGGGCTTCCCTCCCTCGAGCATGTCCTTGATCAGGTAGATGCGCCCGCGCGGACCGTCGAGCTCGTCGCCGAGCAGCAGATAGGTGGGGCAGGTCGCGGTGCAGAAGCCGCAATGCACGCAGGCGCGCAGGATTTTGTTGGCTTCCGCTAGGTCCGGATCGGCGAGCTGGGCCAGCGTGAAATTGGTCTGCACGGCTAGACGCCCGCCACCATGCGGCCTGGATTGAGAATGCGCTTGGGATCGAAATTCTCCTTCACCCGGCGCGTCAGCTCGGCGAGCGGCGCGGGCTGCGGCTGGAACACCGGCATGGCGGCGCGGAGCGCTGCCTCGGCGCGGATCAGCGTGGCGTGACCGCCGACCGGCGCCAGCGCCGAGCGGATGCGCGACGCACCTGCATCGGATGCGCCGGCGATGCCGAGCCAGAGCAGCCCGCCACCCCAGTCGGCGAAGCCGACGACATCGAGCGCGCGCGCCAGCTCCTCCGTCACGGCGGCACCGGCCATCGGCGGCACGGAAACACGCCAGATCGCGCGATCGGCGCCGTCGATCAGGCGCGCGACGTCGCGCAGCTCGCGCCACAGCGTCGTGGAGTTGTGGCTGTGCAATTCCTCGACCGCACCGAATGAACCGAGCTCCTCGCGCAGCCGCTCGCAGCGATAGGCAACCGAGGGACCCGGCCCCTCGATGCGCAGCGCCGTGACCGCGCGCCCGGCACCGGCGACGTAGGAGACCGCCGAGCGTGCCGCGACCGCCTGCGGCAGGTGCGCGGCACCCGACACCTCGTGCGGCGAATTGAGCGCCGCCGCCATGGCGCGCGCGGCCGTGGCACCGCCGAGCCCCATGACCAGCACAGTGCGCGTCTTTTCCGGCCTTGGCAGGACCTTGATCGTGACTTCCGTCATCACGGCGAGCGTGCCGTAGGAGCCGGCGAGCAGCTTGCACAGATCGTAGCCCGTGACGTTCTTGACCACGCGGCCGCCCGACTTGAACTGCTCGCCGCGGCCGCTGACGGCGGCCACGCCGAGAAAGTGGTCGCGCGCCGCGCCCGACTTGAGGCGCCTTGGGCCCGCGAGATTGCACGCGAGAGTCCCGCCGATCGTTCCGGCCCCGCCGCTGCCGAGCAGAGGGCCAAGATCGGGCGGCTCGAAGGCGAGCATCTGGTTGCTGCCGGCGACCGCTGCCTCGATCTCGGCCATCGGCGTCGCGGCCAGCATCGTCATGACCAGCTCTTCCGGCTCGTAGAGCGTGATGCCCGCAAGCCCGCTCAGGTCGAGCGCATGTTCGGCATTGACGGGCCGGCCGATGCCGCGCTTGGTGCCGGTGCCCAGGACGTCGAGCGGGTGATCGCCCGCCGCCGCCCAGGACACGGCGTCGAGCACTTCCCTCGCGTCATGCGGGCGGAGGACGGTCGTCATTCGGTCGGCGACGGACGCGCGCAGAGGCCCTCATGCTTCGACAAGCTCAGCATGAGGCTGATCTCAGATTCCTCGTCCTGAGCCTCGGGCGAAGCCCGGTTCGCCCTGGTACGAAGGAAGAGGACGCTTCCACGAAACGGACCTCGACCAGCATCAGAATCGCGGCAAATCCGGGAACGGCACCTGGCCGCTCTTGATGTGCATGCGGCCGAGCTCGGCGCAGCGGTGCAGCACCGGGAAGACCTTGCCCGGGTTGAGCAGGGCCTCGGGATCGAAGGCGCATTTCAGGCGCTGCTGCTGCTTGAGGTCGTCCTCGTTGAACATGGCGGGCATCAGATCGCGCTTCTCGACGCCGACGCCGTGCTCGCCGGTCAGCACGCCGCCGACTTCGACGCAGAGCCTGAGTATGTCGGCGCCGAACGCCTCGGCGGCGGCCAGCTCCTCGGGCTTGTTGGCGTCGAACAGGATGAGTGGGTGCAGATTGCCGTCGCCGGCGTGGAACACGTTGGCGACGCGCAGCCCGTGCTTCTTCGACAGCTCCGCCGTGCGGCTCAGCACCATCGGCAATTGCCGGCGCGGGATCGTGCCGTCCATGCAGATATAGTCGGGCGAGATGCGGCCGACCGCCGGGAATGCCGCCTTGCGACCCGCCCAGAACGACAGGCGCTCGGCCTCGCTGTTGCTGATCCGGCACGAGACCGCGCCCTTGTCGTTCGCGATTGCCTGCACGCGCTCGATCAGCAGATCGACCTCGGCCTCCGGTCCGTCGAGCTCAACGATCAGCAAAGCTTCGACGTCGAGCGGATAGCCCGCGTGCACGAAGTCCTCGGCCGCGTGGATCGCCGGCCTGTCCATCATCTCCATGCCGCCGGGGATGATGCCGGCGCCGATGATGGCGGCGACGCAGTCGCCGGCCGACTGGTTCGACGGGAAGCCGATCAGCAGCGCGCGCGCCGTTTCCGGCTTCTTGAGGATGCGCACCGTGACCTCGGTGATGACGCCGAGCAGGCCCTCTGAGCCGGTCACAACGCCCAAGAGGTCGTAGACCTCGGCATCGAGATGCTTGCCGCCGAGGCGCACGATCTCGCCGTTCATCAGGACCAGCTCGGCGCCCAGCACGTTGTTGGCCGTGAGCCCATACTTCAGGCAATGCACGCCGCCCGAATTCTCGGCGACGTTGCCGCCGATCGTGCAGGCGATCTGGCTCGACGGATCGGGTGCGTAGTAGAAACCGGCGTGGGCGACCGCGTTGGAGATGCCGAGATTGGTGACGCCCGGCTGCGCCACGACGCAGCGATTGTCGAAATCGATGTCGAGGATGCGATTGAACTTGGCCAGGCCGAGCAGCACGCCGTCGGCGAGCGGCAGCGCGCCGCCCGACAGCCCGGTGCCGGCGCCGCGCGGCACGACCTTGATGCCTTCGCGCTGGCAATAGCGCAACACCTCGGCGACCTGCCGGGTGGTCTCGGGCAGGACGACGATCATGGGCACCTGGCGATAGGCCATCAGGCCGTCGCACTCATAGGCCTTGAGCTCGTCCTCGCCGGTGATCACGCCCTCGCCCGGCACGATCGCCTGGAGCGCCGCCGCGATCTCGCGGCGTCGCGCAATCACCGCGCGATCGGGTTCGGGCATGAGCATCGCTGCATCCTCCACGCCGGACGCATCCGGCGCTGGATCAGTCTAGCGACGCGACGTGGGTAAGGCCAGTTGGCCGCGCCTCGATCGGCGGCGGCGCGGCGCTCGAGACCAGGCGTCAGCCCTGGCGCGCTTTGTAGCGCGGGTTGCTCTTGTTGATCACGTAGACCCGGCCCTTGCGACGCACCACGCGGCAGTTCTTGTCGCGGCGCTTGATGGTCTTGAGGGAATTCACGACTTTCATGGCACGGGGTCCCGGATGGGTCTCTTTGCGAGCGCCGGACCATAGGGATTTGGCCCTACCCTGTCAACCGGAGCCGTGTCGGCCCGGGATCAGTGCCGGTGCGCCGGGCCCGTGGCCGGAGGCTGGCCATAGCCGCGCAGCACGCTATAGCGGGCCACCTGCTCGGAACGCAGCAGGCTCTTGACCGCCAAGTGGTATTTCAGGTGCACGAAGCGCAGCTCGCCGTTGAGCCGGCCGATCTCGCCGGTCGCGGCGGCCAGCTCGGCTTCGGCGATCGTGCCTGCGGCAAATTTGCCGTCGAGCTCGGCCTCGCGCGCGATGATCCGGTCGCCGACCGCGCACGCCTCCGCGGTCATGGCGCGCCAGAGCGCCTCGACCCGCGCTTTCTGATGCGGCGTCAGCTCGAGGTCGGCGGCCAACTCCAGGACATGGGCCGGCCCCGGATAGTGGTTCAGCTCGGCGGCCAGCGCCAGGCCCATGCCGCGCCCGGTCCTCAGCTCGTCGATCTGCCGGTCCGTGAGAGCCTTGATCGGCCGGCTGTCCTGCCCAGCATAGGGGCCGGCATGCGGCTGGGCGTGACGATCGGGAACGTGCGTGTGAGCCGGCGGAGACTCGGCCGCCGCCATCGCCATCATGGGAAGTGCGATCAAGGTCGTTGCGGCTAGATGAATGATCGGGCGCATATGCTCCTCGGCGATGGTTTGGCGCACATCATATGGGTCGGCGGCCACCGAGATCCAACGCCACGACATCGCGCTTGCCCCTGTGCTAGCGTCCGGCGCGGAGACATGCGGGATCGGGAATGAGCGAGTCTGCCGACATCGGTGTGGTCGGGCTGGGCGTGATGGGCCGCAGCCTGGCGCTCAACATTGCCAGCCGCGGATTCCGCGTCACCGCATATGACCGTGACGATGCCGCACGCCAGCGCCTGGCCGCAGCGGCGCGCGAGCGCGAGGACGCCGACCGGCGTCTCGCGGCGGCGCCCGACCTTGCCGCCTTCGTCGGCGCGCTCAAGCAACCGCGCACCGTGCTCATGATGGTGCCGGCAGGAGCTCCGGTCGACGAGGGTTTGGCGTCGCTGCGGCCATTGCTCGCGAGCGGCGATGCGGTCATCGATGGCGGCAACTCGCACTACCGCGACACGATCCGCCGCGCCCAGGACATGGCCGACGGCGGATTGATGTTTCTCGGCCTCGGCGTCTCCGGCGGCGAGGCCGGCGCGCTGACCGGACCGTCCCTCATGGCCGGCGGCACGCGCGCCGCCTTCGCCCGGGTCAAGCCCTTGCTGTCGGCCATCGCCGCGCGCGCCGGCGAGCGCGTCTGCCTCGCCTGGCTCGGCGAGGACGGCGCCGGGCATTTCGTCAAGACCGTGCACAACGGCATCGAGTATGCCGACATGCAGGCGATCGCCGAGGTCTACGGTCTGATGCGCGGGGCCGGCCTCGACCATGCGCGCATGGCCGAGACGTTCGAGACCTGGAATCGCGGTGAGCTCGAATCCTACCTGGTCGAGATCACGGCCGACATTTTGACGCGCCTCGACACGGCGAGCGGCCAGCCGCTGGTCGACCTGATCCAGGACCGCGCCGCCCAGAAGGGCACGGGCCAGTGGGCGAGCGTGGCGGCGCTGGAGCTCGGCGTGCCGGCCCCCTCGATCGCCGAGGCCGTGTTCGCGCGCACGCTGTCGGCGCGCAAGCCCGAGCGGATCGCGGCAGAGACGGCACTCGGTGTTGCCGCCAGCCCGATCCAGGCCGAGCCCAAGGCGCTGATCGCCGACTTGCACGACGCGCTCCTGGCAACACGCTTGGCCGGCTACGCCCAGGGCCTGGCGCTGATCGACGCGGCGCGGCGCGAGCATGGCTGGCAGACCGATCTCTCGACCATCGGAACGATCTGGCAGGGCGGCTGCATCATCCGCGCGCGCCTGCTCGACGGCATCCGTACGGCCTATGGCCGCGATCCCGGCCTCGCCAATCTCCTGATGGCCGACGAATTTCGCAGCCGCCTCGTCACGGCGCTGGCAGCGCTGCGCCGCATCGTGGCGCTGGCAGCCAATCACGGCCAGCCGATGCCGCTGCTCGCGACCTCGCTCGCCTATATCGAGGCCTACCGCACGGCGCGTCTGCCGGCCAACCTGATCCAGGCCCAGCGCGACTATTTCGGCGCGCACACGGTGGAACTGGCCGGGCGCGCGGGCAACACGCATATCGACTGGGCGGCCGCACCCAAGCACAAGGGCCCGGGATGATCGTCCTGGTCATGGGCGTATCGGGCAGCGGCAAGACGACGATCGGCGCCGGCCTCGCCCAGCGTCTCGGCGCGCGGTTCCTCGAGTCGGACCGGCTGCATCCGCCGTCCAACATCGCCAAGATGACCAAGGGCGAGCCGCTCGGCGACGAGGACCGCCTGCCCTGGCTCCAGGCGATCGCGGCGGAGATCGACCGCGCGCACCGCGACCGCGAGAAACTCGTGGTCGCGTGCTCCGCTCTCAAGCGCCGCTACCGCGACATTCTCACCGGCTCGGGGCACGAGCTGCGCCTCGTTCATCTCAAGGGCGCACCCGAACTGGTTGCCGCCCGCCTCGCGGAGCGCCGCAACCACTTCATGCCTCCCGGTTTGCTTCCCAGCCAGTTCGCAGCTCTGGAAGAGCCCGCACAGGACGAACGCCCGATCATCGTCGACATTTCCGCGGCGCCCGCGACCATCGTCGACCGCATCGTCGAAGAGCTCGCCGTCGTCGCAGATCGAGGCTGATCGGCGTTACGAGGCCGGGCTGACGGAGAAGGACGCTGTTGTTCGGTTGTTCGACTGATTCGGGTCGAACGTCTCGCTCGAGACCTCGGCCTCGAAGAACAACGGCATCGCGTCCGTCGGCCTCAGGACAATCGGCAGCACAGCCGGAGCACCGGCGGCAAGCGACGCGGTTCCGCAGGCCAACGTCGCCCCCGCACCCTGTGTCTGCACGACGCACCATTGCGGCATCGACATTACAGTCACGCCCGGCGGGAGCGCCAAAGTCGTGCGAATTCCCGACGCCGGGCCGGGGCCGCCATTCCGCGCGGTCATGTAGAGCGCGAAGGGCTGATTGACGACGATGGCATTGGCGGATGCTCCAAGCTCGATCGACAGATCGGCATTTCCCGAGCCGATGACCTGATGGCTCAGCGTGGCGCTGGCGACCACCGGCGCCGTCTCGGTGGAGGTCGCGGTGACGGTGTTGGTCACCGCGCCCTGGCCGACGGCATGGGCGTGGAGGATGGCGCCGGCGCTCCTTCCGGCTGCGAGTTCCGCAATCGAGCAGGAGAATGTGGCCGTCGTCGGACCGGAAGGGCTGACCTGCAGACAGACGGTTCCGCCCAGCGCCTCGACCCTGTCCGGCGCCATCACCTTGGGACTGGCTTCGAACGTGTCCTGGACGACGATGCCGGTCAGCGGCACGTTGCCGTCATTCGTCACCGCAACCTTGTAGCTGAGGGCATCGCCCACCCGCACGGTCGAACGGTCGGTGGTCTTGCTGATCGAGAGCTGCGTCGCGGCCGGGGGGCCCGCTGGGACGATGCTCTCTCTGCACACCGAGTTGTTGGTCGGGTTGGGGTCGTCGGTCCGTTCGATGATTTCGGCGCAAGCCTGCACCGTCCCGTCGCTCGCCGGCACGAGGCTGAAGGCGAATGCCGTGGTGGTGCCCGCCGAGGTGGCCGGATCGAGGTCGAGCGTTCCGGACAGGGCGCAGCGGAAGTCCTGCTGGCCCGGGCTCGACGGCAACGACGCGCAGGCCGCCGGCACGGTCGCCGCGGCGTTTCCGGCGATGCTCAGCTTGACGACGAGGGACGCGGCCGGATCGGGCCCGGCATTGGTGACGATCACCAGATGCGAGATCGGCTGACCGATCGCGGGCTGGTCGTAGGTTTCCATCGCGACCGCAAGGTCGGCACGCCCGACCACGACCTGATGCGTTTCGATGCGTTGCGGCGCCGTTTCGGCCGCGGTCACCGTGACCGTGTTGGTCGCCATGCCGGGGGAAGTCGCCCGGGCTGGCATGGTGATCTGGCGGACCGCGCCCGCGCTGGGCGCCGCAGGCAGGCTGCCGAGGGTGCAGTTGATCAACGCGGTTGCGGCGTCCGGCGAAGATGGCGTGCAGCCGGCAGACGCAGCGGGCGGGTCGATGCGCACGGCGCCACCGCCGTTGAAGTCGTCGAGCACCTGAACATTGGTCAGGTCGACGCTGCCGATGTTGCGCACCTCGATCGTGTAGGTGAACGCATCACCGACATTCAACGCCGGATCGACCTCCGCTGCATTGCGCGACCAATGCTTGGTGACCGAGATGCCTGGCTGTGCCGGGGTGCACGTTTCGACGGTCTGGTTCACTGCTTGCGTCACCGGAGCGACGTCATTCGCCGTGGCAATGGCGGTGTTCTGCGCCGTGCCCGCCCCAATGGCGGTGCCGGCGAACGTGAATTCGCGCGCCTCGCCGGGCGCGAGCGAGATGGCCCCAGTCCCCGGGCAGGTGACCAGTGCGCTGGCCGCATTGGGATTGGGAGGGCTGCAGCCGGGCGCCTGATCGAGGCGGATGGCCGCGCCACCCGCGAATGTGTCGACCAGCAGCACATTGCTCAACGGAACGGCGCCCGTATTGCGCAGAGTGACGGTATAACCGACGGAATCACCGACGCAGATGCGGGCCGTTGGAGTTGCCGTCTTGCTCATGGCAAGCTGCGGGGTCGGTGCGGCTGTCGACAGCTTGACGATGTATATGTCGGATTGTCCGCCGCGCGGACCGTGCTCTGCGCCAACCGGGAAGTTGTAAGCGCCGGACTGAGCGGAATCGGTGTAGCCGGCGGCGTAGATGGAGGTGATCCCGCCGGCGGCGTGCGTGGTGCCGTCGCGAGGTTGGTAGGAATTGAGAGTGGCGTAGTCTCCGGGGTGTTTCAACCTCGAATCGCCCGGCATTGAAGGGCCGGACTGGAGACCACGCCATGACAAGCATTAC
>VGDO01000095.1 GCA_016869645.1 Alphaproteobacteria bacterium
CTCCGGACTTCGAGACGACTTTCAAACGGCACTTAGCCTCTTGGTTCCACAGTTGGAGAATTGTCTCAGGCATTGCCTCGTTCAACGTGGAATCGAACCATCGACAATCGACCGTCAATGGCCGTCAAGATTTGGACGACTTGCCGGACCTGTTACACAAGCGCCGTGATGACCTCATTGCCATTTTTGGCGCTGATGCAATCGATGAAATGCGCGTGCTATTTACGGATGAGAATGGTCCGGCACTGCGACACCAAATTTCTCATGGAACCATGACTTTCGGGAACTTCTTTTCCGGCGGAGCAGTGTACGCATGGTGGTTTCTACTGCGACTGTTTTTTCTGCCAGTGCTTCTCGCGCGCACGAGTGACACCGCCACGGAACCACGAACGTCCGCCGGTTAGCACTGACACTTGCTACACTTTCACCCGCACAGAGGTCGGATCGTAGAACGGCTTGAGGCTGGCCTGCGCGGCATAGCGTTCGCCTGCCACCTCGATCTCGAATCTGCCCGCGCCGACGAAATCCTCGTCGACGCCGGCGTCGTGGCGCAGATAGCCCATGGCGATCGAGCTGCCCAGCGTGTGGCCGTAGGCCGATGACGTCACGCGGCCGACCCGCTTGCCGTCGCGCCAGATCGGCTCGTCGTGATAGGGGAAGACGTCCGGGTTCTCCAATTTGAACACGGTCATGCGCTTGGTGAGCGGCCTGCCGCGCTGGGCCTCGATCGCCTTGCGGCCGATGAAGTCGGCGTTCTTTTTCCAGCCGACCGCGAAGGACAGGCCCGCCTCGACCGGCGTGTCCTCGTCGCCGATGTCGTGGCCCCAGTGGCGATAGGCCTTCTCGATGCGCAGGCTGTCCATGGCGTGATAACCGGCGAGGCGCAGACCGAAGTCGGCGCCCGCCGCCCGAATCTCCTCGAAGACGTGCGCGGTGAACTCGGCCGGCACGAACAGCTCCCAGCCCAACTCGCCGACATAGGTCATGCGCTGGGCCCAGACGAGCGCATGACCGACATCGATCTCGCGCGCGGTTGCGAAGGGAAACCCGGCATTGGAGAGATCGGCGCTGGTCAGCTTCGCCAGAAGCTCGCGGGAGCGCGGGCCCATCAGGCCCAGTGTCGCCCAGCCCGAGGTCACATCGACCAGCACGGCGCTGAAGCCGTTGAGGTGCTGCTTCAGCCAGATGAAGTCCCGGCGCGTGCCCAATGTCGCGGTCACGATGAGGTAGCGATGCTCGGCCTGACGCGTCACGGTCAGATCGCTTTCGATGCCGCCGCGCTCGTTGAGCCATTGCGTGTAGACGACCTTGCCGGGCGGCACGGCGACGTCTGCGGCACATACCTTCTGCATGACCGCCTCGGCATCGGGGCCCTCGACGATGAATTTGCCGAAGGAGGTCTGGTCGAACAGACCGACTCCCGTGCGTACTGCCTTATGCTCGGCAGCGGCGTGGTGAAACCAGTTCTGCCGACCCCACGAATATTCGTATTCGGGCTTGATACCTTGCGGCGCGTACCACATCGGCCGCTCCCAGCCGTCGCCCGCGCCGAAGCAGGCATTCGCGCTCTTGTGATGTTCGTAGAGCGGCGTGCGGCGCACACCTCGCGCGGTCTTGAGCTGCTTGTAGGGCCAAGGCATGGCATAGAGCTGCCCGACCGACTCATGCGTGCGCGCCTCGAGGAATCGTGGCGTGCCGTGAAAGCGATGGAAGCGCCTGATGTCGATGTCCGACAGGTCCATCGGCGGATGACCGGTGACGATCCACTCGGCGATCGCCCAGCCTGCACCACCCGAGGTCTGGATGCCGGTCGAATTGAAGCCGGCCGCGACGTAGAGGTTCCTGATCTCCGGCGCCTCGCCGACGATGTGACGCGTGTCGGGCGTGAAGCTCTCAGGCCCGATCAGAAGCTTGCGGATCTCGGCCTTTTCCAGTGAAGGGATGCGCTCGAGGCCGCTGTTCATGAAGACCTCGAACTGGTCCCAGTCCTCGTTGAAGGTCTGGAATTCGAACTTGTCTGGAATGCCCTGCATGCCCCAGGGCTTCGCCTCGGGCTCGAAGCCGCCGAGCACGATGCCGCCGACCTCTTCCTTGATGTAGACGTAGCCGTCGGGATCGCGCAGCGTCGGCGCGCCGCGCAACACGCCCTCCATCGGCCGCGTGACGATGTACATGTGCTCGGCCGCATGCAGCGGGATCGTGACGCCGAGCTTGCGACCAAAGGGCATCGACCACATGCCGCCACACAACACGACGGTCTCGGCCTTGACCT
Source organism: Alphaproteobacteria bacterium (assembly GCA_016869645.1). Lineage (GTDB taxonomy): Bacteria > Pseudomonadota > Alphaproteobacteria > SHVW01 > SHVW01 > SHVW01. Next base: position 2,273 of record VGDO01000095.1, read on the forward strand.
CGCCCTGGTCGGTCATCACGCCGATCGCGCGGCCGTTCTGGCGCAACACGTCAGTCACGCGCACGCCCTCAATGATCTTCGCGCCGCCCATGCGGGCACCCTTGGCGAGCGCCTGCGTGTAGTCGGCCGGATTGGTCTGCCCGTCGCCCTTGATGTAGTAGGCGCCGACGAGATCCCTGGTCTCGGCGACCGGCCAATGCTTCTTCACCTCGTCGAGCGAGATGCGGTGCATTTCGATGCCGAAGCTGGCGGCTGCGGTCTGCGAGCGCTTGAGGTATTCGAGACGTCCTTCGGTGCGCGCGACCGTGATGCTGCCGGTCGGACGGAAGCCGGTCGCCTGGCCGGTCTCCTTCTCGAGCGTCAGCAGAAGGTCGGCCGTCACCTTGGCCAGCCTGGTTTGATTGACCGTCGAGCGGAGTTGACCGATCAGGCCCGCCGCGTGCCAGGTCGTCCCGCAGGTGAGCTGTCCTTGCTCGAGCAGCAGCACGTCCTGCCAGCCCTTGTGCTTGGTCAGATGGTAGGCAACGGAGCAGCCGATGACGCCGCCGCCGATGACGATGGCGCGCGCCTGGGACGGGAGAGGAGAGGGCATGGCTTGTCGAAACTCTGGGGCTGTGAAGATCAGGGGCGAAACACAGCCCCCATACTAGCCCGGCCAGGGCAGCGAGTAGGTCTTCATGTTGGTGAAGCTCTTCATCGCCTCGAGCACGCCTTCCTTGTAGCCGAGGCCGGAATCCTTGATGCCGCCGAAGGGCGACATCTCGATGCGGTAGCCCGGCACCTCCCAGATATTGACCGTGCCGACGTTGAGCTCGCTGATGAAGCGGGTGATGTAGTCGAGCCGGTTGGTGCATACGCCCGACGACAGGCCGAAGGCCGTCGAGTTCGACTTGGCGATCGCGTCGTCGATGTCCTTGACGCGGATGATCGGGATCGCCGGGCCGAAGGTCTCCTCGCGTACCAGCTCGCAATCGTAGGGCACCTTGTCGACGACTGTCGGCGGGAACAAGGCACCGCGCTGGTCATTGCCGTGCAGCAGAACCGCGCCCTTGGAGACGGCATCGTCGACGCGGCGCTTGAAGAGCGCTGCGGAGCGCTCGTTGATGACCGTGCCGACGTCGGTCGCGGGATCCATGGGGTCGCCGCATTTGAGCTTCCTGGTTTTGGCGACCACGAGCTCGGCAAACGCATCGGCGACCTTTTCGACGACCAGGATGCGCTTGACCGCCGTGCAGCGCTGGCCGGAATTCTTGGTCGCACCGGCGACGGCCAGCTCGGACGCCTTGTCGAGATCGGCATCCTCCATGACGATGATCGGGTCGTTGCCGCCGAGCTCGAGCACGATGCGGCGGTAGCCCGCCTTCTCGGCGATGTACTTGCCGACGCGCACGCTGCCCGTGAAGGTAACCAGATCGCAGTTCGGATCGGTGATCATCGCGTCACCGATGTCGTCCGGCCGACCGGTGAGGACGGACAGCATCTCCGGCGGCAGGCCGGCCTCGTAGAGGATGTCGCACAGCACGAGCGCGGTCAGCGGCGTCAGCTCGGTCGGCTTGGCGACCATGCGGTTGTTGGTCGCCACGGCCGGCGCAATCTTATGCGAGATCATGTTGAGCGGGTGATTGAACGGGGTGATCGCGCTGATCACGCCCTGCAGCGGCTGGCGCATGGTGTGGATGCGCCGAGGCTTGCCCTGCGGGGTGACGTCGCAGGAGAAGGTTTGGCTGTCGTCGAGGATGGCGAGCTGGCCGGAGAGCGACCATACGTCATAGGCACGGCCGCACTCGTAGAGCGAGTCCTTCATGCACAGGCCGGACTCGGCCGTGATCAGCCTGGCGATCTCGTCCTTGCGGCCGGCGATCAGCTCGGCTGTTTTCTGACAAATGCGTTGGCGGTCGTAGCGGCTCAGCTTGGATTTGAACCTGGCGCCGATCTCGAAGGCTTCGCGCACCTGGCGCGCCGAGGCGCGCGGGACCGTGCCCACGACCTCGTTGGTGTAGGGATTGAACACCTCGACGACGCCGTCGACCTCGCCCGCCACCTTGCGGCCGGCGATGCGCAGGGATTCGTGGCGGATCGTCGATGTCGGCGCCGGCTTGAGCGCGGCAGACGGCGGGTTCATCGGTAGCCTCAGTGCACGTGGTTGAGCGCGACGTCGAAGATGTCGAAGTTGCGCAGGGGCGCGTCAGGCGCAATATTGCTGGTCGGCCGGTTGACGATGAGCGGCACGCGCTGCTCGCTGATTCCGCCGTGGGAGCGCAGCGGCGCATCGAGCCCCGACAGGTCGTGCTTGCTGGCGCTGGTGCCGACCACGGAATCCTTCTTCGTGACGATCACGAGATCCCCCACGCGATCCGAGGGCAGGCCGAACCTCTCGCAGGCTTCGCTGCGGGTCAGCACGGTCTCGACCGTCGGCAGCAGCGCCGTGCGACGCGACAGCCAGCCCGGATCGACCGCGTCGGGAATATAGGCGGTGGCAAACGAGCCGAGCGCGCCATGGTGCACGACATAGGGGTCGGTGATTGGCAGAATCACGCGCGCCGTGCCGACGCCCAGCCACTCGTCGTAGAGGTCCTGGAGATAGACGACCTTGGGCTTGCCCGCGCCATCGGTCTTCGCGTTCATGCCATGGTCGGCAGTCAGCGCGATCGTGCAGCCCAGCGCCTCGAGCTTGGCCCAATAGCCATCCATCATCCCGTAGAAGGCATTGGCTTCGGCGCTGCCCGGCGCGTGCTTGTGCTGCACGTAATCCGTGGTCGACAAATACATGATGTCCGGCCTACGTGTCGCCATCAGCTTGACGCCGGCGGCGAAGACGAACTCCGAAAGATCGGCACTGTAGACCGAGGGCAGGGGACGGCCGACGAAGGCGAGCGCATTGTCGATGCCGTGCTCGGCGACCGTCGTGCTGTCGGCCTTCTCCGAGGAGAAGCAGATGCCGGTCATGCCATTGCCGAGCAGCTTGCGCAGCTTGTCCTTGGCGGTCACGACCGCGAGCCTGGCGCCATTGCGCGCGAATTCCGCGAGGATCGTGCCGCAGCGCAGATACTTCGGATCGTTCATCATGACCTCGGCATTGCTCTCGCGGTCATAGAAGTAGTTGCCGCAAATCCCGTGCACGGCGGGAGGCACGCCGGTCACGATGGAAAGATTGTTGGGGTTGGTGAAGCTGGGCACGACGCAGTGCGCAAGGCGATCGGTGCCGCGCCGGAGCATGCCCTGGGCATAGGGCATGGCTCCCGCTTTGACCGCCTCGGTGATGTAGGCCGGCTCCGAGCCGTCGATGCACACGACGACGAGCGACTGCTGCGGCCAGGCATAGCGCCGACCGTTGACCGTGACGGGCGCGCGCTTCGTGCTCATGCTCGCCTCCTCACGCCGCGCGCTTGGCGGGGCCGGTTTCGGTCACCCCCATGTCGCGCAGACAGGTCTTCACGGCATCGAGCAGGCCGGTCATCTGCGCCTCGTGGACCTGGCCGATGCAGCCGATGCGGAAACTGTCGGCTTTGGTGAGCTTGCCCGGATAGATCACGTAACCATGGGCCGCCAGCGAGTTGTAGAAGGTCTCGAAGTGGAACCGCGGATCGGCGGGCTGGTGGAATGTCACGATGATCGGCGCCTGGAGATGATCGGGCAGCAATGTGACGAAACCGAGACTGCGCATGCCGTCGACCAGGATCTTGCAATTGCGTGCATAGCGCGCGTTGCGGCCCTTCACGCCGCCCTCGGACTCGTGCTGGTCGAGCGCCGCGTCGAATGCGGCCAGAACGTGGGTCGGCGGCGTGAAGCGCCACTGCTGACCCGACTTTTCCATGTAGATGCGCTGGTCGTGCAGGTCGAGCGAGAGCGCGTGGGCGTTGCCCGCGGTCTTGTCGAGCGCGGTCGTGCGGCAGATCACGAAGCCAATGCCGGGCACGCCTTCGATGCACTTGTTGGACGAGGCGGCGAGGGCATCGAAGCGAATGCGGCGCGCATCGATCTCGACCGCGCCGAAGGCGCTCATCGAGTCGACGAGCAGCGCGCGACCGTGCCGCTCGACCACTGCGGCGATCTCGGCGAGCGGATTGATGATGCCCGAGGTCGTCTCGCAATGGATGACGGCGACATGGGTGATGGCGGGATCGGCACCGAGCGCGGCCTCGACCTGTTGCGCCGAAGCGGGCACGTCCTCGGCGGTCTCGATGACGGCGTGCGCGCGGCCGGCCACCTGGCAAATTTTGACCATGCGCTGGCCGTAGGCTCCGTTGACCAGGATCAGCAGCTTGCCGCTCTTCGGTACGAAGGTTCCGATCATCGCCTCGACGGCGAAGGTGCCGCTGCCCTGCAACGGCACAGCGACGTGGCTGCCCTGGCCGTGCACGAGCGCGACAAGGCGGGCACGAACGCGCTGCGTCAGATCGCGGAAATCGGTATCGCGCGAGCCCCAGTCGCGCATCATCGCCGTGCGCGTCGCCTTCGACGTCGTCAGCGGACCAGGGGTGAGCAGGAAAATCTCTTTGGGGCGGGCAGCGGCCATGGCGGGTCCTCGAGGATCGCGGTTGCGTGTGGCCTGTATCGCCCGCAGGCCATCATAAGTCCAATTGATCTTTTGGATAGTTTCTATAGATTATATCTATGAATTTTGCCCAGCTTCGCGCCTTTCATGCGGTCGCCCGCGAACTGAGTTTCACGCGCGCGGCCCGCGTGCTGAACGTGTCGCAGCCGACATTGTCGGCCCAGGTCAAAGCGCTCGAGGACAGCTACGGCATTCGCGTGTTTGACCGGCGGGGCCGACGGATCCAGGTCACCGAGCTCGGCGATGCGCTGCTCGACGTCACGCATCGCCTGTTCGCTCTCGAAGAAGAGGCGGATGAATTGCTGGCCGGCGCACGCGCGCTGACGCGCGGCCATCTCAAGGTCGGTGCGGACGGTCCCCAGCATGTCATCCCGTTGCTTGCGGCCTTCCGGCGCCGCCACCCCAATCTCGGCGTGTCGCTCACCATGGGCAATGCCGACAAGGTCCTGGCCGACCTGGCCGAGTATCGAACCGATGTCGCCATGGTCGCGCGCGTCCCGGATGATCCACGCCTGTTCGTGCTGCCCTATAGCCGCGCACCGCTCGCAGTCTTCGTCGCGGTCGACCACCCGTGGGCCAAGCGCAGCAGCGTGCGGCTGGCCGATCTGTCCGGTCAGCCGGTCGTGCTGCGCGAAGCCGGCTCGCTCACGCGGCAGATGCTGGAGCAGGCCCTTGACCGCGCCGGCATTGAGGTCAACCCCGTCATGGAAATGGATAGCCGCGAGGCAGTGGCGGAGGCGGTGGCTGCCGGCCTCGGCATCGGCGTCGTTTCCCTGGGCGAGTTTGGCGGCGACACGCGTGTTCGCGCCATTCCGATCGAGGGCAACCCGGTCGAGATGACCGAACACATCGTCTGCCTGGACGACCGCCGGCGCCTGCAAATCGTGCGCGCCTTCCTGGCCCTCGCGCGCGAGTTGAAAATAGGACCTTGACGGTTACATTTCCTGCTCCCACCTCAGGCGTCTCGGCGAGGGGGTCTTATGCGTCCCAGATTTTTGCATTTTGCACATCGCGTCTCATCGCGCCAAGCGCTCGTGTCGGCTTTCATTGCGCTGACGCTACTGGCCGTCGGCTTGAGTGCGTGCGACGACCAGAGAAAGAAGCAGGCGGCCGCTCCAGCGCCTCCGCCAGTCACCGTGGCCAAGCCGGTGGTCAAGGACATCGTCGAATGGGACGAATTCACCGGGCGCTTCGATGCCGTCGCTGCGGTCGAGATCCGCGCTCGCGTGAGCGGATACCTCGCCGCCGTTCACTTCACCGACGGTGCCCTGGTCAAGGAGGGCGCGCCGCTCTTTGTCATCGACCGGCGCCCCTACCAAGCAATTCTCGCCCAGGCCGAGGCCAACATCACCTCCGCCAGAACGTCGGTCGAGCTTGCCAGGCAGGAGCTCGATCGCGCCGAGCGTCTGATGCGCACCGGCAACACGACCGAGCAGGTGCTCGACACGCGGCGCCAGCAGTCGGCCGCTGCCGTCGCCCATCTGGCTGCTGCGCAGGCGGCCGCCGACCAGGCGCGTCTGGATCTGAGCTTTACGGAGATCAAGGCGCCGATCTCCGGTCGAATCAGCCGCAAGCTCGTCACCGAAGGCAATCTCGTCTCGGCGAACTCAACGCTGCTGACGACAATCGTCGCGGTCGACCCGATGCACTTCTATTTCGACGTCGACGAGCGTTCCTTCATGGCCTATCTGCGCATGGCGCGCGAGGCCAATGGCAACAAGTCCGACAGGGAGCTGCGCCACGACGTGCAGATCCAACTTCCCGACGAGCGGCGTCCCCGGCTCAAAGGCCGGCTCGATTTCGTCGATAACCGGATCGACGCCGCCACCGGCACGATGCGCGTCCGCGCCATCGTTGCCAATGATGACCTTCTGATCGTGCCGGGGCTGTTCGGCCGCGTGCTGATCCCGGGCAGCCCGCTCTACAAGGGCGTGCTCATCCCCGACGAGGCAATCGTCACCGATCAGGACCGGCGCATGGTCTATGTCGTCGCGGCGGACGGCGCGGTCGCACCGCGCGTCATCCGGCCCGGTCCGCGCATCGATGGCTACCGCGTCGTGCGTCAGGGGCTGACCGCCGAGGAGACCATCGTGGTCAATGGCGTGCAGCGCGTTCGCCTGGGCGGCAAGGTCACGCCGCAGCTTGCCGAGTTGCCGCCCTCGCGCTGACCCCGGACGCGTATCGTGAAATTCGCACACTTCTTCGTCGACCGGCCGATCTTTGCCGCGGTCCTGTCGATCGTCATCGTTCTTCTCGGCGCCATCGCCTATGTGCGCTTGCCCGTGGCGCAGTATCCCGAGATCGCGCCCCCCACCATCGTGGTGCGCGCCAGCTACCCGGGCGCCAACGCCCAGACCGTGGCGGCGACGGTCGCGACGCCGCTCGAGCAGGAGATCAACGGCATCGAGGACATGCTCTACATGTCCTCCTATTCATCGAGCGACGGCTCGATGGCGCTCACAATCACCTTCAAATTAGGCACCAATCTCGACATGGCCCAGGTGCTGGTGCAGAACCGCGTGGCGATCGCCGAGGCGCGCCTGCCCGAGGACGTGCGCCGGCTCGGGGTCACGACGCGCAAGAGCTCGCCCGACCTGATGATGGTCGTTCACATGTTGTCGCCCGACGACAGCTTCGATCAGCTTTATATCTCCAACTATGCCCTTCTCAGGGTGCGCGACATCCTCATGCGCCTCGACGGCGTCGGCGAGGTCACCGCGTTCGGCGCGCGAGAGTACGCGCTCAGGGTCTGGCTCGATCCGGACAAGCTGGCGATCCAGGGTCTCGCCGCCGGCGATGTCGTGCGCGCGCTGCGCGAGCAGAACGTCCAGGTTTCCGGCGGCAGCCTCGGTCAGGAGCCGGTCCCTGCCGATCATGCTTTCCAGATCATCGTCGGCACGCAGGGTCGCTTCGAGGACCCGCGCCAGTTCCGCAACGTCATCGTCAAGGCGGGCGAGGGCGGCCGGCTGGTCCGCCTGCAGGATGTGGCGCGCGTCGAACTGGGCGCCCGCGACTACGTCACGAACAGCTACCTCAATGGCAAGCCGGCCGTGGCCCTCGCCATCTTCCAGCGCCCGGGCACCAATGCGCTCGACGCCGCCAAGGCGATCATCGACACGATGGATCGTCTCAAGCGCGACTTTCCGAAGGGGCTCGAATATCAGATCGTCTACAACCCGACGGAATTCATCGCCCAGTCGGTGGCCGCGGTTCAGCGCACCATCTTCGAGGCGGTGGCGCTGGTCATCCTCGTCATCATCGTGTTCCTCCACACCTGGCGCGCCTCGCTCATCCCGATCGTGTCGATCTCGGTGTCGCTCATCGGCACCTTCGCCGTCATGGCAGCCCTCGGCTTTTCGCTCAACACGCTGACGCTGTTCGGCCTCGTGCTCGCCATCGGCATCGTGGTCGACGATGCCATCGTCGTGGTCGAGAACGTCGAGCGCAACATCGCCCAGGGCATGTCGCCGCGCGACGCAGCCCACGAGACGATGGATGAGGTGGGCAAGGCGCTGATTGCCATTGCGCTCGTGCTCTCAGCCGTTTTCATCCCGACCGCCTTCATCCCGGGGGTGACCGGACAGTTCTACCAGCAGTTCGCGCTGACCATTGCCGTGTCGACGGTGATCTCGGCTTTCGTATCGCTGACGCTGTCGCCGGCGCTGAGCGCGTTGCTGCTCAAACCGCATGCCAAACAGGCTCAGCCCCGCGGCATCGCCCGTCTGACCGAGTGGTTCGCGCACAAGTTCAACACGACCTTCGATCGTTTGAGCGGCGGCTATGCATCCACCGTCGGCCGTGTCGCGTCGCGCAAGGGCCTCATGCTGCTTGTTTATGCCGGCCTGGCAGGACTGACGGTCTACCTCATCGAACGCGTGCCACGGGGCTTCATACCGACGCTCGATCAAGGCTATGCGATCGTCGTCATCCAGCTGCCCGAGGGAGCATCGCTCAGCCGCACCGATGCGGTGGTGCGCCGCGCCTCGGCGATCATCAAGGAGACACCCGGCGTGCGCGACGCCGTCGCATTCGCCGGCTTTTCCGGCGCCACCTTCACGAACTCCTCGGATGCGGCCGTGATATTCGCCGGCCTCAAGCCTTTCGAGGAGCGCATCAAGGCCGGTCAGCCCGCTCACCAGATCATCGGCGATCTGTTCGGCCGCCTGCAATCGATCCAAGAAGCCTTCATCATCGCCATACCGCCGCCCCCGGTGCGCGGTGTGGGCAATTCCGGCGGCTTCAAGCTGCAGGTGCAGGATACCGCCGGCGGCGGGATCAACCGACTGGTCGCGGCGACCTACGAACTGATGGGCCGCGCGCGACAGACGCCGGGCTTGGCCGGGGTGTTCACCACATTCAGCGCCAACTCCCCGCAGATTTTTCTGGAGATCGATCGCGCCAAGGCGCAGATGCTCAACGTGCCCATCACCAGCATCTTCGAAGCGCTGCAGATCAATCTCGGCTCATCCTACGTCAACGACTTCAACGCATTCGGCCGCATCTACCAGGTTCGCGCCCAGGCCGATCAGCGGTTCAGGGTGGAGGAGGACGACATCGCGCGCCTGAAGGTGCGCAGCGCCAATGGCGGGCTTGTGCCTTTGGGAACGCTGGTCAATGTGGTCAACGTCGCGGGCCCCGGCCTGGTGCAGCGCTACAACATGCACACCTCTGTACCGCTCCAGGGCAACGCTGCGCCCGGCGTCTCATCGGGCCAGGCGCTCGATGCGATGGAAGCTCTGGCGCGCCAGGTGCTGCCGGCCGGCCTGTCGACGGAATGGACGGAACTGGCGCTGCAGGAACGGCTGACCGGCGACACCGCCGTCTTCATCTTCGCGCTCTCGGTCGTCTTCGTGTTTCTGCTCCTCGCCGCACAATACGAGAGCTGGTCGCTGCCGCTGGCCATCATCCTCATCGTGCCGATGAGCGTGCTGTCGGCGCTCGTGGGCGTCATGGCGCGCGGACTCGACAACAACATCCTCGTTCAGATCGGTCTCGTCGTGCTGGTCGGCCTCGCCGCCAAGAACGCCATTCTCATTGTCGAGTTCGCCCGCCAAGCCGAGCTCGAGGGCAAGGACCCTGCGACCGCCGTGGTCGAGGCCTGCCGGCTGCGCCTGCGCCCGATCCTGATGACGGCGCTGTCGTTCATCCTCGGCGTGGTACCCATGGTCGCCGCGACCGGACCGGGTGCGGAGATGCGTCAATCGCTGGGTACGGCTGTCTTCGCAGGCATGATCGGCGTGACGCTATTCGGCCTCTTTCTGACGCCGGTGTTCTTCGTCGCCATCCGGGCGGCGCTCCATTGGCTGAAGCGGCGCAAACCGCGGGCGGCGACCGGCGAGGCGCCCGCCGATTGAGCGAGGGGGCTGCCCGCAACGCGCTGGCGCGGCAAATCGCGATTTCGTACCATTGCGACAGTCTCCGCGGTATCTACTCCGCGTCGCATCATTTCCCGGCATCTGCCGCATCCCATCTCACAAATCTCGTGGCCGTCGCCAACATCCACAAAGCCCTCGAGGAAGCGATCCGCACCCGTCGCCAGGTCGAGCTGCGCTACATGGATGACGACGGATTCCGGGTCTTCGAGCCATACGTTCTCCACGTGCTCGGCGGCATGCATCGCGTGGTCAGCGGTGTGCAGGTCTCCCATTCGCAGGACAAGGACATGGCCAATAGCTGGGGCTGCCTGGAAGTGGCGCAGATCAGCGAGGTGAAGCTGCGCGAGCAGACGTTCCGGCCCCATCGCGGTTTCAGCTCCTTCGCTGTCGAGCGCTATCAGCACGTCACCTGCGCGGTCGATCGGTCCTAACTTCCCAGGCCGGCGGCCAGAGTCGAAAGGCCGATCAAAACCAGTGCACCGAGCGCGATCCGGCGCAGCAGGACGGCATCCAGTCGATGGGCGATCCGGTCGCCCGCAAACGCCCCGCCGATGGCGACGGTGGCGTAGAGCGCACTCGGCCGCCAAACCTCGTCATCAATGCCGATCACCCCGGCATGCAGCGCAAGCGCCGCACCGTAAAAGAACACGAACACGACCAGCAGCGACTTGCGCATGGTCTCCTTGTCGACCCGTACGAAGAGCAGATAGATGATGAGCGCGGGGCCCGGCATGGCCAGGCCAGCGGTCATCGCGCCGGCTATCGCTCCGACCGCAAGATCGGCCCACCGAGGCATGGACCGCTCGACCGGCGCCGCATGCCGGCCGGCATATTCGGCGCTGCTCAATGCGGCCGCGAACGCCAGAACCAGCACGCCAACGACGATCTGAACGTCGCTGCGCGCGGCATGCGCGATCGCATGGATGCCGACCGGGAGTCCAATCAGCCCGCCGGCGGCAAACCGCGCGATCATGGCTGCGCGCACACCGTGGCCGACGCGATGCAGTACTGCCAGTGAGATCGCCAGTGTCACCAGGATGGTGACCTGGACCGCGATCGCCGGAGCCAGAGCGAGCGTGAGCAGCGGCGCGAACAGAAGCGCGAAGCCGAATCCGGTCGCCGTTTGCGTCATTGCGGCCAGGAATGCTGCCGCGCAGAGCAGGACGGTGGTCGCCAAACTGGACGAAGCTCAGATGGGGCGGCCGGTCAGCGCCGGCGCCAGGCCTGGGTGCGGCGCGACAGGCCGCGGGTTGCCAGCCAATGCAGCACGCGCACCGCGGCCGAGGTGTAGACGATCATCATGGCCATGGCCGCCGCGGGTGCGACGTCGCCGGCGTCGTCCATGTTGAGCACCTGGATCGATGCAAGCGTCGTGTTCACGTAGTAGATGAACACGACAGCCGATACGGTGGTCATGGCGTTGACGAAGAGATAGATCGAGATGTCCAGGATCGCCGGCAGGCAAACCGGCGCTGTGACGCGCCAGAAGGTCTTCCACGGCGGCACCTTGAGCGAGGCGGACACCGATTCGAATTCGGCGTCCATCTGCTTCAGTGCCGTGACGGCTGTCAGATGCGCCACGGTGTAGAAGTGGGCGATCGTGCAGATCACCAGGATCGCCATGGTCTGGTAGAGGAAGTTGAACGGGTTGGCGGGGTTGTTGAAGAAGAAGATGTAGGACAGGCCGAGCACGAGACCGGGCACCGCCATGGGCAGCATGGCGAGCATCTGGATCAGCGTGCGGCACAAGCGAAAGCCGCGCGTCTTCTCGACGAGATAGGCGCCGACGAAGACGATGATGGTGCCGATCACCGCCGTCCAGGCGGACATGATCAAGCTGTTCCAGTAGGCTGCCCAGCCGATTCCGTCCTTGGCGTCGAAGTCGTAATTCTTCCAGGACGGCTTGAGATTATACGGCCAGAAGGTGACGTAGGAGGCGAAGGCGGCCATGCCCAACATGCCGAGGATCATAACCGCCACCACCACGCAGAACGCCAGCATCGCGCTGTCGCGGCCGAGCGACGGCTTCGCCTCGTAGGGCACGGCGCGCGCCGACAGCAGCGCGACCTGGCGGCGCTGAATGATGCGGTCGGCGGCGAAGGCAATGATGGCCGGCAGCAGCAGGATGACGCTGACGACGGAGCCCATCTGGAAGTTCTGCTGACCGATCACCTGCTTGTAGATGTCGGTCGCCAGCACGTTGTATTGGCCGCCGATCACCTTGGGCACGCCGAAATCGGTGATGACCAGCGTGAACACGACGAAAAATGCGCTGATCAGACCGTATTTGGCGCCCGGCAGCGTCACGGTAAAAAAAATGCGCAGCCGGCTGGCGCGCAGCGCCTCGGCTGCCTCGTAGAGGCGCGCATCGGCAAGCGACATGGCGGTGAGGATGATCAGGAAAGCGTGGGGAAAGCAGAAGAACACCTCGCCGATGATGATGCCGATCGGGCCGTAGATGGTGTTGCCCATCAGCACGCCCTTGATCAGGCCCTGATTGCCGAACAGATAGACCAGCGAGATGCCGGGCAGGAGTGACGGCGCCAGCAGCGGGAACAGCGCGATGACTTTGAACAGCTCCTTGAAGGGCATGGCCGATCGCGTGAGCGCGAAGGCATAGCCGAAGGCGAGCACGACCGTGATGACGGTGCTGACGATGCTGACGAAGAAGCTGTTGACGACCGATTGTGCCAGCGCCGGTGTCTTGAAATAGGCGATGTAGTTGGCGAGGCCGATGAACTGCCCGGCCTTGTCCTCGACGCTCTTGGACAGCATGGCATAGAGCGGCAGGACCAGCGCGAAGATGAGCAGGACGCCGACCGCCATCGTCGCGGTCCGCATGATCCATTCGTCGCGGCTGACCTCCTGCCGCACCACGTGGTGCGGCGGCAGAGCGAGATCGGTCACGCCGCGAACACGCGCAGGCGGTCACGCGGCAGGGCGATCGGCAGCGCCATGCCGCGCGACAGACCAAGGTCGTTGACGGCATTGACCGAGAAGTCGGCCATCAGCGCAGTCTTCTGTCCGTCCGGCGTGAGACTGGCGCGGAAAAAGGAGCCGAGGAATTCGAGCGCCTCGATGCGCGCCTGCAGCACGGTGCCCTGGCTCGCCGACACGTTGCGCACGGCAATGTCCTCGGGGCGGATGCACAGCGTCACCGCCGCACCCGGCGAGACCGTCGCCGCGGTATCGCCATACTCGATCTCCGTCCCGCCGACCCGTACGCGGCCAGGCGACACCAGCGTGCCCTTCATGAAGTTCATGGTGCCGACGAAGTCGGCGACGAAGGCGGTCGCGGGTTTACGGTAGATCTCGAGCGGCGTGCCGACCTGCTCGATGACGCCGTGATTCATGACCACGATGCGGTCGCCCATGGTCAGCGCCTCTTCCTGGTCGTGGGTCACCATGATGGTGGTCACGCGCAGCCGGCTTTGGAGCTGCTTGATCTCGTGGCGCAGATGAATACGCACGCGCGCATCGAGTGCGGACAGCGGCTCGTCAAGCAGCAGCAGACCGGGCGAGGGGGCGAGCGCGCGCGCCAGCGCCACGCGCTGCTGCTGCCCGCCGGATAGCTGGGCCGGGTACTTTGGGCCCGAATCCGACAAGCCGACCAGCCCCAGGAGCTCGGCCACGCGCTTGTTGATATCGGCCTGGTTCATGCCGCGGCTGGTCAGGCCGTAGGCGACGTTCTCCGAAACCGTGAGATTGGGAAAGAGCGCATAGGACTGAAACACAATGCCGAAGTCGCGGGACGAGATCGGCAGGGTGGAGATGTCCCTGCCGGCCTGCTCGATGGAACCCGAGGTCTGGACATCGAGGCCTGCAATGGCGCGCAGCAGCGTCGTCTTCCCGCAGCCCGACGGCCCCAGGAAGCACACGAATTCCCGCTCGTTGATGTCGAGATCGACGCCCTTGAGCGCCGTGAATGAGCCGAACTTCTTATGGATCCCGCGCAGGCGCAAATAGGAGCGCCCATTGACCGACCCGTCCGCCGTCATGCCATCCCCCAATCCACCTGCCCGAAGCAACCCGATCGCCAAAATGCGGCCGGCCGCTCCTCCCCCGGGGGCGAAGCGGCCGGCGCTGGTTCCTCATGGTCGTCCGATCAGCTCTTCTCGGCCTTGGCGTTGTAGCGCTTGTTCCATTCCGCCAGAATCCGCTGGCGATTGTTTGCTGCCCAAAGGAAGTCGTTCTTCGCGAGCAGCTTCTCGAAGTCCGCCGGCGCTGGCAGATGAGGCAGCTGCTTGGCGACGCCCGACCGGGCCGTCACGGCATAGCCCTCGGCGTACATCGTGTTGGCGTTGGCGCTCGCTGCCCAGTCAGCCACCTTTTGCGCCGCAGCGAGGTTCTTCGTGCCCTTCATGACCGCCGTGGCTTCCATGTCCCAGCCCAACCCTTCCTTGGGGAAGACGATGTCGATCGGCGCACCGTCGCGCTTGGTGCGCGAGGCGCGGAACTCGAAGGAGATGCCGACCGGATATTCACCAGCGCCGGCCTGGCGGCACGGCTTCGAGCCGGAGTGCACATAGACGCCAACGTTGTTGTGCAGCGCGTCCATGAATTTCCAGCCCGCGTCCTCACCCATAAGCTGCAGCCAGCTCGACACCATCAGATAGCCGGTGCCCGACGAGGCCGGATGCGGCATGGTGATGGCGCCCTTGAACTCGGGCTTTGTCAGATCCTGCCACGACGTGATCGCCGGCAGCTTCTTCTTGTCGCGCTCGACCGTGTTGTAGCAAATGGTCGCCGCCCACACGTCCATGCCGACCCAGGCTGGCGGATTGGCGCTGTCGCGGAATTGCGCGGAAATGCCTTCGATCCCCTTGGGTGCATACGGCTGCAGCATGCCCTCGCCGGACATGCGCAATAAGCTGGTGGCTGCCAGGCCCCAGATCACATCGGCTTGCGGATTGTTCTTCTCGGCCAGCAGCTTGGCCTCGATCACGCCGGTCGAGTCGCGGACCCACTGGATGTCCACGTCCGGCACGTCCTTCTCGAAGCGCTCCTTGTACTTCTTCAGATCGTCGGCCTCGATCGCCGTGTAGACCACGACCTTCGTCTTCTGAGCGGCGGCCGGCGGAGCATAGGCCGCTCCCGCCATGACCAGGGCTGCTGCGCCGGCCATCAGACCGGACAGACGCCACATGACAGTCTTTGCATTCATGATTTGATGGGCCTCCTCATGTCCCCGGGGTCGGCCGGGACATCCCCGCCACCCACATTTGCCTGCGACGTTTGCTGCAAGGCATTCGACGTTTAACAGCTTACGATGTTTCACCGGACGACACAAATACGACGGATTCGTTACAAACCTGAATGATTTCGGTTAAAGGCCAAACGCGCTACAGTTCAATGGCATAGCATTGGGAGTTATTGATGGCCAACAAGGGGCTAATCAGCCTCGACGAACTGGTCGGTCAAATCGGCGATGGCGCCATGCTCGCCGTTCCGCCCGACTACAGCGGCGTGGCCATGGCCGCGACCGTGTCGCTCATACGGCGCGGCGTCCGGCGACTGCACTTGGTTGCCGTCCCGACCAGCGGCTTGCAGGCGGAATGGCTGATCGGCGGGGGATGTGTGTCGACCCTGGAGGCGGCGGCGATCACGTTGGGCGAGTTTGGTCCGGCACCATGCTTCGCCGAAGGCATTCGCGCCGGCGCCTTTGTCATGAAGGATTCGACCTGCCCTGCCGTGCACGCGGCACTCCAGGCAGCCGAGAAGGGCGTGCCGTTCATGCCGCTGCGCGGCCTGATCGGCTCGGACATCCTCAAGCATCGCCACGATTGGCAGGTCATCGACAATCCCTTCAGCGCGCAGGATCCGATCGTTCTGCTGCCCGCCATCAAGCCCGACTTTGCGCTGTTCCACGCCTTGCTCGGCGATCGTCACGGCAATGTCTGGATCGGTCGGCGTCGCGAATTGATGACCATGGCGCATGCCGCCGCCGCGTCTCTCGTGACCGTCGAGCGGATCTATGACGGCGACCTGCTGGCCGATGAGACCATGGCGGCGGGATGCCTGCCGGGCCTCTATGTCCAGTCCCTCGCCCACGTGCCGCGCGGCGCCTGGCCGCTGGGCTTCGCCGACGAGTATGCGCTCGATGCAGACGAGGTCAGGCGCTATCTCCAGCGCGCGCGCAGCCCTGACGGATTTCGTTCCTATATCGCCGATTGGGACCGCCCGGGCTCCCACGACGTGGTAGCTGCGGAATGACCGATCTTCCGGTCCGACCGGAGGAACGGCTGATCGCCGTCCTCAGCGGCATGCTTGCCGGACTCCGCCACGTGGCGGTCGGCAACGCCTCGCCCATTCCCGGCACGGCCGCACTGGCCGAGCGCGAGCGTTCCGGCGGCCGCCTGCGCGTCACGGTCCTCGGCTCGCGCCGCTTCAATAGCTTCACCGATGGCGGACGCGAGCTCTTCGATTGCGCGGCGCAGGGACGCATCGATGCATTCTTTCTCGGCGGCGGCGAGATCGACGGCGAGGGCAACATCAATCTCGTCGGACTCGGCGGCTATCCGACATCAGCGGTGCGCTTTCCGGGCTCGTTCGGCTCGGCCTACCTGTACTACGTGGTGCCGCGCGTCATCCTGTTCCGGGAGGAGCACACCCGCCGGGTCATGGTACCCCGCGTCGAATTCATCAGCGCGCCCGGCACCAGTGAATCTCGCATCTATCGCCCCGGCGGTCCTCATGCTCTGGTGACAGGACTCGGCGTGTTCGATTTCGACCGCTCCCGCCGCCGCTTTCGCCTGCGCAGCGTACATCCCGGGCACACGGTCGAGGAGATTCGCGACAACACGGGCTTCGACTTCGACTGTCCCGATGGCGTGCCGACCACGGCCGATCCTGACGCGGCGCTGCTCGCCATCGTGCGCGGACGCGTCGCCGGACAGATCGCCGAGGTCTATCCACAATTCGCCCGCCGCCTTTTCGGCGCGGCGGCAGCGTAGAATCGAAAGCGGTCGACCGGTCACAATACGACGGAAGGGAAATGGCAGACGAATCTCAGTCCGCGGGCGCGCTGGCGGGAATCCGCGTCATCGATCTGACGCGCGTGCTCGGCGGTCCTTATTGCACGCAGATGCTGGCCGACCACGGCGCCGACGTGATCAAGGTCGAACCACCGGGCGGCGACGAGGTCCGCGATTGGGGCCCGCCGTTCCGCGACGGCACCGCGTCCTACTATGTCGGCGTCAACCGAAACAAGCGGACCATGTCGCTCGACCTGACCGTGCCCAAGGGCCGCGAGGTGCTGCTCAGGCTTCTGGAGACGGCGGACGCGCTGATCGAGAACCAGAAGGTCGGCACGATGGAGCGCTGGGGGCTCGGCTACGAGACGAACCTGAAGGCGCGTTTTCCGCGCCTGGTCTATTGCCATGTGACCGGTTTCGGCGCGACCGGCCCGTGGGGCGGGCTGCCCGGCTATGATGCGGCGGTGCAGGCGGTGTCGGGTCTGATCAGCATCAACGGCTCGCGCGAGTCGGGACCGGTGCGCATGGGAACGCCGATGGTCGACATGGGCACCGGCCTCTATGCCGCCAACGCGATCCTCATGGCGCTGCTCGAACGCCAGCGCTCGGGCAAGGGGCAGTTCCTCGATGTCGCGCTGTTCGATTGCGCGATCGCGCTGGTCCATCCCCATGCCGCCAACTATTTCATGTCGGGCAAAGCGCCCGAGCTGATCGGAAACTCGCATCCGAACATCTCGCCCTACGATCTCTACCAGACCCAGGGACGGCCGATCTTTCTTGCGGTCGGCAACAATCGCCAGTTCCTGCGCCTGTGCCAGGCTCTGGGCAAGCCCGAGCTGACGCGCGACGCGCGCTTCCTGACCAACCAGGACCGCGTGGTGAATCGCGCCGCGCTCAACGACGAGCTCGGCAGGCTCCTGGCCAAGCGTGACGGCGCGGCGCTGGCCGACCAGCTGCTCGCGGACGGCGTGCCGTGCGGCGCCATGCTCAGTCTCCCCGAAGTCTTCGCTCATCCGCACACCCAGCACCGCAACATGGTGCTGAACGATGGCGCCTATCGCGGTACCGGTATTCCCGTCAAACTGAGCCGCACGCCGGGACGAATGCGCTGGGCGCCCAAGCCATTTGGCGCCGATGGCCGCGAGGTCCTGTCCGAGGCGGGAATGTCGGCGGCCGAGATCGACGATCTGGTGGCGCAGGGTGTTCTGGTCGAACAACGGCGAAGGTCCGGATAGATGGGCTCGGCCTCCTCAGGAGAGGGACGAAATTGGCGCAAGCTGACCGCCGAGGAGCTGCGCGCCATCGTCGAGCGCCACCAGCGCTTCGTACGCGGCATTCCCGGCGGCACGCGCGCCAAGCTGTCGTTCTGCGACCTGAGTGGTCTTGCGGTCCCGGGTCTCGATCTGTCCGGCGCCGACATGACCGGTGCGCGCTTGAACTGGATCTCGGGAGCGGGCATGAAGCTGCGCGGCGCGACGCTCTACGGCGCCGACCTTCGCTCGGCCAATCTTGATCGTGCCGACCTGTCCAGGGTCGATCTGCGCGGCAGCTGCCTGCGCGGCGCCAGCCTGGAAGGCGCCATCCTGATCGACGCCGATCTGCGCGAGGGGGCGCTTGCGACCTCGGACAAGAGCGGCGAGCTCACCGCTGTCGCACATGAAGCGACGCCATCGGATCTGGCCGCCGCCTCGCTGCGCCACGCAGATCTTTCGCGCGCGCGTGTTGCCCATGGCGTGGTCGCCCGCGCAGACCTGTCGGATACCATCCTGCGCGGCGCCAAGCTGGTGGGCAGCGACTTTCGCAACGCGGACCTGAGCGGCGCCGATCTCGAAGGCGCGGATCTGAGCGAGGCCAATCTATCGGGCGCCGTGCTGCAGGGAGCGATTCTCAAGGACGCCTTGTGGAAGGGCGCCAATCTCGAAGGAGCGGACCTGCTCGGAGCGGTCCTGGATGCGCATGCCCAACGCGCGGCGCGCGCGACCGGCGCGCAGAATCTGCCGCGCGGCCCCGAATCGCTCGAACTGCCATTCGAAGAAATGGTCGAACAGCACGAGTCCTGGGTCGCATCGAAAGGTGGGAGCGGCAAGCGCCTGTCGCTCCAAGGCATCGAGTTGGCACAGATCGACTTGAGCGGCCGTAATCTCAGCGGCGCCGCGCTGCGCTGCTGCGGCCTCAAAAAGCTTCGCGCCATCGGTGCGACCATGACCCTGATCGACCTGTCGCTGTCCGACCTGTCGGACGCCGACCTCTCGCAATGCGATCTGCGCGCCGCCAATCTCG
>VGDO01000096.1 GCA_016869645.1 Alphaproteobacteria bacterium
TGCCCGGTCACTCCGATCACCTGCAACGTATTGAATCTTATATCATAATTGGCCGCTTTCGTCACGAATTGGTGCGGCCATCTGGGAAATGCGGGATTAGCAAGGAGGCGGTGGGCAGGCGTTGACTTAGGTCAAAATTTCCGGAGGGTGTGGCCGCCATCCGCCACCGAGCCGCACCTTGAATTTCTCCGGCATCGGCGCGCTATCATGGGCATCGCCGTCCCGCTCGAGCATGGCTGTGCGATCCGCGGGGACCATACGTACCGGCGATCACGAACCGCAGGGGAAGCCGCATGACCGTATCCAACTGGCACGTCGTAGCTGGTTCCGTACTTTGCCTCGCAGCGCTTGTAATGGGCGGCGTCCGATCGGCGGGCGCAGCCGAGCTCACCATCCTCAGCGGCGGTGCGGCCAAGGCCGGGCTGGGTGAGGCCATTCCGCTCTACGAGAAGGCCACGGGCCAAAAGGTGGTGGCCGACTATGCGCCGATGGGCCCGCTGATGCGGAGGCTCGGCGAGGGCAACGCGCCCGATCTGGTGGTGGTCACGACCGACGTCGTCGGCGAGGTGGAGAAGCGCGGCCATATCGTGGCCTCGTCGGTGACCGAGATCGGCCGCGTCGGCATCGGCGTCGCCGTGCACGAGAGCGCGCCGTCGCCGGACATCTCGACGCCGGAAGCACTCAAGAAGGCGCTGCTCGACGCGCGCTCGCTGGTCTACATCAATCCGGCGACCGGCACGAGCGGTCGGCATTTCGCCCAGGTGCTGCAGACGCTCGGAATTGCCGAGGCCGTGAAGGCGAAGACGACGCTGGGCGAGGGCGGCTACGTCGTCGAGCCGGTCGGCCGCAAGGAGATCGAACTCGGCGTCCACCAGATTTCGGAGATCCTGCCGGTCAAGGGCATCAAGCTGGTGGGGCCGCTTCCCGCTGAACTGCAGAAGGTGACGGTCTATGTCGGCGCAGTCACCACCAAGGCGCGCGACGGCGCCCAGGCGCGGCAGTTCCTTGCTTTCATGCAGACACCAGAAGTGCGCAAGGCCTTCGCAGCCAAGGGCTATGCCGCCGCACCATGACGGCGCCCACGCGCGAGATCGCCGCAATCACAGGAGGCAATTGACCCCGTGAGCCGCTTGGCCGGCATCACGGTCATGCCTGAATACATCCAGACCGAGGGTGTCGAGGGTTTGCTCGACAACATCGAGCGACGCACGCGCGCCACTGCCGTCGCCACCTCGCCCTACGTCATGGCGCCGGCAAGCCGTGGCGAGGGCAGTCGCGAGCCCCCGATCGATGCCGGTGCCGGCAGCGTCCGCCTGCTCGACCGGCCCCTGTGGGGCCGACGCGAGCTGTTCGTGCGTACCGCGCCGAGCTTTGCGCCGGAGATGGGTCGCTATGCGGGCCTGCGCTACCAGCCGCCGCCGCCCAACGGGCTCACCGCGTCGGAGGGGCGACTGGTCGATGACTTCGTCGCCAGCGCCAAGCGGCGCGGACTAAAGGTCTATCTTCAGATCCAGGCTGCCATTCCGCCCGGCTATCGCGTGCAATTCGGCGGTCCGCAGGACGATGACGCACCCCGGATGCCCGATCGCCGCATTCCGCCGCGCCGGGTCGACAAGAATGGCAGCCTCGCCAGCCCGCACATCCTGGCGTATGGTGCGGCGCTGCTCGCCGACCTGGCGATCGCATATCCGCAGGTCGACGGCTTTCGCGTCGACTGGCCGGAATATCCGCCCTACACGCTAGACGATTGGTTCCTCGATTTCTCGGCGCCGGCCATGGCGGTGGCGCGCGATCTCGGTATCGACGAGGAGCCGTTGTGGTACGACGCCCAGACCCTCAAGGAGAATCTCCACCGCGGCGCGGCGTCGCTCATACCGACCGTGCTTACCCATCCCGCGATGTGCACGCTGGGCCGCCTGAAGACGCATCTCGTCTCCAATCTGCTCGCGCGCTACCGGCGCGCGCTCGACGAGGCCGGCGCGGCCGACAAGGAACTCGTCCCCAATGCCTTTCCTCACCCCTGGTCGCTGCTGTCGGGCTTCGATTGCGCGCAAGCCGCGCCCCATGTGTCGAGCATTTCGATCAAGCTCTACACAATGCATTGGCCGATGATGCTGCGCTTCGCTGCGGAAGCCGTCAAAGGCGCAGAGGATGAAGCGGCGCGCAACCTAGCCCAACTGCTCGACCTGGTCGACGGCAAGCCGCCCCCGACGCTGGCCGCATGGCGCTATCCCGAGCCCGACGAGCCGCACCCGGTCGGTCTGGCGGCGCAGAAGCGCAAGATCGCAGCCGCTCGCCAAGCGGCGGGAGCCACGCCGATCAATGCGCTGGCGCACAGCTACGGACCGCCGCAGGATTTTCGACGACGGCTGCAGGCGGCGTGGGACGCCTCGGGCGGCCGCGTCTGGATCAACCGCTACGGCTATCTCAGTGACGCCAAACTCGATGTCATCGGCGACGTCACTTCGCAGTGAGGCACGCATGAGCGAACGACCGAACCTGCTTTTCCTGTTCTCCGACCAGCACGCCCGTCACGTCGCGGGCTTCTCGGGCGACCCACTCGATCCGACACCCAATCTCGACCGCCTGGCCGCCCGCGGCGTGGTCTTCGACAACGCCTACTGCCCGTCGCCGATCTGCGTGCCGTCGCGCATGTCAATGCTGACGGCGCGGCATCCGCATGCCCAGGATTGCTGGACCAACGACGACTACCTGGCCTCCGACCGGCCGACCATGGCCCATGCACTGGGGGCCGCCGGCTATCGTCCAGCCCTGATCGGCCGCCTGCACGCGCTGGGGCCCGACCAGCTTCACGGCTACGTCGAGCGCGAGATCGGCGACCACAGCCCGAACTGGATCGGCATTCCGCGCCACGACATGGGCGTGCTGACCAACACCAACGAGCCCGAGCGGATCAGCATCGACCGATCAGGCGCCGGACGCAGCGTCTATGAGCTGAAGGATCAGGACGTGGCGCGTGCAGCGATCGCCTGGCTCGAACGCGCGGCTGAGCGCCGTCGATCCGGCGACACATCGCCCTTTGCGCTGACCGTCGGCTTCATGCTGCCGCATGCACCCTACGTCGCGGCCGCCGAGGACTACGCCCGCTTCGCGGGGCGCGTCGGGCCGGCGCGGCTCGCTGCACCGGCCGCGGATCATCCATGGCTGCAATGGTGGCGTCGCAACCGGCAGATTCTCGACGTGCCGCCCGAGCACGCCCTGCGCGCGCGCACCGCCTATTATGCGTTGACCTGGCGGATGGACGCGTTGATTGGCCAGATTCTGCAAACGCTCGAGGCGACCGGCCTCGACCGCAACACGCTCATCGTCTACGCCTCCGATCATGGCGACCATGTCGGCGAGCGCGGCTTGTGGTGGAAGCACACCTTTCACGAGGAGTCGGTGAAGGTGCCGATGATCCTCGCCTGGCCTGGCCGCCTGCCCCAAGGCGAGCGGCGCGCGCAGGTCGTCAATCTGATCGACCTCACGGCAACCATCCTGGAGGCGCTCGGCGCGTCCAAACTGCCGAATGCCGAGGGGCGCAGCTTGCTCGACGTAGCGCAGCGAGCCGCCGCCGACTGGCCTGACGAAACGTTCAGCGAATACTGCACGGACGAGGTTCCGCCCTGGACCGGCGGCATGGCGGTGCGTCAGCGCATGATCCGCTCCGGCAGCTGGAAGCTGATCTACTACGACGGATATCCGCCGCAGATGTTCGACCTCGCAAAGGATCCGGACGAAGTCCGGGACCTGGCCGCCGATCCGGCGCATGCCGCCACGCGCCAGCGACTGCTCGCACGATTGCTGGCGGACTGGCAACCCAGGGATATCGACCGGCGCATGCGGCTGCGCCGATCCGACAAGGATCTCATCGGCGCGTGGGCGCGGGCGACGAAACCGCAGAGCGTTCACCTCTGGCCGGTGCGGCCATCGGACAACCGACTCGAAGGCTGGGCCGGGCAGTGAGAATCAAGGACGTTCGCACGCGCGTCTTCACCAAGGCACTCGACGGCAAGCAGCGCAACCCGCGCTTCCGGTGGACCGAGAAGAACACGCTGCTGATCTTCGTCGAGACCGAGGACGGCGCCTGGGGCGTCGGCGAGGCATGGTGCGACGGCGGGCCGCCGGCCTCGCTGGCGCAGTTCATCCAGGACGATGTCCGCCCGGCGTTGCTCGGCCGTGACGCCGATACGATCGAGCAGTTCTGGACCGAGGCGCTTGGCCGCGCGCTGGTCAGCACGCGGCGCAGCCAGACCTGGGCGGCGCTCAGCGCGCTCGACATTGCGTTGTGGGACCTCAAGGGAAAACGCGCCGGCCAGCCGATCTGGCGCCTGATGGGTGGGGCCGGCCGTGCCGCGCTGCCTTATGCAAGCGCCGGCCTCTATGTCGAGGGGCAGTCGGCCGAGGCATTCGGCGCCGAATATGCCGGCCACATCGCCAAGGGCTTCCGGGCGGACAAGATCAAGGTCGGCGGCGCGCCACTCGACGTCGACATTGCCCGCGTCGCAGCGCTGCGCCACGCCATCGGCAGCGCGCCGCGCCTGATGGTCGATGCGGTCTCGGCCTACACCGTGCCCGAGGCCATTGCGTTCGCACGCGCGGCACGCGCCTTCGACCTCTGCTGGTTCGAGCAGCCGGTCGACATTGCGGACATCGAGGGTCAGGCGAAGGTTCACCGCGATGGCGGCATTCCCGTTGCGGGCAACGAGAATGAATATGGTCTGGACAGTTTCCGCCGCCTGATCGCCGCTGATGCGGTCCACTTCGTGCAGTTCGATCTCAGCATTTCCGGCGGGTTCACCTTCGGCCGCAAGTTGGCAGCGGTCGCCGAATCCCATTTCCGGCCGATCACGCTGCACCATTCCAACTCCATCGTGCTGATGGCGGCCAATCTTCAACTGGCCGCCGCCGTGCCGAACTGTCACTCGATCGAATATCACCTGCTCCATCAGATGCTGTTCGAGCGCGCGCCCGCCGGTTTCCTGTCCCTCGACGACAGCGGCCGGATCGCTCCCCCGGAAGGCCCCGGGCTGGGCATCGACCTGTCGGATCTGGCGCCCTGACGACAATGCCCCCAAGGTGGCGCGGGGCGATCAAATGGCATAGGTTTTCGATACGGGCCGAGGCAAAACGGGTCGGCCACGCCAAAAACAATGAGGGAGGAAGCCATGAAATCCCGCGTCATCGGTCTGGCGTTTGCCGCCCTGGTCACGGCTGCGCCGGCGCAGGCTGCCTGGCCTGAGCGGCCGATCCGCGTCGTCGTGCCCTTCGCGGCGGGCGGGAGTTCCGATCAGATGGGTCGCGTGTTCACGCGCGCGATCGACGAGAACAAGCTGCTCCCGCAGCCGGTCAACATCTTCAACGTCACCGGCCACTACTCAGTTGGCTCGCGCCAGATCAAGGACGCGACGGGCGATGGCTACAGCTACCTGCTCATCCACATCGCCCTGATGGGCGGCGAGGCGAGCGGCGTGATGGATTTCGGCTACCGCGACTTCAAGGCGGTGGCGGCGACCGGCGATTTCTGCCTGACGCCCGTGGTGCGCACGGATTCGCCCTTCCAGTCGCTCAAGGAACTGCTCGAGGCGGCGCGCAAGGCGCCGGACACCATCTCCTTCGGCGTCAACATCGCCGCGATCAATCATATGGCTGCGCTCCTGATGCAGCAGACCACGCCGGGTGCGGCGTTCCGCTACGTACAGGTCGGCGGCGGTGCCGAGAATTTTCGCGCCCTGATTGGCGGCCACACCCAGGCGGGCGTGCTGTCCGGCGCGGAATTCGTCAGCTTCCGCGGCGACGGTCGCATTCGAGCGCTTGGCTACACGGGCCCGATGCGGCACCCGGCTCTGCCGGAGATTCCGAGTCTCAAGGAGCTCGGCTACGATGTCGAATTCTGCGTGGCGAACTGGTGGTTCGCGCCCAAGAGCACGCCGCAGGCGACGGTTGATGCCTTCGCCGATGCGCTCGAGAAGGCGCAGCGGACGGACTACGTGCAAAGGGAGCTGGCCAATCGGCTGTTCGCACCGATCTTCAAGCGCGGCGCCGAGCTCGACCGCGATCTCGACACAACCTGGAAGCGGATCGAGCCGATCGCCAAGATGGCAACCAAGAAATGACCGGGAAGGTGGGGGCGACCATGAGGCGACATGTGCTGGCCGGCATGACCGGCATCATTGTGGCATTCACGGCATCGCTGCCGGCGTCCGCGGCGACGTATCCCGAGAAGGCTATCCGCATCATCGTGCCGGTCGCAGCAGGTGGGTCGACCGACTTGGTCGCGCGCATCTTCCAGATGACGATCGAGCGGTTGAAGCTGCTGCCGCAGCCGCTGGTCATCGTCAACAATGCCGCGGCCGGCGGCACGGTCGGCACGCGCATGATCAAGGATGCCGAACCGGACGGCTACACGCTTGGCATCTGGCACATGGGTCTGCTGACCGCGGCTGCCATGGGTGTCACCGACTACGACCACACGGCGTTCGATCTCGTGGCGCAGGTCGGAGCGATCGAGGTCGGCCTTGCGGTCAAGTCGGACTCGAAGATCGCCTCGCTCAAGGAGCTGGTCGCCGAGGCCAAGGCGCGACCGGGCCAAGTCTCGGCGGCCATGAATATCGGATTGCTGCCCCACTTCGTGCCGCTCATGTTTGCCAGCGAAGCAGGCATCGACTTCCGCTGGGTTCAGGCCGGCGGCGGCTCCGTGCGCCTGCGCTCCGTGCTTGGCAACCACACGGAATTCTCGCTGTTCTCGGTGCCCGAATTCGTCACCTTCGGACCGCAGGGAATCCGGCCGCTCGTCGTGTTCAGCAGCGCCCGGCATCCCCGCGTCGCGAATGTGCCAACGGCGGCCGAGCTCGGCTACAACTTCACCTTCTCGGAAGCCATCCTGTGGCTCGCACCCAGGGGCACGCCCAAGGACCGCGTCGATGTCGTCGCCAAGGCAATCGAAGCGTCGATGCGCGACGACGACTTCAAGAAGCGATACGACGAGCAGGGCATCGATCCCGCCTATATCCCGGGCGACAAGCTGAAAGCCGTGCTCGATCAGCGCATGACCGGCATCAAGGCGGTGGCGGCCCAGGTCAAGGCGGCCAAGACCAACTAGGCTAAACCGAGGGGGCGGCACCGGCTCTCGAACGGCACCGCCAATCCCGCCACAGCGGCCAGACGAACATCAGCACCGCGACGACGAGGAAGGCCGCCGAGATCGGCCGCTCGATCAGCGGCGCGTAGCTGCCGGCCGAGGACATCAGGCCGGAGCGCAATTCTTTTTCCGCCACCGGCGCCAGCACGAGTCCGATCACGAAGGGTGCCAGCGGCGCCTTGACGTATTCGAGGCCGAAGCCGATGGCGCCGAAGACGAGCATCACCCAGATGTCGAAGGTGCGGTTGTTGAGCGCGAACGCGCCGATCACACAGAACACCAGCACGGTCGGAAAGATCCACGCGCGATGCAGCAGAGCGAGACGCGCGAACAGCAGCACACCCACGGTCATCAGCAGGAACATGACGAGATGCGCAATCAAATGCGTCGCCATGATCGCGTTCACGACACCGGGATTGTTGATGTAGAGCAGCGGGCCTGGCTGCAGATTGTGGATGATCAGCGCGCCGAGCAGGATCGAGTCCGCAAGCCCGCCGGGAATACCGAGTGTCAGCAAGGGAATGAGCGTGCCGCCCGTGGTGGCGTTGTTGGCGCTTTCGGCGGCGACGATCGCCTCCTCACTGCCCTTGCCGAAGCGCTCCGGCGTCTCCGACAGGTTCTTGGCGGTCGTGTAGGCGACGATCGAGGCGATCGTCGAGCCGACGCCCGGCAGAATTCCGATCCAGATGCCGATCACCGAGGAGCGCAGCATGTTCCAGCCGTGCACGAGGTAGTCGCGCACCGAGATCAGGATGCCGCGCATGTTGGCCCGCACGTGCTCGACGTCCTGCTGGCCGATATGCATGGTGTCGGCGATGAGCTGGCTGAGCGCAAAGACGCCGATGATCACGGGCAATGCGTCGAGCCCGCCATCCATGGCGTGGAAGCCGAAATTGAGCCTGAGCATGCCAGAGGATTCGTCGACGCCGGGCATCGCCACGAGCATGCCGAACAATCCGGCGATCATGCCCTTGATGAACGACCCGCCGGACAGCGAGGAGATCAGGACCAGCGCCATGACGACGAGCGAGAAGTACTCCCAGGGGCCAAGAACGACCGCGATCTTGGCAAGCGGCGGCGCCAGCAGGACCAGCGCCAGCCACGACAAAGCGCCGCCGACAATCGAGGCGGCATTGCCCAGTCCGAGTGCGCGGCCCGGCTGGCCGGACTTGGCGAGCGGGTAGCCGTCGAGGCAGGTCATCACCGCATTCGGCTCGCCAGGGATGCGCATCAGCGTCGCAGTCACCAGACCGCCGCTGACGCCGCCGACAAACAGCGAGATCAGCAGCACGACCGCATTGGTGCCGGTCATGTAGTAGGTGAAGGGCAGCACGAGGGCGAGCAGCATGCCGGCCGTGATGCCCGGCATCACCCCGACGCCGATGCCGAGCAGAACGCCGCCGACGACGATCAGGAAATGCGACGGTGCCGCCAGATAAAGAAATGCGTCGCCCAAGCTCATGGCAGATCGAGCACGAAGATCTTGGTGAAGATGAGGGTAATGGCCGCGCCCGAGATCACGGCGACCGCCAGGGCGATGATGGTGTGCCTGCGCGTGCGGTCCGACATGGCCCAGCCGAGCGCGCCGATATAGGCCATGGTTGCCCACAGGAAGCTGATGCCGGTGAAGCTGAGCGCGGCGGCATAGGCCATGGTGATCACGGCTGCCAGCACGGCGAGGCCGGGGCGCAGCGCATAGTCTTCGGGAGCCTCCTCGCCGATGCCGAGGATCAGGCTGGTCTCGGCGCGGCCCAATGCGCGGCCGAACAGCGCCATGATGACAGCGACGACCGACAGCCCGCCGAGTGCCATCGCGATCCACATCGGGAAGGATTTCGGACCGAGCGGGTCGAACGGGGCGGGCGGCAGCTTGCTCGCCTCCCACCACACCGCGGCGCTGACCGCAATCATCACCAACGCCATGACGATGTCGGCGCGCCGCTGTCTTTCGGAGCCTGTCGTCACGAATCCCCCTTTGCCGCGCGCTGCGGAGCTTCACGTCCGCTCGCTCGCCACTATTTCGAAAGCTGCCGGGCGATGCAAGGTGCTAAGGTTCGGCGATGACGAATACTTTCCCCGGATATCTCCGTCGGGACGGCCGCGTGGGCGTGCGCAATCACGTGCTGGTGCTCGGCATCAACGGACTTGCCGGCGCGGCGACTCGCCGGATCGGCGCCGCGGTGCGCGCCACGGTCACCGTTGCGACACCTTACGGCCGGGGCCAGATCGGGCCCGACGCCGCCATTCATCGCAGACAACTCGTCGGCCTCGCGAGCAATCCAAATGTCGCCGGCGCGCTGCTCGTCGGCGTCGACCGTAAGGCGCTGGATTCGATCGCCAGCGAGGTCGCGGCCACCGGTACCATGGTTGAAACCGTCGCTCTCGATGACGTGCACGAGGACTCCCAGGCGCTGACCGCGCGCGGCATCGCGTTGGCGGCGCGTCTCGTCCGCCGCGCGTCCGACGACCGGCGGCAGGACTGCCCGCTTGGCGCACTTCGCATCGGCGTGGAATGCGGGCATTCGGATGCAACCTCGGGTCTGGCGGCCAATCCCCTGGTCGGCCGCGTCGCCGACCGCATCGTCGATCACGGCGGCACCATCATCCTGGGCGAGACGCTGGAGTGGCTCGGTGCCGAGCACCTGCTCGCCAGGCGCGCGGCGACGCCCGAGATCGCACGCGCCGTGACCGACGCCGTCGCTCGCCGCGAGGCCTATCCGGCGTCGCTCGGTATCGACCTGCTCGGCAACAATCCCGGCGAGGAAAACATCCGCGGCGGCTTGTCGACCATCGAGGAAAAGTCGCTGGGCGCGGTCGCCAAGGGCGGCAGCCGCCCGGTGGAAGGCGTGCTCGGCCACGGCGAGCCGCCGGCAGGCCAGGGACTCTTTGTCATGGACGGCCCCGGCTATTCGCCCGAATCGATCACCGGCTTCGTCGCTGCCGGCGCCCAGCTTGTCCTGTTCACGACCGGCCCGGGCAATAGCTATTGCAGCGCGGTGGCGCCGACCATCAAGATCAGCGCGCACCCGAAGACGGCCGCACATCTGCCGGAGCAGATCGATTTCGACGGCAGCGCCATCATCGCAGGGGCCGCCCATGCCGGGGACGTTGCCGAACGGCTGCTCGATCACGTCATGGCGACCGCGTCGGGCCGGCTCACCTGGGGCGAGATCCTGGGCGAGGGCGATGAGGTCTTTCTCCGGCTCGGGCCGTCGCTTTGAGCAAGACCGTGTGTGATGCCCTGGCACTGCACCGCCTTGACGACGTCGCGGTCGCCCTGCGCGCAGTCGCGCGCGGCGAAACCGTGCGCATCGAGGGCGAACAGGCGACCTGCGTGACGGCGAGCGCAGAGATCCCCATGGGTCACAAGATCGCCCTGCGCGGCGTCGCGGCCGGAGCCGACGTGCGCAAGTATGGGGAGATCATCGGCATGGCACGCATGGCCATCGCGGCCGGCGATCATGTCCATGTCCACAACCTCGTCAGCCGGCGGGGGAAGAGGACATGACGGCACCGACCATTGCGGCGGTGCGCACCATTCTGGTGCGCCTGGCCCTGCCGCGGCCGATGGCCGGCCCGTTCGGCTGGCTCGAGGCTCGGCACAACCTGGTCGTCGTGGTCGAAACCAGAGACGGGGTGCGCGGCTTGGGCGAAGTGTGGTCGAACTTTCCGCCCTGGGGCTGCGGCGAGCGCCACGCCATCGTCGACGAGTTGCTGGCCGGCATCCTGGTTGGGGAGACGCTCGACGACCCGGCCCGCCTTTATCGCGAGATGCACAGGCGCGCCAGGTTGCTGAGCCTGCAATGGGGGGCGCCCGGCCCGGTCCATCAGGCGATCGCGGGTACCGACATCGCGCTCTGGGATGCTTTCGCGCGCCATGCCGGCAAGCCGTTGCGGCGGGCGCTTTCTGAGCCGGGTCACTCGCCGCCCGACGCGATACCGGTCTATGCGAGCGGCATCGGACCCGACGACACGGTGGAGCGCATCGAGGCCGCGCGCGCGGCCGGCCATGTACGCTTCAAGATCCGCATTCCCTTCAAGACCGAGGTGAACCGGCGGATGCTGCGTGCCGCGCGCGCGGCGGCGGGCGAAGCGCCGTTGATGGCCGATGGCAATCAGGCGCTGAGCCTCGCCGATGCCGATGCATTGGCGCCCGACCTGCGCGCGGCACGCCTGGACTGGCTCGAGGAGCCGTTTCCCGTCGACGAGGTCGACAACTACCGCAGTTTCGCCGCGCGCAGCCCGGTGCCGCTCGCCTGGGGCGAAAATGCGCGTGGGCTCGACGGGCTGCAGGCCTGCATCGATTCGCCGGCGCAGGTCATTCAGCCGGACATCACCAAAACGCTCGGCATCAGCGAAGGATTGGAGGCGGGCAGGCGCGTGGTCGCCGCCGGCAAGCGCCTGTGTTTCCACATGTATGGCGGGCCGCTCGGCGTCCGCGCCAGCGCAGAATTGTCAGCCGCGATCGCCGGCTCCGACTGGCTCGAAACCGACGCCAATCCGAATCCGCTCTACGATCGCCTGGTCGATGCCCCGCTCCTGGTGCGGAACGGCAGATTGTTGCTGTCCGAGCGGCCGGGCCTCGGCGTCGATCTGGCGCGCGAGTTCGATCAGCGATAGACCGGCTGCTCGCCGGGTACCGGCGACCGGCCGAATGTTCCGCGTCGCTTGACTGCCTCGGAGCCGCCATGCTCGGCCACCTTGCGCGCCTGGTCAGCCAACGCTCGTCGATTGACCGCGTCCGGGTCGACGACCGAGCGCAGCGCCTGCTCGCATGCGGCAACATCGGTTGCATGGCGCGCATCCCGGCCGAGATCATGGCGTTCCCCGGGGTCGGCAACGACGTCGAACAGCATCGGCGGCATGCCGACATAGTGAATGTATTTCCATCGACCCGTGCGGATCATGAACGCCCCGGTGACGGCGCCGACCGCGTGATATTCGCAGAGCACGACCCGGTCGCCGACCTGACCGCGGGCAATGTCCGGCAGCGAACGGCCCGGACGCGTCGCGTCCTCCGCCTCGAGCGGCAATCCGGTGAATTCGAAAATGGTCGGATGGCAATCGATTAGAGAGACCGGACGGTCGCAAACCTGACCAGCGGGAATGTCCGTGCCGGCCATGATCAGCGGCACGCCGGCCGACTCCCGGTACATGTTGGATTTGCCCCATAGGCCGCGCGCGCCGAGGTTGTCACCGTGATCGGAGGTGTAGATCACGCGGGTCGAAGCCGTGAAACCCGTCCTGTCGAGTGCGGCGAGCACCCGGCCGATCAGGTGGTCGAGGTGGGACACCATGCCGTAGTAGTTGGCGATCGCACGGCGCATCTTGTCCGGCGTGAAATGCCTGTCGTAGTTCATGCAGCGCCGCATCGCCTGTATGAACGGGTGATCGGGCCGCTCGCTCTCGGCATACATGGCCGGCACCGGCAGGGACTGCGCGTCATAGAGCGCGTAAAATTGCGGTGGCGCGATCAGCGGAAAATGCGGCTCGACGAAGGAGACGAACAGCACCCAGGGCTTGCCGTTCGGCCTGGCAGCCGCCTCGCTCAGCCATTGCTCGGCCGCTTCGGCGATATCGCGGTCGTACTGCGCGTATGATGACTCGCCGGGGCCGAGCTCGTCGGCCAGATCGCGCACGGATTCGCGGATCGGCAGCTCCGGCCTGATCGAGCCGAGCACATCGCCGACGCCGTCGACGACGTGAAGCGGCATGATCTCCCGGCTGAAACCGTTGGAGTCCTCCGTGCTGCGGTAGTGCAGCTTGCCGATCGAAACGACATGGTGGCCGCGCGCGATCAGCCGGTGCCCCCAACCCTTGACGCTGCCGTTATAAGGGTGGGCATTGTCCCAAAAACCGATCTCGTGAACGTAGCGTCCGGTCGCGAAGCTGGCGCGCGACGGCACGCAGATCGGCGAATTGCACATTGCATCGGAGAACATCGTGCCGCGCGCCGCCAGCCGGTCGAGATGCGGTGTCTTGATGATCGTGTGCCCGGCGGCGCCGAGCAGGCGCGGGTTATGCTCGTCGCTCATGATGAAGAGAAGGTTTTCTGGCGTCATCAGCACTGTCGCATTCGTCGAAGCTGCAATCAGGTGCGGGCGGACAGGATCAGCTCGAACAGCCGGCCGACCTGGTGGGCTGGCACCTCTTTGCCCTTGATGTCGGTGTCGACGCGGTGCGCGATGACCAGGTCGAGCGCAGGCACGACCATCAGGACGTGGCCGCCGACGCCGCGCGCCGAGTAGGTGCCGGCCGGCATGATCGTGCCGGGGAAGTGAATGCCGTGCCGCTCGACCCACCACATGTAGCCGTAGGCACCGCGCGCGCCGGCATCGGAGTAGGGCAGCACGCTGAGCTTGACCCATTTGTCCGGCACGATCTGCCGGCCGCCCCATCGGCCGTGGCGCAGATAGAGCAGGCCGAAGCGCGCGAGATCGCGCGCGCTCAAGCGGAAGGGAAAGGCGGGGTGGACCGTGTCGGTCAGTTCGACATACTCGCCGTCGCGCCGCGTCTCGTCATAGCGGAAGTCCTCGAAACCGCAGGGAATCGCGATGCGCTCGCGGAACGCATCAAAAATGCCGTGCCCTGTCACCTGCTCGAAGATCGTGCCGAGCGCGTTGAAGTCCCAGTTGTTGTACACCCAGAACGTGCCGGGCCCGTGGCTGCCGCGCTCCTCGCGGATCAGCTTCATGCCGTCGCTCTCGAAACCGGTTGGATGGTAGATGCCGGAGCGGGCGAGAAGCAGGTCATAGACCGTTGCCTTCTTCTCCCTGGCGTTCAGGCCCAGCCTGTCGTCGATGCCGAGCTCGTCGAGCGTCTTGTAGAGGTCGATCCGCCCTTCTGCCTCGTAGATGCCGTAGAGCGCCGAAAGCAGGCTCTTGCGGATCGAGTGGCACATGTACGGGTGCTCGATAGGACCCCAGGCATGGATCATACGCCCGCCGGAAACGACGACGACGGCGGCCGTGCCGACCGCGTTGCCATGGGCCTCCGCCTCGCCAAGACGCATCATCGACCAGCCGTCGGCCGCCGGATCGGTGCGCTGCCATGCCTGCTGGGGGAAGGATTCGATGTCGTGCAACCTTGCGGCCCTGCCTCTGGTGGGCCGCGAGAATAGCATGGCGGACGGCGTGCTTGGTAAGTGCACCCATCAATCGCTCCCGCTTCCCATTGTAGTGGGCCAATGCCACAATGCGGCCAACCAATATGGCGCCCAGGCGCTCGATAAATCCGGGCAAACAGGAGGCTCTCATGCAGAAGTGGCGGTATGCGCTCGCCAGCGCGCTCGCGCTGGCATTGGCTGGCCCTGTCGGCAGCCCGGCGACGGCGGCAACGCCCAAGGACACGCTCGTGATGGCGTGGAACCTGGACGCGCTGATCACCTTCGATCCGGCGCAGATCGCCGAGATCAACGGCAACGACATCATCCGCAACGTGTGCGATCCGCTGGTCGAGTACAAACTCGACGACGTGTCGAAGATCGTGCCCAAGACCGCCGAGAGCTGGTCGGTCTCCGAGGACGGCCTCAAGCTGACCTTCAAGCTCCGCCCGAACCTTCAGTTCCCGTCGGGCAAGAAGGCGACGGCCCACGACCTCGCCTGGTCGATGCACCGTGTGCTCCACCTCGGGTTCGGCGCATCGGCCAACCTGACGCAATGGGGCTTCTCCAAGGACAAGGCGGAGCAGCAGATTGTCGCCACCGACGACCACACGCTGGTCGCGCACCTCGACAAGCCCTATCCGCTGCAGCTCATCCTGTCGGCCGCCTTCGCCAATCAGGTGACGCAGCTTCTGGACAAGGAAGAGGGGATGAAGAACGCCAAGGTCGCCGACGGCAAGAGCGACCACGGCAATGCCTTCTTCAAGACGGCGCCGATCTGCGTCGGCCCCTACAAGGTGCGGACCTGGAACGCCAACGACGTGGTCATCCTCGAGCGCAATGACAACTACTACGGCTATGACGCCTATGCCGGCGGCAAGCCGGCGCTCAGGCGCATCGTCTATCGCCACGTTCCCGAATCGGGCGCCCAGCGCCTGCAGATCGAGAAGGGCGACATCGACGTGGCGCGCCTGCTCAACTCCGACGACCTCAAGGCGCTGTCGTCCAACAAGGACGTGCACATCGAGCAGACTTTGATGCACGGCTTCACCTATCTCGTCTTCAATGCGGCCGACCCGATCCTGTCCAACCCCAAGGTGCGGCTCGCGTTCCGCTACCTCATCGACTACGAGGGCTTGGGCAAGACCGTCATCCAGTACCTCGGGGCGCCGCGCAACAGCCTGGTGCCAATCGGCGCCTATGCGGCGCTCAACGAGAAGGAAGGGCTGCCATTCAAGCTCGACCTCGACAAGGCGAAGCAGATCCTGGCCGAGGCAGGCTATCCGCAGGGCTTCAGCAAGAAATACATCCTCTCGGCCAACACGCCGAACCCCCCGATCGCCCAACACATCGCGGCCAACGCCGCCAAAATCGGCGTCAAGCTGGAGCTCGAGCAGATGGCGGACGCCCATCTGTTCCAGCGCGCGCGCAACCGCGAGTTCGATGTCCTGCAGATCGGCTGGGGTGCGGGCTATCCCGATGCCGACAGCATGATCTCGCGCCACGCCGTCAACCCGGACAACCGTGCCGAGGCCAAGCTTGCGCAGTACCCAAGCTGGCGCTCGAGCTGGCAGGACCAGAAGGTCAACCAATGGGCCGAAGCGGCCAAGATGGAGCGCGATCCGGCCAAGCGGATCGCCATGTATGCCGACATCCAGCGCTACATGCTGGAGAATGGCCCCATGGCTTACATCTATCAGACGGTCCGCTCCATCGCGATCCGCAAGGACGTCGTGAAGGACTTCCAGATCGGGCCGTTCTGGGTCGCCTACGGGACGGCCAAGAAATAGCGTCCCGTCGGTCGTTTCGATGACAGCAGCAGCCGAAGGCCGTTCGCCGCAACCGCGTCGCCTGCCACCCTGGGTGCGGGCGGGCTGGCGGGTCGGCTCCTCGATCGTGGTCACGCTGCTCGGCCTGCTTGGCCTGACTTTCTTCATCGGGCGCATGCTGCCGATCGATCCGGTCATCGCCATCGTTGGCGAGCAGGCCGAGCAGTCGACCTACGATATGGTCTACAAGCAGCTCGGCCTCGACCGGCCGCTTTACGTGCAGTTTGGATATTTCATTCGCGACATGATGTCCGGCAATTTCGGGCAGGCGCTCTTCACCGGCAATCGCGTCATCGATGATCTGCGGCGCGTCTTCCCGGCCACCATCGAGCTCGCGACCTTCGCGATCTGCATCGGGGTCTTTGTCGGCGTACCCGTGGGCATGCTCGCCGCCGTCTATCGCGGCCGAGCCATCGACCACGTCGCGCGGATGGTCGGCTTGATCGGCTATTCGAGCCCGACCTTTTGGCTCGGACTGATGGGGCTGGTCATTTTCTATGCCGCACTCGGCTGGGTCGGCGGACCGGGACGGCTCGATGTCTATTTCATCGACGTGGTCGACTTGGTGACCGGTTCGGTGCTCATCGATTCCGCAATCGCCGGCGAATGGGACGTGTTCCGCAATGCCTTCAGCCATATCGTGCTTCCCGGCAGCATCCTCGGCTTCGCATCGATGGCCTATATCAGCCGCATGACGCGCAGCTTCATGCTCGAGCAGCTCGGCCAGGAATACGTCATCGCCGCGCGGGTCAAAGGCCTATCCAAATGGCGCGTGATCTGGCGCCACGCGTTCCGCAACATCCTCGTTCAGCTCATCACCGTGATCGCGCTCGCCTACGCGTTCCTGCTCGAGGGCGCGGTGCTGACCGAGACGGTATTTGCCTGGCCCGGCTTCGGTCGCTACCTGACCGCGGGGCTGCTCGCCGGCGACATGAATGCGGTGCTGGCCTGTACGCTGATTATCGGGCTCATCTTCGTCGGCCTGAATCTGCTGTCCGACCTGCTCTATCGCCTGCTCGATCCACGGACACGATGAGCGCGAACGCCGCGGCGGCCGGACCGCATCGTCGTCGCCTGCATCGCTGGCTGACCGCCGAGGTCACGACCTCGCCGCAGCAGGCGAGCCTGCAGCGGCTCTATTTCGGATGGTTGCGTTTCCGCCGCAATCCGCTGGCCATGATCGGCCTGTCGATCCTCTTGGCGCTGATCGTCATCGCGCTGCTGGCGCCCTGGCTCGCCCACTACGGTTCCAATGATCAGGACCTCTATGCGCGGCTCAAGCCACCCAGCGCTGCGCATTGGCTCGGCACCGACGAGCTCGGCCGCGACATCTACAGCCGCCTGATCTGGGGCTCGCGCATCACACTCTACATCGCCTGTCTCGTGGCGATCATCGCCGCACCGGTCGGTCTCATCGTCGGCACCACTTCGGGCTATCTGGGCGGATGGACGGACACCGTGCTGATGCGAGTCACCGACATCTTCCTGTCGTTCCCGGGCCTGGTCCTGGCGCTCGCCTTCGTCGCCGCCCTGGGGCCCGGCATCGAGAATGCGGTGATCGCCATCGCGCTCACCGCCTGGCCGCCGATCGCCCGGCTGGCGCGCGCCGAAACGCTGACGATACGCAGCAGCGACTACATCGCAGCGATCCGCATCCAGGGCGCCTCGCCGCTGCGGATCATCGTCAAGCACGTCATGCCGATGTGCGTGCCATCGGTCATTGTGCGCATCACGCTCAACATGGCGGGCATCATCCTGACCGCGGCGGGCCTCGGCTTCCTCGGCCTCGGCGCGCAGCCGCCATCGCCCGAATGGGGCGCCATGCTGTCGACCGGCCGGCAATACCTGATCGGCGCCTGGTGGCTTGCCGCCATGCCGGGCCTGGCGATCCTGCTGACCAGCCTGGCTTTCAACCTGTTCGGCGACGGGCTGCGCGACGTGCTTGACCCGCGGACGGAGTGAATAGGGTGGCCTCCGAGACGACGGGCGCGACATCGCCCCTGTTGACGGTTGAAGGTCTCTGGGTGCGCTTCGACACGCCGCACCGTGTCGTCGAAGCGGTGCGCGGCGTGAGCTTCACACTGGGTCGCGAGAAGGTCGGCATCGTCGGCGAGTCCGGTTCCGGCAAGTCGATGACCGGTCGCGCCATCCTCAAGCTGACGCCGCCCAATGCCATGGTCCAGGCGCACACGCTGCGTTTCCAAGACGTCGACATCAACGCGGCGACCGAGCGCGACATGCTCGCGGTGCGCGGCCGGCGCATATCCTTGATCATGCAGGATCCGAAATTCTCGCTCGACCCCGTCATGCGCGTCGGCGATCAGATCGCCGAGGCGGTGCCGGATGGCAGCGGCACCAGCAAGGCCGAGCTGCGCGAGCGCGTGCTCGACATGCTGGCCGCGGTGCGCATTCGCAATCCGAAGCGCGTCTACGGCCTTTATCCCCATGAGGTTTCCGGCGGCATGGGCCAGCGCGTCATGATCGCCATGATGCTGATGCCGAACCCGGCCATGCTGATCGCGGACGAGCCGACCTCGGCGCTCGACGTCACGGTGCGCATGCAGGTGCTGGCCATTCTCGATGACCTGGTGACGCAACGCGGACTCGGACTGATGTTCATCAGCCACGACCTCAATCTGGTCGCCACCTTCTGCGACCGGGTGCTGATCATGTATGCCGGCCGCATCGTCGAGGAATGCCGCGCCGCCGATCTGCACAAGGCGCGCCATGCCTATACGCAGGGCCTGCTGGCGTCGCTGCCGCGCATCAACCAGCGCCGGCCGCGGCTGGCGGTGCTCAACCGCGATCCGGCCTGGCTCAACGATTGAGCGGCGGCATGGCGCGCGCACGATGATCGTTGTCGAAGACCTGCGCGTGACCTTCGGGTCCGGCGACAGCCTGGTCCATGCCGTTGACGGCGTCTCCTTCCGTGTCGAAGCAGGCGAAACCTTCGGCCTGGTCGGCGAGTCCGGCTGCGGGAAATCGACCATCCTGCGCGCGCTGTGCGGGCTCAACGACAATTGGCACGGCGCAATCGCGGTCGACCGGGAGGTGATGACGCCGAAGCGGCCGAAAACCTTCTTCAAGAAGGTTCAGATGGTCTTCCAGGATCCTTACGGGTCGCTGCATCCGCGCCACACGGTCAATACGACGCTCATGGAACCGATCGCGATTCACGGCCTCGACCAGGCCGATCGCCGCATCGCACGCGTGCTCGATCAAGTCGGTCTCGGCGCGGCCTACCGCTTCCGCTATCCGCACCAGCTCTCCGGCGGCCAGCGCCAGCGCGTCGCGATCGCGCGCGCACTCATCGTCGAGCCCAAGGTGCTGCTGCTCGACGAGCCGACCTCGGCGCTCGACGTTTCGGTGCAGGCCGAAATCCTCAACCTGCTGAGCGACATCCGGCAGGTCGCGCGACTGACCTGCATGCTGGTCAGTCACGATCTGTCGGTGATCGCCCATATGTGTCACCGCCTGGCGGTCATGAACCATGGCAAAGTCTACGAGGAAATGTCCGTCGAGGACCTGGAGGCCGGACGGGCGCGCCATGCCTATACGCGTCAACTGCTGCAGGCCAGCCTCGGCTACGATCGGCGCCTTGCCGCCGATGCGGCACGGGAGGGACTCGAGGTCGGCTAGACCCTCTCTCGGCGCCGTCCGGCGTGCTATGGTCGGTGTCGGGAGGCGGGGGGCACTTTCTGGTCATGCGGGGGTACTTCGTCGTCGGGGGTGCCGGCTTCATCGGCAGTCACATCGTCGACCGGCTGATGGCCGATGATGGGACGGCCGCGCTGACGATCTACGACAATTTCTCGAGCGGCCGGGACTGGCATGTCGCAAGACATCGCGAGGACCGGCGCTTCACGCTGGTGCGCGCCGATGTACAGGAACTGCCACGCCTGGCCACGGCAATGACGGGCCACGATACGGTGATTCACCTGGCGGACGCCCCGGACACGGCACGGTCAGCCGGCGAGGGAGCTGCGGCCGCCCTGGCTGACAGCCTCGCGCTGACCAGGAACATTCTCGAAGCGATGCGGGCGACCGGCGCCACTTTGCTGCTTTATGCATCGAGCGACGCGGTCTATGGCGAGCTTGGCGCGCGCGAGGCGCGCGAAGATCAGAGCCCAACCATGCCGACCACTGCCATGGGGGCCGGCAAGCTGGCGAGCGAGGCGCTGATCTCGGCCTATGCCCATGGTCATGGCATGATTGGTCGCGCCTTCCGCGTAACCGAAGTGGTGGGCCCGCGTCAAACCCACGGCATCGCCTATGACATCGTGCGTCGGCTGCTCGCCGACCCGGTCGAATTGAGCGTCACCCAGAATGGCAGCCGGAGTGTCTCGTTCATTCATGTTCACGACGTTGCTGACGCGATGGTCGGTGTTGCGCAACGCGCGTGGTCGGCTGCCGAGGGGGAGGTCTACCGCGCCTACAACCTGGCGTCGGCGGACCACATCACGGTGCGCGAAGTGGTCGAACTGGCTATGCAAGCGTGCGACGTCCGACTCGATGCGTCACACATCAGATTCGAGACCGGCGCGGGTCGGACCAGAGCCGGGACTTCTGTTCAGCTCGGCACCGGCCTCATCAGGGCCA
Source organism: Alphaproteobacteria bacterium (assembly GCA_016869645.1). Classification (GTDB taxonomy): domain Bacteria; phylum Pseudomonadota; class Alphaproteobacteria; order SHVW01; family SHVW01; genus SHVW01. The sequence continues at coordinate 20,672 of VGDO01000096.1, forward strand.
CAGGCTGGATTTGTCGGCACTCCTCGCACGCGGCGGTGAGCGCGGGCATGCAGGGTTTGATCGAAGAGGTGAGGGCCGGCCTGATCGAGCCCGCGCGTTGAGCCTGGCCGAAGCGGCGCCGGCCACGCTCAAATTTCGGGCTCATCAGGAAAACGAGTGGGTGATTTGACGAGGTAGGCATGGCCGAAAGCCGCAGGATCGCTTGGTTTCAGGCGTTTCGCGGGACATTTGGATTTGGCATGATATCCGGATGGCCAAATCAACGAAGCGGCGGCGGCACCTATGGGACGCGTACGCGTTCCCCGGGTTTCGGCCGCACCCGGAGGTGCGTGGCGAGTTCGGCGATCCGAAGGCGCGCATCATCACCCTCAATCGACGCTCAAA
>VGDO01000097.1 GCA_016869645.1 Alphaproteobacteria bacterium
CTGCAAATATGCCGGCGCCCCGCGCGTATCTTTGAAGGATGCAGCTCATTGGAGGTGTCCCATGCCTCGACGCATGAAGAGTTCCGTGATCGCTTCGGCCGGCGTGCTTGCGCTGATCCTGGCGGCCGCGCCGATCGGCTTCGACCGCTCGTCTCTGGAGTTCAGCCCACAGGCCGCTTATGCCAAGGGCGGCGGCGGCGGTGGTGGTGGCGGCGGCGGCGGCGGCGGCGGTTCGGGCGGCGGCAATGGCGGCGGTAACGGGCCGGGCGGCGGCCATGGCGGTGGGCATGGCGGCGGCCACAGCGCCGACAGGGATGGCGGGCACGGTCATGGTCACGGCAAGGACAAAGACACCGCCGGCTTCGACGGCCGTGGACATGGTCATGCACACGGACACGGACACGGATTCGATCACGCCTTCCATGGCCACACGCATGATGGCATCGTCGCGCGCGACGGCGATCGCCGCGGCCGTGGCGCGCCGGCCTCGGCGCTCGGCTCGCTCAACGCCGCCCACGCCTCGGCGACGGCGCGCGCCAACGCCGCGCCCAATTCGCGGGTCGGGCAGATCGCCGCATACGAGAGAGCGATGCTCGATTACAACGCCGCCATCGCCGTCGACGACCAGATCGCGGCGGCGCGCGCGCTCGACGCGGCGTCCCATTCGCTGGCGGCGGCGGCCAACAAGTCGGTGACCGCGGCCGGCGTCGCGACGGTCAACAGCCAGCTCGGCGTGACCTCGACGCCGGCGGTCAACGCCACGATCGCCGCCCAGGCCAACGCGATCAACGCCTCTCGCTGAAACTTCGAGCTCCTGAGCTTCAGCGAAACTTGGGGAGCATCTGCCTAAGGGTGGATGCTCCCGCTTTTTACCGCCCCTTGAAGTTCGGCTTGCGCTTCTCCTTGAAGGCGGCGCGACCCTCCGCCCCATCCTCGCTCTCGCGCACCGCCGCGAGGTCCTGCTGGGCGAGCGCCATCAACTCCGACGGCCCGCGCGGCAGCACGGACTGGACGACGAAGCGCTTGATGGTCTTGAGCACGAGCGGCGCGTAGCCGGCGAGCTCCTGGCCCCAGGCGACGGCTTCGGCGATGTGCTGGCCCACAGGCACGACCTTGTTGACGAAGCCCGCCTGCCAGGCGCGCTCGGCCGTCATCGGCCGGCCCATCATGATCATCTCCATGGCGATCTTGTGCGGGATGCGCGCGGCGAGGCCGGCGATCGCGCCGCCGGTGAAGCCGAGCTTCGCCTCGGGATAGGAGAACTTCGTCGTCTCACTGGCGATGCACAGGTCGGCCATCATCACGATGACGACCGCGCCGCCGACGACCCAGCCGGTCGTGGCGGCGATCACCGGCTTCTCGGTCGCAATGCCGAGCGTCGGCACGCAGCGCCACAGCTCGGGCAGATCAGTCACGTCGGCGCCGGCCGAGAAATGCTTGTCACCGGCGCTGGTCAGCACGGCGACGCGCTGGTCCGAGGCATCGAAGGCGGCGAAGGCAGCCTGCAGATCGATCGCCACCTGCCGGCTGATCGCGTTGCCCTTGTCCGGCCGGTTGATCTGGATGACCGTGACCGGTCCTTCTTCGCTGACTTTGACGATGTCGGACATCTCGGCGCTCTCCTGGAAGCATGATTCGCGGCAATTGTCGCTGCCCCTGACCCGCCCGCTCCGCTCGCACCCTATCCCCCGGGGAGAGGGCAGCTTTCCCGCTTCTCCATTGAACCCTCTCCTTGGGGCTTGGGTCGCAAAGCGGACCAAGGGAGGGTGAGGGGAAGCGACTATTGTCGGTGGGCACGGTCGAAACGAGCTCACTTCGATTCGAGTCTCTTTTCGAATCGCGCCCGCGCATCGACCGCGACGCAGCCATTTCCATCGGCGCGCACGATCAGCGGGTTGATGTCGAACTCGGCGAGGTCGTCGCGGAGATCGTGGGCGAGCCAGGACAGACGCACGATCGCATCGACGACGGCGGCGACATCGAGCTTCCTGCGCCCGCGCATGCCCTGGAGCAGCTTCCAGACCTTGAGGCGCTGAAGGAGGACGAGCGCATCGTCCGGGGCGAGCGGCGCGGAGGCAAGCGCGGCGTCGCCGAGCAGCTCGGTCAGCGCGCCGCCGGCGCCGACCAGCACGAAGGGACCGAATTGCGGATCGCGCTCGATGCCGAGGATCAGCTCGGCCTCGCCCGCGATCATCTGCTGGACGAGGAAGCCCTCCAGCCGGGCCGCCGGCCGGGCGCGCGCAATGGCGGCGCGCATGTCCGACATCGCCTTAGTGAGTGCTGGGGCATCGCGAAGTTCGAGCGCCACACCGCCCGCGTCGCTCTTGTGCACGAGCTCTGCCGACACGGCCTTGAGCGCCACGGGATAGCCGATGCGCCGGGCGATCGCGACGGCCTCCGGCTCGTCGATCGCAACGTCACCCTGATTGACCGGAATGCCGTAATGGGCGAGCAGCGCCTTGGTTTCGGCTTCATTGGTTGCGCCCGTCGCCGGCGCTGCAGACGTCCCTAGACCCGGCGGCCGCACCGCCGGCTTGCGCTCGATCGGGTGCGACAGCTCGACCCAGGCTTCAGCCGCGCGGACCGCGTCGTCGATCGTATCGGTGAAGAGTGCCTTGCGTTTCAGCAGCGCCCGGCGCGCCGCCGCCGCCGCCTTGCCTGGCTGCATGACGAAGAGATAGGGCTTGCCGGCCGCGATCGCCGCATCGGCCAGTCCCGCCGTCGTGCGATCCAGCATGGGTGCGGTGGTGATCGCGAGCAGCAGCAGGTCCACGGCGGGATCGGCTGCGACGTGCTTGACGGAGGTGCCGCCGATATCGACCGCCTCGCCGGTCTTGCGTCCGCCGAGATCGACGGGGTTCGCCGCTTGCCCGGCCATGAATTCCTGGGCCAGCGCCTGCTCCGTTGCCGGCGCGAAGGAGGCGAGAGCGATGCCGCGATCGGTCAGCCGGTCGGCGGTAATCGCGCCGCTCCCGCCCGAGGTGGTGATGACCGCGACCCGATCGACGCGCCGTCCCGGGAAGCGCGCGAGCGCCGCAGCGAGCAGGATCATGGCATCCGGCTCATCCATCAGCTGGACGCCGTTCTCGCGGCAGGCAGCGGCGAAGCTGCGCCACGAGCCTGCAAGGCTCGCCGTGTGCGAGAAGGCGGCGCGCGTGCCGGTCTCCGTCCTGCCCGCCTTGACCATCAGCCAGGGCTTGCCCGCCGCGCGCGCAGCACGCGCGAGCGAGAGGAACCGCACCGGGTCCTTGATGCCTTCGACATAGGACGTGATCACCTTTGTGCGCGCGTCGCCGATCAGGTATTCGACGAAGTCGCACAGCTCGAGGTCGGCCTGGTTGCCGACGGAGATGCAGTGGCTGAAGCCGATGCCGCGATCCCAGGCGCGGTCGAACAGGGTCGCCATCAAGGCGCCCGACTGGCTCACCATGCCGATCGGCGCCTCGATGAGGTTCTCGACATCGAGCGCAGGCGACGAGCACAGCACCAGCTTGTTGGCCGGGCTGATCACGCCGAGGCAGTTGGGGCCGATGAGGCGCATGCCGGCCTGGCGCGCGGCGCTCACGAGCTCGGCCTCGGCCGCGGCACCCTCGGGTCCCGCCTCGGCGAATTTCGCGGTGATGATGACGGCGCCCCTGGCGCCCGCAGCGGCGCTGGCGCGGATCGCATCGAGCACCTTGGGCTGCGGGATCGCCATGACCACCATGTCGGGCGGCGCCGGCGTCGCGCCGACATGCGGATAGGCCTTGAGCCCGAACAGCGCCTCGCGCGCCGGATTGATCGGGAAGATCGCGCCCGCGTAGCGGTGGCGCATCAGGTTGCGGAACGCGCGCCCGCCGAACTTGGTCTGATCCTCCGACGCGCCGATCATGGCGACGGAGGCGGGATTGAGCAAGCGGGCGATATCGGCGCGCAACGGGTTCCCCTGTCCGGACGGCGCCATCTTACGATTGCCAAGTGGAAAGGGAAGCCGTTGTCCCGCATGCCTCATGGTGTGCTTGTCGAACCATGAGGCCGGTGGTAGCAAGCGAGGCGCATGTCGTCGTGCGTCTGTGCCGCGGCTAGGGCCTCGTCCTTCGTACCAGGGCGAACTGACCTTCGCCCGAGGGCTCAGGACGAGGCGTGATCCCAAGGGAACCCCATCATGCTTGATAAGAAAGCACTCGACCTGATCTTCATGGAGGCGCGCTCGCACAATGGCTGGCTGGCCGGCGAGGTCACGGACGAGCAGCTTCACCGGCTGTGGGACATTTTGAAGATGGGGCCGACCAGCGCCAACTCCTCGCCGGCGCGCATCGTCTTCGCGCGCTCGGCGGCGGCCAAGGAGAAACTCAAGCCCGCGCTGATCCCCGGCAATGTCGAGAAGACGATGACGGCGCCGGTCTGCGCCATCATCGGCTACGACACGAAATTCTACGAGCACCTGCCCAAGCTCTTCCCGCACAAGCCCGAGGCGGTCGGCTGGTACACGAGCTCGGCGGCCTTCGCCGAGGCGACCGCGTTTCGCAACGGCTCGCTGCAGGGCGCCTATTTCATGATCGCGGCGCGCACGATCGGCCTCGACGTCGGTCCGATGTCGGGCTTCGACAACGCCAAGGTCGACGCCGCCTTCTTCCCGGGCGGCCGCATCAAGTCGAACTTCCTGTGCAACATCGGCCATGGGGACCCGTCGAAGATCTTCGGCCGCAGCCCGCGCTTCAGCTTCGACGAGGTATGCAGCATCGAATAGTCAAGCAAGCGGCATTGCTCATTCTTGCGAATTTCGAGATGGTGTTCGGCGAGGCTGCCCGCGCTGCATCCTCATCTTCCAGTTATCTCTGCCTGTCCCAGGCCGACGGCCGGCGCGACTGTTGCCGGTCGAGAACCGAGATGCAGCAGTCGCACGCTAGAAATCATGGCACAGCCATCATTGATAGCAGTGCTAGCACTGGGCATTCCTGATGGCCTCGCTCGCTTCACGGCCACGCAACCCCGTCCTGCTCGGCATTGTCATCACCGCGGTGTGCGTGTCGTTCCTGCCCATGGGCGACGCGATCTCCAAGCACCTGATGCAGCGGATCTCGCCCATCGAGGTGGTGTGGGGCCGCTATGTCGTGCAGCTCGTCATCGCCATCGTCGTCGTGGCGGCGAACATGGCGCGTCTCGGGTCGGCGGCGCCCGGCACGACAATCATTGCGACGCGGCAATGGCGGCTGCAGATCCTGCGCGGTGTCGCCGTCTTCGCGTCGAGCCTGTGCCTGATCGCGTCCTTCCAGTTCATCCCGCTGGTCGATGCCATATCCATCATCTTCCTCGGGCCGATCCTGGCGGTCATCCTGTCGGCCCGCCTGCTCGGCGAGCGCGTCGGCTGGCACCGCTGGGCGGCCGTCTGCGTCGGCTTTCTCTCCGTGCTGATGATCCTCAAGCCGGGCATGGGCCTGGTGCATTGGGCGGCCTCGCTGGCGCTCGTCGCGGCCTTGATCAACAGCAGCCATCAGCTCATGACGCGCCGGCTTGCCGCGACCGAGCCGGCGCTGACCACCTTCGCGTGGAGCTCGGCCGCGGGTCTCGCCGCCGCCACGCTGGCGCTGCCGTTCGGCTGGACGGCGCCGGCCTGGGCCGACTGGGCGCTGCTGTCGGTCGGCGGCATCTTCCTGGCGATCGCGCAATATGGCCAGGTGTTGGCCTTGCGCTTCGCGCCCGTCTCGGCGGTCGCACCCTTCAACTACACGACGATCCCGGCCGCCCTCGTGGTCGGCTTCGTCGTGTTCGGCGAGCTGCCCGATGCGATGGGCTTCGCCGGTGCGACGCTGCTGATCCTCGCTGGTCTCTATGCCTTCCGGCGCGAGCGGACGGCGTCAGTTTGAGGCCCCGGAGGGACCATCGCCGCCGCGACGACGCCAGGCCGAGGGTGGCTGGCCGACCAGCTTCTTGAAGGCGCGACTGAAGGCCGCTTCCGAGCCGTAGCCGATCTCGGCCGCGATCGCGGCCATGGTGGCGTTGCCGGCGCTGAGCATGCCGGCCGCGATCTGCATGCGCCACTTGGCGAGGTAGAGCATGGGCGGCACGCCGACGAGATCGGCGAACCGCTCGGCCAGCACCGAGCGTGACAGGCCGACGCCGCGGCCAAGTTCCTCGATCGTCCAGTCATGGGCCGGCCTGGCGTGCAACAGGGTGAGAGCCTTGCCGACGAAAGGATCGCGCAAGCCGGCGAGCCAGCCCGCCTGCGCGGGCGCCAGCGAGGCCAGGTGCCGGCGCACCACCTCGATGAACATCAGCTCGCTGAGGCGCGCCAGCACGCTCTCGCCGCCGGCGCGCTTGTCGCCCGACTCGGCGATCGCCAGCCGCACGAACTGGGCAAGCCAGTCGGCGTCGCTTCCCGGCTCATCACGGTTGGGCCGGCCGGACACCCGGATGATCGGCGGCAGATTGTCGAGCAGAGGATTGAAGGGCTGCGCATCGCAGGCGAGAAAGCCGCAGACGAACTTTGCGGAGACCGGTCCCTCGTTGCCGATATCGAGCCGGATCGGCAGCCGGCGGCCGACCAGCGCGGCGAGCGAGTCGTCCGCCTCGGGATCGGCGCGCATGCCGGGACTGCTCGACAGCACATGCAGATCGCCGCGCGTGAACACGATGACGTCGCCGGCCTCGAGCGCCATCGACTCCACGCCGTCCATGCTGGCATAGCAGCTTCCCTCGGTGATCACGTGATAGGCGATCAGGTTGCTGGCACCGGGCAGGATCTTCGGCAGCAGCAATTCGCGCGGCGCCGATTCGGCCGCCCAGGGCGCCCGCGCGACGATGTCGAAAAAGGTCGCACCGGTCAGGCGGACTGCCTTGAGGACGTCGGATAACGCGTCTGCTGCCATGGGGACTCCGAACTCCGGGCAGGCAGAATGAGCATTACCGACGCCGCGTCAAGCATGCCGGACGGCCGATCATTCACGGCCGGGGGCGCACCAATTAGGTTCCGCCTCACGCAACCGCCCGCGCTCCCGCCCCATCCTGGCCGGCGCCCGGGCGGTTGAACATGGAACCAGCGAATAGGAAGGAATTGACCCCGTGAACGCCATAACAGCTGCCCTCCCCGTCGTCGACCTCGCCGTGATCAAGGACCGCCAGAGGACGGCCTGGGGCTCCGGCGACTACACGATCGTCGGCACCACGCTGCAGATCGTCGGCGAGAGCCTGTGCGAGGCTGTCGACCTGCGCAGCACCGACCGCGTGCTCGACGTCGCCGCCGGCAACGGCAATGCGACGCTCGCCGCCGCCCGCCGCTTCGCCGATGTCGTGTCGACCGACTATGTCGGCGCATTGCTCGAGCGCGGCCGCGAGCGCGCCTATGCCGACCGTCTGCCGGTCGCCTTCAAGGAAGCCGATGCCGAGGCGCTGCCCTTCAAGGATGCGAGCTTCGACGTCGTGCTCTCGACCTTCGGCGTCATGTTCACGCCGGATCAGCACAAGGCAGCCGCCGAGCTGGCACGCGTGTGCCGCCCGGGCGGCAAGATCGGCCTCGCCAACTGGACGCCCGAGGGCTTCATCGGTCAGCTCTTCAAGACCATCGGCAAATACGTGCCGCCGGCACCGGGCGTGAAGTCGCCCGCGCTGTGGGGCGCCAGGGCGCATCTCGACACGCTGTTCGGCGCGATCGGCAGCGTGGCCGCCGAGAGCAAGACCTTCGCCTTCCGCTACAAGTCGCCCGCCCATTGGGTCGAGGTGTTCCGCGACTACTACGGTCCGGTCCACAAGGCCTTCGCCGCGGTCGATCCGGAGGCGCGCCGGGCGCTCGAATCGGATCTGCTCGACCTGCTCGACCGCTTCAACCGGGTCAACGACGGCACGCTGGTCGTGCCCAGCGAGTATCTCGAGGTCGTCGTCACCAAGACGGGCTGACGCCGCCGCCGAACCCTCCCCCTCCGGGGGGAGGGTAGGGCGGGGCCGGCGATGGGTTCTACCCCGTGCGGAGCGGCCGTGCCGGCCACACCGACGTCACGCCGGCCGCGGCGATCAAGGCCATGCCGATCAGCGAGGCGATATCAGGCAGCTCGGCGAAGAGCGCCATGCCGTAGAGCGTCGCCCAGGCAAGGTCCGTGTAGCTGAATGGCGCCAGCGCCGAGCTCGGTGCATGCTGATAGGCCTTGATGATCAGGAAGTGGCCGACCATGCCGGAAATTCCGAGCACCACCATCAGCGCCAGCGACGGCAGGCTGGGCATCACCCAGTCGAAGGGCACGACGGCGCTCGACACGATCGATCCGATCAGCGCGCCGTAGAACAGGGTCGTCATGGCGTCCTCGGTGGTGCCGAGCGCGCGCGTCGCCATGTTGTAGCCGGCACGCGTGCAGGCGCATAGCACGGCGAGCAGCATGGCCCAGTGGAAGCCGGCGAAGCCCGGCTTGATGATGAAGAGCGCGCCCGCGAAGCCGAGCGCCACCGCGACCCATTGCCGGGCTCCCACCTGCTCGCCGAGCAGCCGTCCCGCGCAGGCGGTCACGATGAAGGGCGCCAGGCCGGCGAGCGCCGTCGCCTCGGCGAGCGTGATGTGGCGCAGTGCCACGAAATAGATGTAGGCCGAGAACAGCATGGTCGCGGCGCGCAGGCAGTGCAGGCCGATCCGGCGCGTGGCGACGAGCGAGGTGAGCGTGCGGCCGGCCGCTAGCACGACGACGAACGCCGCGAGGTTGAAGACGTAGCGCGCCCAGACGATCTGCAGCGTGCCGTGATCGTGGATCAGCAGTTTGGCGGTCGCGTCGATCAGCACGAACGCCGCGGAAGCGGCGACCACCAGCGCTGCGCCGGTGCGGAGGTTGCTTGAAGTCGACGGGTGAGATGTCAATTGCAAGAATGGCGCCTCATGCTGAGCCTGTCGAAGCATGAGGCCGTGGCCGCGTCGCCGGCGCCAAGTGTCCAAGACCTCGGCTGGAAACGGTTAATACGATCTGGGCATGCCGAGCACGTGCTCGCCCAGGTAGTTCAGGATCATGTTGGTCGAGATCGGCGCGATCTGGTAGAGGCGCGCCTCGCGCCATTTGCGCTCGATGTCGTATTCGCGCGCGAAGCTGAAGCCGCCGAAGGTCTGCATGGCCGCCTCGCCTGCATTCCACGCTGCCTCGGAGGCCAGCAGCTTCGACAGGTTCGCCTCGGTGCCGCAGGCCTGGCCGGCGTCGAACAGGGCGGCCGCCGTGCGGTTCATCAAATCGGCCGCGCGGTATTCGGCATAAGCGCGCGCGATGGGGAACTGCACGCCCTGGTTCTGGCCGATCGGCCGGCCGAACACGACGCGCTCCTTGGAATATTCCGTCGCGCGACGGATGAAGAAGCGCGCATCGCCCAGGCTCTCGGAGGCAACCAGGATCCGCTCGGCGTTCATGCCGTCGAGGATGTAGCGGAAGCCCTTGTTCTCCTCGCCGATCAGATTGTCGGCCGGCACGCGCACATTATCGAAGAACACCTCGGTCGACTGGTGATTGATCATCGCGTCGATCTTGCGGATGGTCAGGCCCTTGCCGAGGGACTCGCGGATGTCGACCAGGAAGACGGAGAGCCCGTCGCTGCGCCTTTTCACCTGGTCGGCCGGCGTGGTGCGCGCGAGCAGCAGCATGAGATCGGATTTGAGCGCGCGCGAGGTCCACACCTTCTGGCCATTGACGATGTAGGCATCGTTGCCGTCGCGCACGGCCCTGGTCTTGAGCTGGGTCGTGTCGGTGCCGGTGGTCGGCTCGGTCACGCCGAAGGCCTGGAGGCGCAGCCTTCCGGCTGCGATCTCCGGCAGGTATTTCTGCTTCTGCGCGGCGTTGCCGTGCCGCAGCAGCGTGCCCATGATGTACATCTGCGCGTGCACGGCGGCCGCGTTGCAGCCCGTCGCATGAATCTCTTCGAGGATGACCGAGGCGGCGCGCACCGGCAGGCCGGCGCCGCCGTATTCTTCCGGGATTAGCACCGCGAGGTAGCCCGACCGCGTCAGCTCCTCGACGAAGGCGTCGGGATAGGCGCCGGAATCTTCGCAGTCACGCCAGTATTTCGCCGGATAGGATCTGCAGATCTGCTGGATCGCCGCGCGGATGTCGGGATAGTCCTCGCCGAGCGGAACCGCTGTCTGGCCCGCCGCATCATGCCTGGCCTCGTTCATGTCGCGATCACGCAGCGGCGCGCGACGCGGCCGACCGGTAATTCTTCGGCAGGCCGGCGACCGCGACCGCGCCGGCGAAGGTGTCGGTCGGCAAGACGGATTCGATGAACTTGCGCACCTCGAGCAGTCGGGCGAGATCGACGCCGGTCTTCAGCCCCATGGATTCGAGCATGAACACCAGATCCTCCATGTCGACATTGCCTGAAGCGCCCGGCGCATAGGGGCAGCCGCCGAAGCCGCCGAGCGAGGCATCGAACGCCGTCACGCCGGCGTCGAGAGCCGCCACCACATTGGCGAGGCCCAGGCCGCGCGTGTCGTGGAAGTGCGCGGCGATCGGCAGCTTGCCCGCGATCTTCCTGGCGCCCGAGAAGATGCGGCGCACCTGCGCCGGATTGCCGTAGCCGACCGTGTCGGCGATGGCCATCTCGTCGACGCCGAGGGCCGCGACCTTCTCGACGACGGTCAACACATGCGCTTCGGGCACGTCGCCCTCGATGGTGCAGCCGAAGCTGGTGGCAAGACCGGCGCACATCTGGGGGCGGCGGTTCGATGGCAGGCCGCGCACGAAACCGACGATGCGGCCGAACTCGTCGATCGACTCCTGGACCGAGCGGCGCACATTGGCCTGGTTGTGCTTCTCGCTGACCGACATGACACAGTTGAGCTTGTGCGCGCCCTGCTCGACGGCACGCTCGGCGCCCTTGAGATTGGGCACCAGCGCCGAGACGGTGAGGCCCGGGATCTCGAGCGCGCCCCGCACGACCTCGGCGGCGTCCGCCATCTGCGGCAGAAGCTTGGGCGGCACGAAGGACGCGACCTCGATTTCGGTCACGCCGGCTTCCGTCTCGCGGCGCGCCCATTCCAGCTTCTTGTCGGTCGGCATGATGAACTTGATGCTCTGCAGCCCGTCGCGCATACCGACTTCGCGGACGACGACGTCGATCTTGGTCATGGCGAACTCCCTACTTGCCCTTGTAGACCGGCTTGCGCTTCTCGTTGGAGGCGTTCATGCCCTCGCGCCGGTCCTCGGTCGTGATCATCTTCTCGTAGGCCTCGAGCTCGAAGTGGATGCCCGAATGTAGATCCATCTGCATGCCCCAGTGGATCGACTTCTTGGCCTGGCGCACGGAGATCGGCGCATTGTCGCAGATGCGCTGGGCCGCCGCCATGGCGGCCGGCATGAGCTCGGCCGGTTCGCACAGCTTGTTGATCATGCCCCATTGATGGGCCTCGCCGGCGCTGAACGGCGTCGCGGTCAGGATCAGCTCCTTGGCGCGCCGCTCGCCGACCGCGCGGGGCAGCAGCTGAGTGCCGCCGGCGCCGGGCATGATACCGAGACTCACTTCGGTCAACGCGAAGCGCGCGGTCTTCACCGCGTAGATGAAATCGCACGACAGCGCCAGCTCGCAGCCGCCGGCGAAGGCGGCGCCATTGACCGCGGCGATCGTCGGCACCGGGCAATCGAGGATGGCGTGGAAGCCTTCCTCGAAGATCGCATGCTGCAGGCGCCAGGTCTCGTCGGACATGCCCTGGCGCTCCTTGAGGTCGCCGCCGGCGCAGAACGCCTTGTCGCCCGAGCCGGTGATGATGATGCAGCGCAGATCGCCGGGCGTGTAGCGCAGCGGCACGAAGACGTCGCGGATGTCGCGGCCCATCTGCGTGTTGAACGCGTTGCGCACCTCGGGCCGGTCGAGCGTGATGAGCGCCAGCCCCGGCTTCGGGTGCTCGATCTTGAGCGTGGTGAAGTCGGTGCGCATGGATCAGTCCTCGTTTCCTGCCGCGCGCCGCGGCGCACCGCCCATCACCTCTTCGGTGTGCTGACCCAGCGCCGGCGGGCTGGCGCGGAAGGGCGGGCGCATGCCGTCGAAGCTGAGCGGCAGTCCCATGACGGCGAAGCGGCCGTCGGGCGAGCGCTGCACCATGTCGAGCGCCCTTGTCTGCGGATGGGCCAGCATCTCGTCGACCGCCTGGATCGGCGCGCAGGGCACGCCGGCCTTCTCGAGCCGCTCGACCCATTGGGCGCGCGTCGCCGTGCCGACGACCTGATCGACCATGTCGTTGAGCGTCGCGCGGTTGACCACGCGGTCGCCATTGGTCTTGAAGCGCGGATCATCGGCCCATTCCGCCTTGCCCAGGGCCTGGGTCAGGCGGCGGAAGAGATTGTCGTTGCCGGCCGCGATCACGATGTAGTCGTCCTTGGCTTTGTAGGCCTTGTAGGGCGCCAGCATCGCGGCTTCGGAGCCGGTGCGCCGCTGGCATTCGCCCGAGGCGGCATAGAGCGCCGAGGGCACGGTCATCCAGGCGAGTGCGGTCTCGAAGAGCGACGTGTCGACCTCGCAGCCTTCGCCGGTTGCCGCGCGCCGGTTGAGCGCCGCGAGGATGCCGATCACCGACCACATGCCTGCCGCCATGTCGATGATCGAGGGTCCGACGCGCACCGGTGGCCGCCCTTCCTCGCCGGTGATGCTCATGATGCCGCCGAAGGCCTGCATCAGCGGGTCGTAGCCCGGCCGCTGATTCATCGGACCGACCTTGCCGAAGGCGCCGAGATTGCAGTAGATCAGCCGCGGATTGTCGCGTCGCAGGCTGGCATCCAGGCCCAGTTTCTCGACGCGGCCGGGCCGCATGTTCTGCAGCACGATATCGGCTTGCTCGACGATCAGGCGGCGCAGCGTGGCCAACGCGCTCGGATCCTTGAGGTCGACCGCGATGCTCTGCTTGTCGCGGTTGAGGCACTGGAAGGCCGCTGCCGCATCGTGCCAGAAGGGCGGGCCCCATTTGCGTGCGTCGTCGCCGCCCTCGGGGTTCTCCACCTTGATGACGCGCGCCCCGAGCTCGCCCAGGATCTGCGCGCCATAGGGTGCCGCGACGCTGTGGCCGAGCTCGAACGCGACCAGGCCGCTGAGCGGTAGATGACTGGGATGCCTCTGATTCATGCAAGTCCCCGCCTCATGCTGAGCCTGTCGAAGCATGAGGCCGCTGCCGCATCACGGATGTTGAGGAAATCCTGATGCGTGGAGAGGGCCTCGTGGTTCGACAGGCTCACCACGAGGCATGACGGGACTCTATTGGCTCAATTCAGGCCGGTCAAAGGTGTGTTCCCGCTTGCCGATCGTGTCGCGCTCGTCGCACTGTAGCGCCCGCATGTCATCACCGATCGACGATCTCTGTCCGCTCTCGCCGGCTTACGGCGATCATGCGCCGGCACCGCCGACGCAGGCGCTCCGGGGCGATCGGCGCGCCGATGTTGCGATCGTCGGCGCCGGCTACACCGGATTGTCGACGGCGCTGCATCTGGCCGAACGCGGCATCCGCGCGACCGTCGCCGAGGCGAAGGAGATCGGCTGGGGGGCCTCGGGACGCAATTTCGGCCAGGTCGTGCCCTATCTCAAGCATGGGCCCGCCGAAGTGCTCGCGCATTTCGGCCGCGAGGCGGGCGAGCGGCTGATCGAGGAGACGGGCAAGGGGCCGGATCTCGTTTTCGGGCTGATCGACAAATACGCCATCGATTGTGCGCTGCGGCGCACCGGCCTGATCTTCGCGGCGCACTCGGATGCCGGCCGCGCCGCCATCGAGCGGCGTACAGAATTCTGGCAGGCGCGCGGCGCGCCGGTCGACATGGTCACCGGGGCCGATGCGCATGCGTTGATCGGCAGCGACTATTACGATGCCTGCGCGCTCGAGCGGCGTGGCGGCACGATCAATCCACTGGCCTATGCGCGCGGACTTGCGAAGGCTGCGATCGCTCTGGGCGTCGAGATCTGCACCGGCAGTCCGGTGACGTCTCTGGCGCGCGCCGGCAAAGAATGGCATGTGACGACCCCGGGCGGCAGTGTCACCGCCGACGCCGTCGTGCTCGCGACCAACGCCTACATGACCGACCGTCTTTGGCCCGGACTGCGCGATAGCATCATCCCGGTTCGCCTTTATCAAGCGGTCAGCCGTCCGCTCGGCGAGAATGTCAGGCGCACCGTGCTGCCGCAGGGTCAGCCGCTGACCGACACGCGCCGACTCGTCTCGGGTGTGCGCCTCTACGCCGACGGACGGATGCATGTCAGCGCCGATGGCCCGGCCTTCGACAATTCGGGCGATGCCGATTTGAGCAAGGTGGCGAGGCGGCTCGAGCGGATCTTCCCCCGTGTCGGCCCGCTCGACTGGGTCCATCGCTGGGCCGGGTGGATTGCCATGACAACGGATCAGTACCCGCGCCTGCACGAGCTGGCGCCCGGCCTGTGGACCGGTTTCGGCTACAGCGGCCGCGGCATCGCGCACGCGACCATGATGGGCCGCGACATTGCGGCGCGTGTCGCCGGCGCCGTCGACGCGACGAAGCTGGTCTTTCCCATGACCCAGCCGCGACCAAGCCTGGTCACACGGGTGGCGCCGCCGCTGATCCGCAGTCTCGTCGTGTATTATCGCATGCGCGACGCGTTCGATGACGCGCGCCATCGCCGCGCACGCGCCAGAAGCTGACGAAGCAGCCGAGGCTGAGGCTTCGTTCGATATTGCAAGGCGATAGGCATGGCCGGACGCGAGGCCCACGCGCGTTGACACCGGCGACGCGCTGACCCTACGCTTTGACCGTTCGCGGACGGAAATACACAAAGAAACAGGGGAGCGAGGGAGCGCGACCGTCCGGGCGCCCGCGCCTCCGGGAGATATGACATGAATCGACTGACGAGCTTCGTGACCGCCGCGGCTGCGGCGGTGTTGGTGGCCGTAGCGCCCGGAACCGGCGCGCTGGCGCAGACCAAGGTCGGCTTCGCCGGCTCGGTCACTTGGTTCGGCCAGGTTCCGATCATGGTCGCGATCGAGAAGGGCTTCTTCAAGGAGCAGGGTATCGAGGTCAACTACCAGGTGATCCTCAACTCGAGCGACCGCATCGCCGCGCTGACGGCCGGCTCGGTGCAGTTCAGCAATCTCGGACGCCTGGCCGTGATCGCGCAGATGGCGGCGGGCAACCAGAGCTTCTACTACCTGACCAACATCGACGATTCGCCCGGCAACGAGGGCTGCATCGGCAAGCCCGGCATCAACTCGTTCAAGGATCTCAAGGGCAAGAAGGTGGCGGCGAACACCTCGGCCGAAATCACCATGCACGGGCTGCTGCGCGCCAACAACATGGTGATCGGCGACATCACCTATCTCAACCTGCCGCCGAACGAGATGGCGGGTGCTTTGTCCAAGGGCGACGTCGACGCCGCTTGCGTGTGGCAGCCGCTGCTCGACGGCGTGAAAAAGGCGGTGCCGGAGGGCAAGCTGCTCGGTCTCGATACCGACACCGACACCTATCAGAAGTACAAGTCGATGGGCGCGCCCGATATCGTCATCATCTCCAAGAAGTGGGCCGACGAGAACCAGGCGACGGCGAAGAAGCTGGTTGTGGCCATGTTGAAAGGTGCGGACTACACCAACAGCAATCCTGACGACACGGCGAAGGCGGTCGCGCATTACTTCAAGCGCACGCCCGAAGAGACGCTGGCCGGCATCAAAGCCTTCCAGTATTTCGGCACCAAGGACCTGATGGGCCATGCCGGCCGCCACGAGAAGCAGATGCAGGATCTCGCAGACTGGCTCTACGACAACAAGAAGCTGCCGACCAAGGTGACCGACGTCACCAAGTGGCGCAACACGAGCCTCCTGCAGTAGCGCTGTAGCGGCAGGCCTGATCGCGCACCGACGCGCGGTCAGGCCTGCCAAATTTTTTTGACCCGAGACTTGACGGAATGACGATCGGCAACGCCACCGAACAGGTCGCAAACTCCGGAACGAACGGTCGTCCGAAGTCGCGCCCGTCGCTCATTCACATCATCCTGCTGGTCAATGTGCTCTCGGTTCTCGCTTTCGTCGGCCTGTGGGCGCTATCGACGGGCCTCGGCTGGGTGGCACCCATCTTCCTGCCGTCGCCCAGCGCGGTCGCCGCCCAGGCGAGCAAGCTGATCGACAGCGGCGAGCTGTGGATCGCCGTGCTGTCGTCGTCGCGGCGTGTCTTCCTCGGTTTTGCCCTCGCCACCGTGATCGCCGTGCCGCTCGGAATCCTGATGGGGGTGTGGTGGCCGGCCAAGGCGATCGTCGATCCCTTCGTCTCGCTGCTGCGTCCGCTGCCGTCGATCACCTGGATACCGCTCACCATCCTGTGGCTCGGCATCGGCGAGTCGCAGAAGATCGCCATCGTGTTCATGGGCTCCTGGCTGTACATCCTCCTGGCTACCATCGAGGCGACCAAGCGCGTCGATCCGCTGCTGATCCGCGCAGCACGCAATCTGGGCGCCAACGATCTTGCGGTCATGCGCGAGGTCATCCTGCCGGGCGCGCTGCCCGGCATCCTCGCCGGCCTCAAGATCACCCTGGCGATCTCATGGTCCTGCGTGCTGTCGGCCGAGATGGTCGCGGCGCAAAACGGCCTCGGCGCATTGATCTGGCAGGCCAAGGATTGGGGCAACCTGCCGCTCGTCCTCGTCGGCATGGTCGGCATCTCGTTCACGGTCCTGCTCGCCGATGCGCTCGCCGAGCGCATCGAGCGCCTGCTGCAGCCGTGGGAACGCCATCGGCGCTCCTGACCGCCGGACATCAAAAGGGGTTGCGGTCGCTGATGAGCGGGGTCCTGGTCGCGGATCATGTGACGAAAACCTTCTCGGCAGGCGGAAGCGATGTGGTCGCGTTGCGCGACCTGTCGCTCGAGATCGCCGAGGGCGAGTTCGTCTGCCTGATCGGCGCATCGGGCTGCGGCAAGTCGACTCTGCTCAATATGTTCGCCGGCTTCATACAGCCGTCAGCCGGGCAGCTGTTGTTGCGTGGTCAGCCCATTACCGGGATCGAGCCGCGTTGCGGCGTCGTGTTCCAGTCCTATGCTCTGTTTCCCTGGAAGACGGTGCGCGGCAACGTCGAATTCGGACTGAAGATGAAAGGCGTTCCGGCCGCCGAGCGTCACCGCATCGCCGACAAGTTCATCGATCTGGTCAAGCTCAACGGGTTCGAGAACCACTATCCGGTCGAGCTCTCGGGCGGCATGCAGCAGCGCGTGACCTTGGCGCGCATCCTCGCCGCGGACCCCGAGGTGCTGCTGATGGACGAGCCGTTCGCGGCGCTCGACGCCATGACGCGCCAGGTCATGCAGGAGGAGTTGTTGCGCATCCACGAGCAGAGCCGCAAGACGACAGTCTTCGTCACCCATCACGTCGACGAGGCATTGATCCTGTCCGACCGCATCATCGTGCTGTCCGCTCGGCCGGGCCGCGTCAAGGCGATCGTCGCCAACAACCTGCCGCGACCGCGCCGTGTCGACATCCAGCTCTCGCCCGATTTCGCCAAGATGAAGGCCGAGATCTGGGGCCATGTCGAGGAAGAGGTGCGCAAGCACGTCGAGGCGACGCGGCTGTCGTCGGCGGCTGGCTAGCATGGATCGCCTCGTCCTGAGCCCTGAGCTTGCGACGGGTCGAAGGATGAGGGTAGGCGGAGGACGACGTGACTGACCTCCCGCTGCTCTTCTCGCCGCTCCAGGTCGGGCGCATGACGCTGCGCAACCGCATCGTCAGCACGGCGCATTCGACCGGCCTGTCGGACGGCAATGCGATCGGCGAGCGCGTGCTGGCCTATTATGAGGCGCGGGCGCGGGGCGGCGTCGGCCTGATCATCACCGGATCGACCAGCGTCCATCCCAGCTCGACCTCCAAATTGATGGCGGCGCTGTCCAACTGGGACGATAGCGTGATCGCGCCCTATCGGCGATTGAGCCACGCGGTTCACCGTCATGGCGCCTGCATCCTGGCCCAGCTCAACCACGCCGGAGTCATGTCCGCGGCCTTCGGCGGCGTGGGCCGAACGGTGGCGCCCTCGGCCGTCGACGCGGAGCTCGGGCCGGAGACGCCGCATGCGCTGGAGCCCGAGGAGATCTCCGAGCTGGTCGCGGCCTTCGCCGCGGCTGCGGTGCGGGCGCGAGAGGGCGGTCTCGACGGTGTCGAGCTCCATGGCGGGCACGGCAACCTGATCCAGCAGTTCCTGTCGCCGCTGACCAACCTGCGCGACGATGCCTATGGCGGCAGCCTGGAGAACCGCATGCGCTTCGCGATCGAGATCGCGCGCGCGGTCCGCCGCGCCGTCGGCGCCGATTTCACTGTCGGCCTGCGCATCAGCGCCGAGGAGGACCACGAGGGCGGCCTCACCTTGGCCGACACGCGACGCATGGTGCCGGTGCTGGTCGAGGCGGGGGCGCTCGACTATGTTAACGTCACCTCGGGCAGCGACACGACCTCGTGGTCATTGCCGCACCACTACGCACCGATGTACCTGCCGCGCCAGCACATGCGGCACCTGGCGCGCGGCATCCGCGAGGTGGTCGATGTGCCGGTCGTGGCCGTCGGTCGCATCGTCGACCCGCGCGATGCCGAGGCGATCCTGGCCGCTGGCGATGCCGATCTCGTCGCCATGACGCGGGCGCTGATCGCCGACCGCGACCTGCCCGACAAGGCGCGTCGCGGCGAATTCGAGCAGATCCGTGTCTGCGTCGGCGCCAACGACGGTTGTCTCGGTCGTCTGTTCCGCGGGCTGCACATCACCTGCATCCAGGATCCGACCAGCGGTCGCGAGCATGAGCTGGGCCCGCTCACCCCGGCCGCGAAGCCGGGTCATGTCGTGGTGGTTGGCGGCGGCGTCGCAGGCCTGGAGGCGGCGCGCGTCGCCGCGCTCCGCGGTCACCGCGTCACCTTGCTCGAGCGCCAAAGCGAGCTCGGCGGCCAGGTCCGTCTGGCTCGTCGCGCACCCGGCCGCGGCGAGATCGGCACCGTCGCCGATCAGCTTTGCCGCGAGGCCGAGCAAGCGGGCGTCGTCGTCCGGACCGGTGTGGACGCGGATGCGGCATCGGTCATGGTTCTCGTTCCCGACGCAGTCATCGTCGCCACCGGCTCGGACCCGCGTCTGCCAAGTCTCGAAGGCGGCAATGGCAGACTGGTCTCGGCGCGCGACGTCCTCGTCGGAGCGCCTGCCTCCGACAAGGTGGTGGTGTTCGATACCAAAGGCGATCTGGTCGGAGCGACGACAGCCGATTTCCTTGCCGATCGGGGCCGGCAGGTCACGCTGGTCACATCCCAGCGCAGCGCTGGCGCCCGGGTCGAGCCGATGACCTGGCGGCTGCTCTATCAGCGGCTGATCGACCGTCGGGTCGACTTCCTGGTCGAGCATCGGATCGCGCGGATGACAGACCAGGGCTTGGCCGTCTGTCATGTGATCACCGGCAAGGAGACCCTGCTCGTGGGCGTGGGACTGGTCGTTGCCGCCGATGGCGCCAGTGCCAATGATGGCCTCTACCGTCGGCTTCGCCAGCTCCACCCCGATCTCGTCATTCGGCTGGTCGGCGATGCAGCGGCGCCACGCCAGATCGAGCAGGCGGTATATGATGGACACATGGCGGCGCGCGCCATCTGAACGCGCCGCATCACGGAGGAACCGACGCCATGTCCAAGAACGACTTTCCCAAGGAAGAGTTTGCCGAACGGCTGGGCCGGGTGCGCCGGGCCATGGCCGACCAGAACTTGGACTGGCTGCTCGTCTTCAGCCCGATCTCGATGCACTGGTTGATCGGTAGCGACGCCAAGGCACATCAGGTCTTTCAGTGTCTGATCGTATCGACCGAGCCTGGCCCCCTGGTGATCTTCGGGCGTGCCGGCGAGCGCAGCGAGTATCTGCTCGACACGATGGCTGACGACGTGCGGATCTGGGGCGGGCCGGAGCCGGCCGACCCCGTCGATGTCTTCTCGCACTTGATCGACGAGTTCGGTCTCAAGCGCGGCCGGGTCGGCATGGAAGTGCCGGCCTATTATCTCCATCCCCATCACTATGTCCGGCTGAAGACCTTGCTGGGCGCGGCGCTGGTCGCCGAGCCGACCGACCTGATCAACGACCTCAAGGTGGTGAAATCGCCGCGCGAGATCGCCTATGTCCGGCGCGCCGCAGAGATCGCCGATCTCGGCATGGTTGCCTTCCGCAAGACCATGGCGGAGGGCAAGAGCGAGCTCGAAGTGTGCGGCGCGATCTATCACGCCATGCTCACGGCCAATGGCGGCATTCCCGCCAGCACGCTCAACCTGTCCGGCGGCGAGCGCTCGGCCTTCGCCCATGGCGCGCCGACCGAGCGGCGCTTCAAGCAGGGCGATTTCGGCAATGTCGAGTATGGCGGCTCCTATCGCCGCTACCATGCCACGATCGGGCGCAACTACGTGGTCGGCAAGCCGACGGCCCGCATGAAGGAGATCCACGATCTGACGCGCGAGGCATCGGACGCCGCGATTGCCGAGATCCGCGACGGCGTGGCGGCCATCGTGCCTCACGAGGCGGCCAAGCGGGTCATCGCCACGGCCGGGCTGGGTCATGCCCGCATCCATACGACCGGCTACGGCATCGCACCGGGCTTTCCACCGAGCTGGGGCGAGCCGATTAACATGAACGGCGGCAGCACCTACACGCTTGCCGCGGGCATGGTGCTGTCGATCGAGCCGCCGATCTACCTGCACGAGGAACGGCTTGGCGCGCGGCTGATCGACAATGTGCTCGTCACCAAAACGGGCGCGGAGCTCCTGTCGCGCGACTCGCGCGACCTCATTGTCATCTAGCCTGAACTTTGCCCGAATTTTGACCAAGCCACTGATGTGACTCGCGTTTGTCTGCGGGTCCTGACTACAGGCTGGGCTTGACGGCGAGCAGATCGAGTGCGCGGCGCTGGATTTCGGTCGGGGTGGCGAGCACCGGGAAGGAGGCTGCGCGGCCGAAGCGGACGGTGTTGCGGGTGAGCGTGGCGAGATCGGCGAGCAGCGAT